>SWDS01000009.1:1508-330898 GCA_005116745.1 Nitrospira sp. | reverse complement strand
TATGGCCGTTCTCGCTTTCCTCGTCCTACTCCTCAAAAGATTTTGAACAGGCTCTTAGAAGATGATACGGGATTCCTCACTGGTGGAGGTCCGCTGCAGCCGCTGGTTGGGCCGCGCTACGCGGGTCAACCAGCGGATGACGATCTGCAGGACCTCACTCCGGCAGTTTCTTGCTCCGGGTGGAAAGCCTGTCTGGCCGAAGCAGGCGCTGGCTGCGCATGACGTACAAAATGAACACGCGGGGGCCTTCTTGTCGATAGAAGACGCGGCAGGGAGCTTCGACAATCTGTCTGTAGCGCCATCCCTTCAGCTCCGGTGGCTTTGAACCGCTCCTGGGGTAATCGGCCAATTGCCCCACATGGCGAAATATCTTCCGTACAAGGCGCCTTGCTGCTTCGGGATTGTCCAACGCGATGTAGTCGGCGATGGCATCCAGATCGTTCAGCGCCGGTTCCGTCCAGATTACTTCAGCCATCGGGCCATGCGCTGCTTCGCCTGGGCGTGGCTCACGGTGCGCCCTTCCTCAAGAGCGCGTTCCCCGCGGGCGATGCCTTCCAGCAGGCTCATCCGGCGTTGCAAGGTCTCATAGGTTTCAACATCCACGAGATAGGCGCTAGGTACCCCATGCTGGGTAATGAGAATGGGCTCCTTGCTCCGTTCCAGATCGGACAAGAGTTCCGTAGCTTGGCGCTTCAGGGTGGTGACAAGTTCCGTTCGCATACAGTGATACTAAAGTATCACTGTATGCAATGCAAGCGTTTTGAGACCCACCGGCTCAGCGGCGGTCGCAGGGCCGTTGAGACGACGCTTCGTGCCGGCTGGAGCGTCTTGTTTAGCCGCAACCTCGTGATGACATCCAAATCAGCCCGTTGTTGAAAAGAAACGGGACCCCTTTGTTTCGCGCGTCCTTGCGCCCCGCCTCGGTGCTCAGGCGCTTGCGGGGGTTTCCCGCTTGCGCGTCTCCCGTTGCATCAGAGCGACAGGTTCCTCCGTTCCTTCGCCATGTCTGAATCACGCTCACGACGACGACTCTTGATCGACGCCGCGTGCCGCAGTGTGATGTCTGCCCCGGCGCACCGACCTCGATCGCCTCCCCTCATCATGAGGTGAAGCATCGCGTCCATTCTTACACCGATGGGTGCCTTCGTAGCGCACAGATTCCCAGCCCCTTGGCGCTCAAACTTTCTTTACATCACATCCGACCTAGAGAGCATGGGAGCCTGCGCCATAGGTCATGGTGGCGGAATACAATCCGCCCACGAGTCGATCTGCTCATGCCGGCTCGCGATTGACGGCAACCGCGTGCCGAAAGCCCAACGCATGGAGGAGGGCCTCAAGGATTCGGAATTCAGGATTGCCGCGTTCCGAGAGCATGCGATACAGACTTTCTTGATTCAGCTTTGTTTTCTCGGCGAGCGACGCAACTCCTCCCTGGGCCTCCGCAACATTTCGCAATGCCCGCAAAAACAATTCTGGATCATCCTCTTTGAGCGCGGCATTCAAATACTCTTCAGCTTCCCGCGCATCTCGCAGGCTTTCAATAAGATCTGTTTGGTAGGCCGTGCCTCTTTCTCATAGACGCCTCCTGTAGTCAGTCCAATACCGCTGGGCTATTTCAATATCGTCCGGCTGTGTGTCTTGATCCCTCGATCCAATCTCACCCGAATTTTGGCGCGGGCCTTGTGATCATCACCGAGGGTGGGCCAATCCCACCCGGCAGGCTAGCACACACACAAGATGTCAGAGTAACGCCCCCCGACTCTCCCAGTCATCTCCCCTCTCAGAACAAGCTCGTCTACTTCGAACTACTGATCGAACGAAGCGTGGCTTTAAAAACAGGCGAGGTCATTGGCTCGACAAAAAACGACCGGAAGGTGCGGTGGACCATCTCGGTATGGCGCTGATGATCGACATGAAACAATGTGGCTGCCTTCATCCGATCCTGTGCACCGTACCCCATCCGGACCGCACAGCGCTCCAACTCTTCCGAGCGTTCGGGAAGCGAATGGGTCTGGAGATCATCGACCATCTGCAATTTATGTTCGACATCGCGCAGGAAGAGATACGCGGCGGCCAGCGCATCGCGGTCTTCGGTCGAGAGCAGTTTTTTCTTGGCCAGCCGGTTCAGCGAAGCGAGGGTGCTCCGGTCCAATAGCGCCGGCACCGTTCGTCCGGCCAAGACTTGAACAGTCTGCACGAAAAACTCAATCTCTCGAATCCCGCCGGTCCCCAGCTTGACGTTGCGTTGTGCGTGACCACGGTCCGTCATTTTTGCATCGATCATGTCCTTGACGGCGCGGACGTCTTGCACAATCGTCAGCGCCTTGTTGCGATCCATTTTATCCCCGGTCCCCAAGACAAACGACTTCACCAGCTTCAGAAACGCCTGCCCGACATCATGGGAACCGGCGACTGGCCACGCTTTGAGCAACGCTAACCGCTCCCAGACCTGTCCGCGTGTCGCATAATATTTCCGATACTCGACCAGCGAGCGAGCCAACTGGCCAACAGAACCCTCGGCCCGCAACCGCAGATCGACTCGAAAGACGTAGCCTTCTCTGGTGGGTTCGACCAACACTCTGGTGAGCTCACGGGCGAGAATCTCAAAATATTCTTCATTGGAAATGCCGACGCCGGCTGGGATCACGGCACGCCTCCCTCTCGGCGCTCTGGTCTCTCCATCGTGGGACTCATAGAGGTAGATCAGGTCCACATCGGAACTGTAATTCAGTTCATGTCCACCGAGCTTGCCCATCCCCATCACGACGAACTTGGTCTCCACCCACCGTCGTTGCCGATTCTGATGCATGGGAATGCCATATTGCTGATGGAGATCGGCGTCGACAACCTCGTAGGCCGCATGAATCAGGAGGCAGGCCAAATCCGACAACGAGCCGGTTGTCTCCGGCACCGTCGAGAGGCGGAGGAGATCCCGCACACCAATCCGCAACATCTCTCGCCGTTGGAATCGGCGCAGCGCATCCAGCTTCGATTCTTTCGAGGTGAGATGCCCGATGCTTGCGTACAGCGCGCGCTCCATCCCCTTCCGCGTCGGAGGTCGCGCGAGGACATCCTCCTCAGCCAGCCAGTACACCACGGTTGGGTCTCGAATGAGCGTAAAGGTCAAGGCATTGCTGTTGCCAAAGATCACACAGAGAAGATCGAGCATGCGCGGCCACGTGCGCAAGTAGTCGAGAAATGCGGTTCGGGATACGCCCGTCAACATGCGCTCCCAGTGGTTCAACGCCTGGTCGGGATCGGCCGTTCGGGCAATCGATTCCATCAACAGCGGCAGGATGTCGGCGAGCTGCCGGCGTTGGATCGGGTCACCGGCCATGGCATCGAGATTACGGTCTGCTCGATCGAGATCACGCAGGCCATAGGCGGACAAAATCACCCGGGTGCCCTCAGCATTTCGCTTCTCCCCCAGCAGGATAGGCTTGGGATCCGGCTTATCGGGACGACCTTCAGTCAACGAGGGGAAAGGCGACGAGTGGGGTGTGGGAGTTCTTCGAGGCATGGAGCGGCATTATACGCACGGGTTCCTCTACGCACAATGAAACCATTCGGGTATACTGAAGTCCATGTCCACTAGTGCTCCCAATCGTACCGCGCTGCTCAGCACAGTTCGTCCCCTGTGTCCTGATGTTGCGCCTGAAATCCTTGATGATTTTTTCAGCCGCATGGACCCAGAATATTTTAGGAGATTCAAACCTCTGGCGATTGCCGCTCATATCCGTTCGACGGCTCAGCTCACCCCGGAACGCCCCTGCGCAATGGCCTTTGCCGAGCAGCAAGACACACGGTTTGAGGTCACGATCGTGGCCTATGATTACTTCTCTGAATTCGCCACGATTTGCGGCCTGCTCTCTGCGTTCGGCCTGAACATCGAAGAAGGAGATATCTATACGTTTGGGGAAACCGCGGCTGCGCCACCCGCTCGCACAAGTTGGGCAGGATACGGACCGCGCGTCCGCGCCACGGGCAGTCCAGGGCTGACCAGGAAAAAAATTGTCGATGTGTTCCGCGTGCTGCCGGTACCAGGAGTGGAATTGGGTGACATTCAACAGAAACACCTGACGGATGCGCTCCACTCAGTCATCACATTGCTCGATAAAGGGCAATTTACAGAGGCCCGCTGTGCCGTGAATCGACGGCTGGTCGAACAGCTCGGCAAGCGCCGCGGTTCTTTCAGCGGTCTCCTCCATCCAGTCCAGATCACATTCGACAACAACCAATCTCCGACCGACACGGTCATGGATATCCGGTCGGACGATACCCCGGCTTTTTTGTACGCCTTCGCCAACGCCCTGGCCATGCGCAACGTGTACATTTCCAAAGCGCAGTTCGACGTTGAGGAAGGGAAGATTCACGATCGCTTCTCTGTCCGCAACCGCCATGGCCAGAAGCTGACCGATGCAACCGATCAGCAGCAGCTGCGCCTGACGGCCGTGCTCATCAAGCAATTCACCCATGCCCTGACCTGGGCTCCTGACCCAACCAAAGCCTTGGAGGCCTTTGACCAGTTTCTTGACCTGACCATGCAGCAAACGAAAGGGAAAGCCCAGCAAGAAGCCTTGGCGTTTCTCAGCGACAAGAAAACCTTCCCCCTGCTCGCCCGTCTGCTCGGGGCCAGCGATTTTCTCTGGGAAGACTTTCTGCGCCGCCAACACAGCAACCTGCTGCCGCTCCTGCAAGATTATCGCGATGCGCCCCTCATGACCCCCAAAGCCACGCTTCGCAAGGAACTCGATCGCCTTGTGAGTAAAGCCAAAACCGACGAGGCCCGGAAGGCCGCGCTAAACAGCTTCAAGGACCGTGAACTGTTCCGCATCGATATGAAGCACATCGTTGAGCCAGACACAGCGCTGCCTGATTTTTCAGCTGCATTGACCCAACTGGCCGAAGTTATCCTCGATCGGAGTCTGAAAGATTGCCACGCCAAACTGAGTACGGTGCATGGCCCACCACGCTTGGGCAATAAAAAACCCTGTCCCTTCACTGTGCTGGGCTTGGGCAAGTTCGGTGGCAAGGAACTCGGCTACGCCTCTGATATTGAAGTGATGTTCGTGTATGGGGACGCCGGCCGCACCGGTGGCAAGCAGCCGATCGACAACAGCGAATACTTTGAGCGGCTGGGGGCGGAACTCTTACAATGGATCGAGGCCAAACAGGAAGGCATCTTTCATCTCGACGTGCGTCTCCGTCCTCACGGCGGAAAAGGCTCTCTGACCAATCCCTTTGACGAGATCACCAACTATTACAGTGACCATGGCCTGGCCGCGCCATTCGAGCGCCAGTCATTGATCAAACTGCGGCATGTGGCGGGCGATGCGGCCCTTGGCAAGCGCGTCGAAGCCCATCGCGATCACTACGTCTATAGCGGAAAACCCTGGAATATCCCCGAAGCCCTCGCGTTGCGCCGACAGCAACTCAAGCAGCTAGTGGAGCTCGGCACCGTCAACTTGAAGCATAGCCCGGGCGGTATCGTCGATATCGAGTATGCCATGCAGTACCTCCAAATCCTGCACGGCCATCGACTCCCTGTCCTGCGCACCCCCAACACCATGCAGGCGCTGGAGACCCTCGTCGAGTGTGGCCTCGTCACGAGGCAAGACGGCGAGACGCTCCGCAAGGCCTACTTCTTTATCCGCATGCTCATTGACGGCCTTCGTATGGTCCGTGGCAACGCCAAAGATCGAGTCCTTCCCCCAACCGACTCCGACGAGTTCATCTTCCTCGCCCGCCGCGTGGGCTATACCACCGATGACTGGCAAGCCGGCGCACGCCATCTACACACGGATATCGGGCAACATATGACACTCACCAAAGAGTTCTTCGAACGAACATTCGGACGTCTGTAACCCAATCAACGGGGTGAATGGGGAGTTTTAGGCCGGATTGTGGACAGACGCAGCGATGCGGTAACGCTTGCCACGCCGTCAACCAGCACCACGTCATCGAACGACCTGACGCCCTTTACTCAACCCTTCCCGCGCGACAACCCTGGAAAGAGGAAGAGGGAAACATTGACAGCCTCGGCCAGCTCAGCGCAAGCTAACGTGGAGCCAGTGTTGCTCCACGTTCTGGTATTCGATGGACGACTTGCTATCGTGATTCATCGAATGCATACAGAGGCGGAGGACGGACAGGGACCTAGATGGTGAACAATGCACCAATCCTGTTTCGAGTCAGATGGCTTTCCCATGTGATTGTCGCGAGTGTGGTCTTGGCCAATTGTGAGAGTGCCGCGCGGCAACTCGACAGGCCGACGGGAACGTCGCCTGTCATCCAGACGAAGGGCTGGCAGATGCACACCGACCCCGTCTATGGCTTTGCAATCGAATATCCCAAAGGGTACGTGATTCTCAAGGAAATCACCCTCCCAACACCCAACCAGCCGGCGGCGGTCCAGCGCGTACGCTTTCAACAAAAGCACATCGCAGCCGGCCAGTTTGCGGATCTTGAACCGCCCATGTTGACTATCCAGGTATTCCCGATACCGTCGGGACGCTCGCTGCGTGATTGGCTCAACTCCTTCGGCCTGCTGCCTCCCGGCAGCGAGATTACTGCCGTTCAACTGCCAGGGGCACGCGAAGGGGTGAGAGTCGCACTCCGGCAGCAGCTTGCGCCCAACGAGTTCCTCTATTTCGCAACCGACCAGTACGTGTACGGTCTCATCCCCCTTGGTCCAGAGAACGAGAAAATGCTCGCGTCGTTTCGCCTGATCATGACGCCCTAAATGGGACGGAATGCCTCGCGAGTCAACGGGGCACCAGTCAACGATCTTCATAATCTGTACATGCGGCGGGAACTTGCCTGCACGGATGGCGGGTGCGGCTATCGCACCCGCCACTGCCATCTTCAGGATTTCAGCAGTTGCCAGCTCTCGCGGCGCACATCGTATTAAGAAGAGGAATGAACCCACCGGCTCGGCTGTCAGGGATCGAGCTGCCCTGGACCTTCGGAGCCGTCTCGATGTACCCATATGAGCTCACTCCGACAACCGCATTCAGATTACTCGTCAGCCCACCTTTGCCCTGAATGCCATAGTTCATCACCCAAGGGCCGCCGCTCGAGCCACCTCGGGCATTCGATCCGTATTCAACATTATTGGGGCTGGTGGCCCGAAAGCTTTGCGACGTCACCTGCTGCATTTTCTGGCATGCATCGATGTTACACGGATACCCAAGCTTCGTCGTGTGGTTTGGGAGGAGACTGAGGGTCCGGAAGCCCAAGGTCCCGGTGATCGCACCGATTCTCTTTCCAGCCCTGTCGTTAATTTCGAACATCCCGAAATCCGCCGCATTGGGGACCAGACCATTGGAAGCGAGCCACTGGGATGTGGTGCCCACACGGCGAGGCGTGAAGGTTCCAAGAGGCGCAGCCCCGTCTCTGAACGCTGGAACGAACAGGAAGTTGCGGTGAAACCCAGCGGATCCGCCGCTCCCCTTATGAACACAGTGGCCCGCTGTGAGCACAATCCTCTGCCGAATCACTGAGGCCGAGCAGACAAACCTTTCCCCCGTATTATCGGTGAAAAACAGTTTGCCGACCGTGCGGTTTGGAAAGATGGTCTCCAAGGCAGGTGGATTGACCCGCGCACTGGTGAAGTGGGCCTTGTACGACCCAGCGGCCTGTGACTCGATATCGCCGGCTTCGACCTGAATCTTGACCTGTGCCGGGTCGTAGAGACGCGTGGCAGAATCAGCGCTGGCCGGTGCGGTGGGTCGCTTCCCAGGAAGGGAAACAGGCGTCCCGCTCGCCTGTGCAGCCGCCTCAGGAGCGACCGCGTTCGGATTCGCCAGTGGAAGCATCGGTTGAGCGTTGGCTAAACGTTCTGGGGTCCAATAAGAAAGGGTCTCTGCCGCCTGCGCCTCGGTGGTCTCTTTGCCGAGCTGGAATGTCAGGGGCGCGGCCACGTTGACTGCCGCGCTGAGCCGTGTCTCCGTATTTTCCTGTGCCTCCGTGCTGCCACTCTGCATACACACAATGACCAACAGAGCCGGCATGACCCTGACGAGTGCGCTTCGTATTCTCATGAACAGTCCTCCTCGATTGTTTAGCTAGTGACTTGCCCACCGATACCGTGAATCGTTGTGAATTGACGAGTATGCGGTTCCCACTCCTCATTCTTTCCGCTCATCGAATCTCTCTTCTTGCTCTTTTTCGTCTTCCAACTGTTCCGTCTCATGCGCGATATCCCAGTTCCGACGTTCGGTATTCGCATCGTCGTCGAGGCTCGCGTCGTCGATTGGGTCTTCGGGGACCACGACGGACAGGGGCATTCCATCCGGCGTCCACACATTCATCATGGGAAGGATGCCAGGTTGCTCTGAAGCATCCACCGACTGGCTGGTACGGTCAGACAGGAGTGACCGATCTGGCCGAAGCGCCGGATCTTTTCTCTGGTCCGCGACCGACTCCTGAACTGACGCGAGAGGCGTCACCGGCTTCGTAAGGTCGTTGCGGGATGACGGACTATCTTGCTGCGCGGGATTCGCCGTGGACGCCCCGTTCAGACTTGCGTGAGATTCCACACCCGGCGCGGGGTCGGATAGTGCTGGTCCACAGGCGGACAGTCCTATGGGAAGCGCCAGACTCAGCAACCAACCCAAGCATGGTGACAGCACCGGCTGGACATATATCCACATACGCCTACCCTTAAGAGCTTTTCAGGTGATGGGGGCGAGACAGACTCAGAGGCCCAAGAACATCATCCCGTGCGCGCAGTCAGTCATGAAGCTAACTGACTTATAGTATCTGCATCACTGGCTCGTCAATGTCCAATACTCATGTATCAAACTTATATGCGCATCTCATGATGCTATTCTTGCGTCGATCAGCCACCGGATGTTACGTCGTGCAAGCCAGCGCTCAGTGTTACCTTCGGACCGTCGCGGCCCCCATGCCCTACCAACAGTTCTTCCGCGCTCGGGAGCAGGTGATCTTCCTGGAAGACCGCTCACTGGAATAACTTGTGAAAATCCGGCAGAGGTGCGCAACGAAGTCAGAAGACTATTCTGGACGATCTAACCAGCGGCTGTGACTTCCCGGTCGCTGGTTAGTCCCCACTCTACTTTTTCACTGCATACACGACCGCTCACTCCTTTACTCTATAATTTTGGATTCTTAAGCTTGGTAGGATTCTGACCGATAGAGCTTCTGCCCCACAACCAGGAACTCCCTTATGACTTCATCAAGCACGGCCATGGAATCGGCCTTCATCGATTCAATCCGCCCTCGTCTCCATCAAAAACTCAGACCGCTCTTGGACGAATCCAGCCACTGTCTTCCTATCTTGCAATTGACCTGTCAGCAAATCTTGACCCATATGGGTCCTCAGTCCAACGCCGTGAATCTCGCCCAGGTGATCAGCCGAGACCATGGGTTGACATGCAAAGTTCTGCAAGTGGCAAATAGCATCGCCTACAGCCCGCAGCAGACGATTGTGTCGGTCCCACACGCCGTCAGTTGGCTCGGGCTCGACACGGTTCGGTCTCTCGTGGCTGCGGCACATCTTGTCGAACAACTGCAACACTGGCCGGTTCGCCAACAGGAGTTTCGAACCTTGATCGCCAAGTCCCTGATCTCCGCGACCTATGCCAACGAACTAGGCATGGCTATTGGCTACCCACAGCCTGGGCAGTTGTTTACCGGTGCCCTCCTCTATTCGATCGGAGACTTGGCCATTGCCTACCAAGACCCTGACCTCTTTCTTGCTCTCCAGGCTATTTCCAAGACAACCAAGCGCCCGTCGGAATGCGTGCTTCAAGAGACACGCCTCATCGGTGTGCCACGATTGACCTTGGCCCAAGCATTGGCCCACATGTGGAAGCTACCGGAGGATCTGATCGAGCTCTTTCGTCATCCGGAAGAACAGCCGATGGAGCATTGGCAAAGCGAACTCCACACCTACCGAGGTATCGTCGTCGGCTCCATTCGCCTGGTTGAGGTGCTGACCAGCCCCGCCCCGCAGACCTCCATTGAGAAAGCCAAGAAGACGCTCCAGCTCGGAAGCGGACTCTCTTCTGGCCCGTTCACGGATTTGATGATTCGGGCTATGGATCGAGGGCACCAACTCATCCGTTCAATGGGACTGGCAATCGCCTCGCCCGATGAAGCCACGTCACCATCAAAGGAGCAGGACCTCAGCGAATTGATCCCACACTCGCCCGCCATTACACCGCCGTCCAGCACAAACCAGGCTGCACCCATTCGAACCAAACCACTGGAAACACTTCAAGCCTTTCAGGACTCGCTGCAAGCAGCGAAAGACCTCAACGGCTTACTGGAAACATTTGTACAATCCCTCCATCGGGATGCCGGATTTGATCGTGTAGGCCTGGCACTTCTGAACCAGAATGATAGTGATCTCCTTGTCGGAAGACTGGTATGTGGCGTGACTCCTCCCGCGCCCCACCTCCAGTCCCTCTCAGGCTCGCTCAGCCGGGAGCACCGATTTTTCCTCACGATCCTCAAGCGTGTCGATCCACTCCTCGTTCCCAACTTTTCAGATCAGATGGCCGGGACTCTGAAGCAGGACTTTCTCGATAGCTGGAAACCGACATCGGCAATCGTGGCGCCGTTGCGGGTGGGAGCGAGACCGATCGGGCTCATCTACTGCGATCGAGCCACCAGCACCCAGCCGGTGCTCCCCCAAGACTACCAAGTATTTCAGCTGTTTTTTGCCCAGGCAACGCTCGGTCTGAATAGACTGGCCGGGATACTCTAGTGTGCCGACTACGAGATGGTGAGTGCCCCACAGGAAACCGTCTTCCTTCCGAATCGGATCGATGAGCACACCCACTCAATCGGAAGATGCTGTACTTCTATTAACGCTGGTGAAGGCTAAACAGCAGGTGAGCCAAGCTCCATTTCTAACCACCGAGCAAGTGCTGAACAGCTAGGCAGCCATGGCGTGGGGATTGATCACCGCCAACGTCTCCTGGAGTTGCTCGTAGGCCTCCTTGAGCAGCGCGGGGAGGTTGTCCGGCAAAAACTGTGTGCTCTCGAGAGCGGCCGGATCGAATAGGACCACCTCTCGACGCCGGTTCGGCTCACATTCTTCATAATCCACCACAGCACCGGCGAGATGAACGATGGAGGCATGGAGAATGAACTCGCCGGCTTCCATCGGATTCACCTGGTGGCGAATGGCCTGCTCAATCTGTGCGGGCATGCCCCAGAACCGGACCAGTTCGGCCCCGACCTCTGCAAAATCGCACCCGAAGTTAGCCCCCTCAACCTCGGCAAGCGAACTCTCCAGGTAGGCCGCTTCAATCAGCGCCGATTGTGCCCGCTGCGGGATGGTCTGGTAGAGGACGAAGTGGCCGATGTCGCGTAGCAAGCCTTCGACGAAAAATCGCTCGCTGTCGTTGATACTGCAAGACTTTGCAATCTTTCCAGCCAGCAACGCACAGAGGACGCTCTTGCGCCAAAACTTAGGAACATCCATCAGTTGAATAGGCATCCCGGAAAAGGTCCGGCCGATGGTCGTCGCGGTCACCAAGTCATTGATGGCCTGTATGCCAAGGAGATTGGCGGCACGGGTGATCGTGTCGATCTGCCTCGAAAACCCATAGCGGGGGCTATTGACGATGCGAAGCAGCCTGGCGGAGATAGCCGGATCCATCTTGAGCACATCGGCAAGGTCGTCCATGGTTGAATTGGGGTCGTCCACAACATCCCGTACACGGAAGTAAATCTCCGGCAAGGTGAAGACGGTGGTGCAGGACTGGACCAGTTCGCTCGCCAATGGCATGGCCGAGAACCCTCCCCGTGATGTCGATAGAACCCGGCTTCTTCACTCCCTATCGGCGAGAACCGCGCGGAACTGTAGAGACACGGATCAGCTATTTTCTGGAGGACGCTGCTGGGATTGCCACGAGGCCGATCGAACCATCTTGCCCCACTCGGCTTTGGTCCCGCGGAGCCATTGCCAGAGGCCTATCAGTTTCCAGTAAGAGTTCAACTGCCGATACCCGAAGTTTTCAATCACCGAGACGCAGAGCAATTTCCAGAAATCCGAGGGGCGCTGATACAGATGAAATGTCATTTCTTCCATGAGGAGGGCACTCAACGAAAGCGTGATGCCGAACCCAACAGCAACAAACATACAGACCGCCCACACATGCAATGAGACCAGCCCTAACCCAAGCCCTACCAGCAAGAGGAAATAGCCGAGCATTTCAAACGTCACCCCAAACCATTCAAAAATGACCATGAACGGAAAGGCGAGCCAGCCGACCGTCCCGCCCTTTCGATGACAGCACAGCTCGAAGTGACCCGCCAGGCTATCGCATAAGCCGCGCTGCCAGCGGATGCGCTGATTCCGGAGGGTTCGCAAATCCTCAGGGACCTCAGTCCAGCAGACCGGATCCGGCACATACGTAATGCGATACGGCTGACCATTCAGGCGATACTGATGGTGCAAGCGCACCACCAATTCCATATCTTCACCGATCGTGTTGGTTCGATACCCACCGACTTTCAGCACCGCTTCTTTTCGAAATAATCCAAAGGCGCCGGAAATAATCAGCATCGCATTCATCGGAGACCAACCCTGCCGCCCGGATAGAAATGCGCGCAAATATTCGACCGTTTGCAACAGTGCCAGAAAACTAGATGGCAAGCCTACTGTTTTCAAGAGTCCATGTTCCACGAAACAGCCATTGGCCACGCGAACGGTGCCGCCCGCAGCAATGGTACGGGGTTCGAGCAAGAACGGCTGGACCACGCGATACAAACTGTCCTGTGCCAAGATGGAGTCGGCATCGATACAACAAAATAATGAATACACGGACAGATTGATTCCGGCATTGAGGGAATCCGCCTTCCCTCCATTCTCTTTATCGATCACACGGACATTCGCGTAGGTCGACGAATGATACGTGGCACGCACCGGCTGAGTCAGCAGATCGTGGCCGTAGGCTTCAGGAAACGGCTTCAATCCGAACTCTTGCCGCAGAACTTCAATGGTGTTGTCGGTCGAGCCATCACTGACCACGATAATTTCATATTCAGGATAATTCAGCTGTAACAAAGAACGAATAGAATTCACGATCGTCGCCGCTTCATTGTATGCTGGCACAATGATGCTGATCTGCGGCTCATATCCAGTAAATGTACCTGGAAATCGTTCGCCCATTCGCTCCTCAAAATACTGCCGGAGCGAGAAGATTGACACGGTATTGAGCGCCAAGTAGCCCCCGGTCAGGGTGGCTAAGTACAACAAGAATCCAGACTGAACAATGTTAAAGATGACTTCCGGCATCATGGGTTCTGCGTTGGGTGCATCGTGGCCCGTTCCTGATAGTACGGCGCTTCCCTGCATGAGCTTCATCACGTGGACGGCGGCAATGCCAATACTGATCGGGCTCTGCCTCTGGCCGTCTTCGGCTCTGTCTCAGGAACTCGTTGTTCCTGGACAGACACCTCCACCTGAAATTCATGAAATCGAATTGACCTATGTCGGCGACCAGTCTGTTCCCAAAATTATAGTGCGCCGTCGACAACCAGCAAATCCTTTTGTGCTTTCTTCCTATCGGCCTTCCGACCCACACCTACCACTTGCAACGATGCCCAGCGCCGGTAACCCCATCGATCTCTGCCAGGCACAACAAACCAGCATGGTCCCTCCTCTCCGAGTCCGCCTCACTCGCAAGGGGACATCTCCCTGCGAGTTTACGTGGTCGCTCCGGACCTCGAATACCAGGTTGGATGCTTTGTCCTTTCACGCTCTCCGAGTGCGTGGAAGGACCTCCAGCCCCTTGCTGATCACGCTGGTCGCCGAATCTGCTGATCAACGGCAGAGCATCGCTGAGGTCGGGCGTGTCGCCGGCCGCTTTGATGTCGAGTTCCCCCTCGCACCGATTGCCCGGCAACTCGATCTTCGACGCCTCACGCAGGTGAAGCTGCTCGTCGAGGATGACGCGGACGTCGTGCTGGAAGAATGCGCATGGATGAATCCAGCGCCGTCCATTTCGCCGAGCCCCTCCGTTGGCTTTTGGTATTGGGATTATCGAACCGCGATACGCAACCCTGCCGGCATGCTCTCCGCGTGCCGGCAGCATCACTGCCGACGGCTGTTGCTCCAAATGCCGGATATGCGAGACCCCGATGAGGTCTGGACCGCCTATGCCGCGCTGTTCCCCGCCACACAAGCAGCGGGTATCGAGTTGCTTGCGCTCGATGGAGCCCCGGACATGATCGACACTCCAACGATTCTGACAGATAAGGTCACCCGGCTCCTCACACTCATCGGCAACAGCAGCCTCCCTGGGATGCAGCTGGACATTGAGCCCTACCTCCTTGAGGGCTTTCCCGATGATGTCACGATCTTCGACCGGTATCTCGACACCATCGAGCGCGTGAAAACAACCCTCGGCGGTCGTGGGCGACTATCGGTCGTTATCCCATTCTGGTTCACCTCGACAATTCATCGGAACCGACCGCTCGCATTTACCCTGATAGATCGGGTTGATGAGGTCGCCGTGATGAGCTATCGAACAGACGTTGAAGAATTGGCGACGATCAGCGAAGACACCCTGCGCTACGGTCGACTACAAGATATCCCGATCTGGCTGGCCATGGAAACGACGCGCCTCCTTCCGGAACGGCATGTCATCTTGCAACGCGAGGATGATCCAGCCCTCGCAAATGGGATACTTGATCCCGTACGGAGGATGTTGACGTTGGGGGACATACCCGCCGTCGAGGCGCACGGGCAGGGCGGGATAGGGTTTCGAATCCACCACGACACGACCATCCAACCTGAGCACCTGTCCTTTGCGGGTCGTACTCAACGCGAAGTCCGCCACGCGATCAACCGTGTGTTTGCCAAAATCCATTCGCCAAGTTTTTCTGGACTATTGATCCACGATCTTCCGGGCTACCTGGGATTGCAAGAATAACGTGCGCACGTTATCCATCGTAGAACGACCATTCCTGACCGCAAGTATTCCGCTGCTGTTCTGCTGCACGCTGTCTGCCCTTGGCGGAGTTGGCAACGCACAGACGCAAACCCGTGACGCGCTTTCCACACAAGGTCTGCTCGAACAGGCGAAACATCTCGAATCCGCCCAGCAGTATCCCGATGCGATCCCCCTCTACCGAGAGGTGCTCCGGCGCGAGCCGGGGAAAGATGACGCACGAGCAGCCCTAGCTCGACTGCTCTCATGGCAAGGCGCTTATACCGAAGCCGCAGACTTATATCGAGAGATTCTTCGGCGGCATCCGGTTGATCTCGATACACGGACCGCGCTCGCGCGGGTGTTATCGTGGCAGAAACACCTGGACGAATCGCGCCCCCTCTACGAGGGTGTGTTGCGAGAAAACTCCCGCCACCCTGAGGCGCTCCAAGGAATGGCGGACGTATTGTTGTGGGAGGGACGCTCGGAGGAAGCACTTCACTACTACGAACAAGCGTACGCCGTTTCAGGCGATGTGGCCGTTGCGGAGCGCATAGCGTCGATTCGGAGCGCACTTGCGGAACAAGGACCGATGTCGCCGGCAACCGTCCCACCACCCGTCTCTGACAGAAAAGCCGAAACGGTCGCGCGAGCACAGGCATGGGAGCGGAATGCCGAGTATGGACCAGCCATCGCCGCCTATCGACAGATCCTCGCAGAGCACCCGGAAGACGATGAAGTCAACGGTGCGCTCGCGCGCCTACTGGCCAGAGATGGGCAATTGGAGCAAGCGAGTTCACTCTACCGAGATATCCTGACGCGTCATCCCACCGATGTCGACGTACAACTAGGACTAGCCCGTGTACGCTCATGGCAGAAACAGTTTCCTACCGCGATCCGCCTGTATGAGGCAGTCCTCCAGCAAGATGGGGAGCATAGAGATGCATTGCGTGGATTAGCCGATACCCTGTTCTGGAGCGGAGCCACGCAGGACGCGCTGGTTCACTATTCACGATTGGCCCAGTTGACAGGGGATCCAGAGAGTGCGGCGCGCGTCAAGGCCATTACTGCCTCAATGGAGGCTTCTCCACAGGCACCGCTCGGCTTACGGGATTCCATCCTACGCCTGCCCTACCGAGACTATGTCAAGTTGGGCTACGGTCGGTTTTCCTATTCGCGAGACATTCCGGATGAGCGGAATATCCTCTTTGAAGCGGCCAAGTCTCTTGGTGCCTATACTGTAATCGCCAGGGTTGAGCCAATCACCAGGTTCGGCTTCCACGACACGCCGCTGTCGGGCGAGTTGTACAGCCCCTTGTGGCGGCGGGCGTGGGGATATCTGGCCGCACAGGGAACGATCAACCCTCACTTTTCACCCAATTATTCGGTCGCGGGAGAGATCACGCAAGGGCTGGGGATCGCTCACCCTATTCTTTCACCGCTGGAAATCTCGTTAGGCTATCGACACCTCTCCTACAAAACAGGTGACAGCGAGCTTCTGATACCAGGCCTAACCATCTTTCTTCCGTTCAATGTATGGCTGACGGAGAAGCTCTATTATGTTCCAGAAACTGGCGCGCTCACCCTCGCCTCTCGTCTGACCTGGCGCCCCACGAATCGCCTGCAGCTCTTTGCATCCGGCTCATTCGGAACATCAGGAGAACGCATCGTGGCCACTCAAGATTTGACACGGGTGAGTAGCCACGCCATCCAAGGAGGCATCACGCTCCCGATCGCCGACCGATTATCCTTGGAAGCCACTGGATATTACGAAGACCGCGGTATTCTGTCCCTACGGCAAGGAGGGAGTTTCAGCATCATCTATCACTGGTAAACGAGCGTGATATCTTGCTGGCAATGTCTTTCGCGTCCTCTCAGCTAAACGGTTCCCATGCTCGAACTCTGGTACCTTATCTCCTTGTCCATCAGTTGCATGATCCTGCTCCTTTTGGCAGGTATCCTTTTCTTCCGAATGAGTCGCCATGCGAAGGAGCGCCGACGGCAACGCGTCACGGAGCTCTGGCAACCGCTGTTAGAACGGTGCCTCGATACCCCCCTCGAAGGATTACCATCACTCACCCCTCCCCAGCACATCGTCTTTCTCTATCTCTGGAATGAACATAGCGAGTCCAAGTCCGAGGCGATCACCACGCACTTGATCCGTATGGCCCAGCACGTTGGCGCCGATCGATTTGCACGAGGCCTCTTGCACTCACGGCTGTTACACCGCAAGATTCTCGCAGTCGTGACGTTAGGTCGGCTGCAAGACCGGTCCGTCTGGAACGAAGTCTGTGCACTGCTGACACACTCGAATTCTTTCTTGGCGTTCCAGGCAGCCCAGGCCTTACTCTGTATCGACGCGCAGGCCGCAATCCCGCTCTTAGTCCCCCTCATCGGCCATCGACAAGATTGGTCCCCTCTCAAAATCGCTTCGATGCTGGGCACGGTGGGACCTGATTTTGCCTCGGAGACGATGGTCCTGGCGGCACGACAGGGGGATTCCATCGTCGCCCCACGGTTGATTCGCCATCTCCCAACTACGAAAAGTCCGCGTGGACTCTCCGCATTACGCCAGTTCCTTCATGAGCACCCTCCGTCAGATGACGTGCTGGCAGCATGTTTGTTCGTATTCGGCGAGTTTCGAGACCCGACCGATCTGCACGTGATCCGCACACATCTTTCAAGCCCAGCCTGGTATGTTCGGGTTCAAGCGGCCACCGCATTGGGCAAACTGGGAACACAGGAAGATGAAGCACGGCTCATTGCGTTATTCGATGATGAACACTGGTGGGTGCGTTATCGAGCAGGGGAAGCCCTGGCAAGCTTGAAATCCATGACGGAAAATACCCTGGAACGATTGCAAGAAACCTTACTCACTCCTGAGGCGCAAGAAGTTCTGGCTCCCGTCTTAGCGAAATTCCGCGCACGCCATGCGCAGCACTCGACCTCCGACGCGACCGGTCCTATTCACCTTGTTTCCACGGAGAAGTGAGCAATGTGGAGCGGCATTGGAAGATTGAGCGTGATGACGGCGGTTGCACTTGGCGTCAGCATGCTCCTCTGGTGGTTGGTGATCGGACATCCGAGCAGGCCGGTAGCAACTCCGTCCGAGACGCCGATGTCGCCGAGAACGGCTGCCTCAGCGTACCAACCGATTCCTATTCAGACCGATGTCTATGCCGTTCCCCCTGGATCTGTCTATCGCATTCCAGGCGTGATAGGACCCGCCACACCCAGCCTTGTATCGCAACCTGAACCAACGCTCCCGTCCCATTATGCCGGTGGTGGTTCGAGTCGTCTCGCGATCTTAGTGACCGATGTACAATCCAACTGGCTAGGACTGGCCCACGGACTCAAGTCGTTCGGGGTGCCGTTTACAGTCACAACCGATCCCTATGAAGCCCTGCGCCATCGCGTGATCATGGTCTACCCGGTATTGTCAGGGCGCGTCTTACCACCCACCGCATTGAAAGCGGTGGTCGCTCACCCACGAAAAGGCGGCACGCTCATCGCCAGCAACATTTATGGTGAGGGCGTGGAGAAGGTATTCGGATTCCAGGAGATTCGCTATGGCCGCGACCACTACGAATTGCGGCTGGCCGTTGCTGCACCACTGCTCGAAGAATTTACTGATCCCGCCGAGCAGGTTCTTCCACTCGGCAACCACGCGAAACACGTGCTTCCAATTGCCACCTGGTCATATAGCGAAACAAAAGAGCCGCCGTTGGCTCGGTATGAGGACGGCAGCGCGGCCATTACTCGACGATCCTACGAAGTCGGTCATGCCTATGCCATCGGCCTGGATCTCGGCCATCTTCTGCTGAAAGGGCACAATCTCCGCGACGAAGGTCTTGCTCGCAGCTATGACAACCGCTACGAGCCGATGCTCGACGTGTTCCTGCGGCTGCTGGCGGTCCTCTATCGGGAAGGTGAGCCCGATGCCGTGCGGCTCCATCCGGTTCCGCGCCATCGGGATCTAGCCGTGATCATGACGCACGACATCAATGCACAGACGTCCATGGCCAATGCCATTCAGTATGCACAGTTTGAAAAGAGTCAGGGCATCGTCGGAACCTACTTCGTACAAACCAAATACATCAAAGATTTTAACGACGAGGTGTTCCTAAACGATCAAGGCAGCAACGATATGGCAGCACTGCACCGGTTGGGCATGGAGCTCGCCAGTCATACGGTGGCACATTCCGAGGTGTTCAGCTATTTTCCACTGGGAACAGGGACGGAGCGCTATCCGGAATATCAGCCCTATGTGAAGACCCGAACCACAACGGCAAACGGATCGGTGTTCGGCGAGCTGCGCGTCGGCAAGTACTTGATTGAGAAGCTGTCCGGCGGGGCGAACGTCATGTCATTTCGACTCGGAGGGTTGTCGAATCCCAAGGCTCTGCCGCAAGCGCTCGCCGCGACGGGCTACCGCTACAGCTCCTCCTGACTGCTAAAATTCACTGACCCTAAAGTGGCCCCCTCTGTCAAGACAGATGTCATCCGAGTTTAAGCTACGCCCATCATTTCAATCGCAGCGGAGCAGCGCTGCCCTGTCCTTCCGCCGACATAATTGGGGATACTCGCCCCACCGCCCTGGCCATCGGCATACACCGTGTTCGGCGTCCGGTTGTCCAGCGACTGGTGCGGGCGCTCTCCGTTGTAGAACGCGAAATATTCCGCCAGGCCAAGGGTCAGCTCGGTGACCGTGCCGTATCCCTTCAGATACACCTCCTCGTACTTGACGCTGCGCCACAGCCGTTCGACGAAGATGTTATCCAGGGCGCGGCCGCGCCCATCCATGCTGATGGCGAGGCCTTCTCGCTTGAGGACGTCCGTGAACACCGCGCTTGTGAACTGCGAGCCTTGGTCACTGTTGAAGATTTCCGGCTTGCCCACGAGGCTCAGCGCGTCCTCTAGGCAGTCGATGCAGAACGACGTGTCCATGCTGTTGCTGATCCGCCAGGCCAGGACCCGCCGCGAGTACCAGTCGATGATCGCCACCAGATACACGAAGCCGCGCGCCAGCCGGATGTAGGTGATGTCCGTGCTCCAGACCTGATTCGGCCGGCTGACCTCGATGCCGCGTAGCAGGTAGGGATAGACTTGATGGCCAGGATGCGTCACGCTCGTTGAAGGTCCCGGGGCCATCCCTGCCAAGCCCATCAGGCGCATCAGCCGCTGCACCCGCTTGCGGTTGACGGCGTACCCCTGGCGCGCCAGATACACGACCATCCGCCGGCTGCCGTAAAACGGTCGCCGCGTGAACTCCTCATCAATCAGGCCCCACAGCAACAGATCCTCCTCGGATTCCTCGCGTGGCGTCTGCCGTCCGTAGAAGGTGGCTCGCGCCACCCCGGCCAGTTCGCATTGCTGCGCGATCGCCAGGACCTCGCCTCGGTCTATCCAGCCCATTCGCGTGTCGCCGCTCATAGTCCGGACTTTTTTTGAGCCAGTCCAGCTCCATCTTCAGCCGCCCGATCTCCCCATACAGGCGCTCTTCGTCGGCATACGCCGCTGGCTTTGGCCCGCGCTTACGGTCGAACAACGTGGCCGCCCTCTCAATAAGCTCCTTCTTCCACTGCCCGACGACCACTGGATGGACTCCGTACTGCTGTCCAATCTCGTTAAGCGTCTTCACTCCTCGCACCGCTTCCATCCCAACCTTCGCCTTGAACTCCGCGCTGTGCACTGTGCGCTTCTTGCCGTCACTCATGCCATTATCCTCCTAGGACAACAGCTTAAACCGGTGTCTCGAATTTGGGGTCCACTTTAGTTTTTGAGTTTCCCATAACCATCGAGGATGAAGCGTTACCCGAGATGGGCTCACGTGTACCAGAGGCCCTTGCTGTCGCGGCCAAAGTCGCACGGTACGGTGGAAGTGTCGTCGTCTTGATCTATCCCAACATCCTGGGTCACAAGATGACTTTTGAAAGGGAGTTTGTCGCAGCGGTGCGGGACGCTGCCTGGTTCGGGTCCATCGGACAATATGGCACCTGGTGGGCTGCACGCAATCGTGTCGAGGTAGATGTTCAGACTCGGGGAACACAGAAAATCTTGTCGGTGATGGCATCCGAACAGCTGGTTGACTTGACCGTGCAGATCCCGAAGACGTGGCGTCTCGCAATGCAGCAGACCCCTGCGCCAATCGAGGCGATAGGCGAGAAGTTTGTGGTACTTGGTGCGGTGCAAGGAACCGTTCGCTTAGTGTTTGACGTTCTGCCTTAGGGAAGAGCAGCCGCAGGGCAGACAGAAGCGGTGTCCGACATGCGCATTGCCTTACGTGTAGGCGGGCAAACAGCTGGCAAGCCTTGGCCAGATCAATCGGCGTGACGAAGTGCTTCGTGTCCTATTTGGCTAGTGCGCGGCAGGTTTCTCTCTCACATTACGGTTGCGTGTTGCCGACCGCGTGGGCACGTTTTGCGTCCAGTTCGGCCCAGCGGGCATAGAGGCGTTCAACGTCGGCCTGGGCAGCATGGAGTACCGTATACCGCTCCTGTAGATCGGCGGGAGAGGAGGCAATGGACGGATCATTCGCCCTAACCTGGCACGCGGCGACGGTCGCCTCTGCTTCTTGGATTCTCGCCTCAATCTGGTCCCATTCCCCTTGTTCTTTGTATGACAAACCTTTCCGTTTGGACCGTCCCCCTTGCGTGGAGTTCCCTTTTGAGCTCTGAGATTTTCTGTCTTCTGGGGTGGTTCTCCCCTGTACGGCTTCCCATTGGGCATAGTCAGCGAACCATTCGGCGCGGCCCGTCCCATCTAGCGCAAGCAGTCTGGTAGACACACGATCCAGCAGCCATCGATCGTGCGTCACGAGTACGAGCGCCCCGGTGAATTCCAATAGGCTGTCTTCCAACACATCGAGCGTGGGAATATCCAAATCATTCGTGGGCTCGTCGAGGATCAAGACATCCGCAGGCTGAAGCATTAACCGGGCAATGAGCAACCGCGCCTGCTCTCCACCAGACAAACGAGAGACCGGCAAATCCAGTTGCTCCGGCTTGAAGAGGAAGCGCTTGGCCCATGACACGAGATGCACAGACCGCTCTTGATAGACGACCGCATCGCCACCAGCTGGAGCGAGAGCCCGCCGTAACGTGGCTTGCTGGTCCAAGGATTCTCGATGTTGCTCGAAGGTCACCACGCGCAGCCGGTCGGCGCGGGTGATGGTTCCGGCATCAGGCGTCAACGTGCCAGCCAGGAGTTTGAGCAATGTCGACTTGCCGCTCCCATTCGGACCCAGCAGTCCAACCCGCTCGCCCGGCCCCAGTTGCAGATCCAGATTGCGTATGATCAGTTGCGCACCCAACGACTTCCCCAGACCGATCACCTCGATCAATTTCTTGGACCGTCGTCCAGAAGCGGTGAAGTCGATCCCGGCCGGCCCCTTCGATTGCCGAGACTCCATATCATTCAGTTCGTCAATAAGCCGGCCAGCCGAATCAATCCTGGATTTGGCCTTGGTCGTACGAGCTTTCGGCCCTCGCCGAAGCCATTCCACTTCCCGACGAACTCGATTGGCTAACGATGATTGATAGTCGGCCTGCGCCTGCAACGCGGCGTCGCGCTGCTCCAAAAACTCGCTGTACCGCCCCTTGGCCTCAAAGAGACCATTGGGGTATTGGCGGTTCAATTCCCAGACTCGCGTGGTGACCGCTTCTAAGAAGCGGCGGTCGTGACTGATAACGATGAAGGCATGGGGCTCAGCCTTCAGCAGACCTTCAAGCCAGAGAATCCCCTCAACATCCAGATGGTTGGTCGGCTCGTCCAGAAGCAGCACGTCTGGTTCCAGCATCAGCGACCGTGCGATCGCCAGCCGTTTCTTCCATCCACCCGACAGCGTGGACACCGCCTGATCAGCGCGGACAAACCCGCCAAGACTGAGGGCCCTGGCAATGCGCCCACCCTGCTCATGGGGATCCAGCCCGTCATCGAGCAGCACTTGGGCCAGGGCATCTTCAACCGAATGACCCTCCACAAACGAGGGCTCTTGCGGCACATAGCCGATCCGGAGCTGCCGTCGAACAGATCTGGTACCACGATCCGGATCCTCAATCCCGGCCAGAATCTTGAGCAAGGTAGATTTCCCGGACCCGTTGGGCCCGATCAGTCCGACATGATCGCCGTCGCAGAGCCCAAGCGACAGGTCGGTGAACAAGGGCTTCACCCCGTAGCTCTTTCCTAGGGATTCACAACTGAGCAGCATGGCCGGTGGCATAATTGGTAAGCAGTGTAGCCGATCATGGGGGGCAAACGGGGATTTTTGTTTACGACCCGATGAGGCACGTCAGCTCGTGATAAGGCCTATCGACCGGTGTGGTTGGAATGTTCAGAGGGAGGCCCAACTATCGCAGATCAGTCTTCTCACCAAGCGGCACCGCCACCGGAGGCGCCGACGAACGTTCAGGGTGCAAACCTATCCTATAGGCTCATTCTTCCGCTTGGACTGCCCGATTGAACGTAGATTCCGACTACCTCATCAGATGACAAAGAACGGCTGATTCCAGATCTGTCAGGGTGTGTGCGCATTTCCACAGGCCAATCTGACCATTGCCCTGTCTGGTCCAGGACAGGCTGCATATGCGGAGACAGTGCTCCGCGACGAGTGCGGACCCCGTTCACCAACCCCCCCCACCAATTGCGAATCCGTGAATAGAGCCTGCCTTTACCGGAACTCATATACTTCATCCGTTGGGCCACATCACGAAACCCTGGATCTCCTTTGCGGATCCAACCGTACACCTCAAGGCTTTCTGCCCAACGGCCTAACGATTCCAACGTCTGCCCCAGTTGGTAGAGGATATGGTGTTGTTCGACGGGTGAGACCATAGGCGACATGATCGCTTGTCGAAATGCCGCGACCGCTTCTTCCTGCTGGCCAATGGCTTTTAAACACAGGGCCATAGGCACATACGCTTTCCCCGCATATCGAGCGTCTTTGGCAACTGTTTGAAAATCATCGATCGCTGGATGGAACATGCGCAACTCCATGAGCACCAACCCTCGTTCATAGAACTCGGATGAAGACATCTGTTGAAGCATGCGGGCTCCTCCGTGCATGGCAATATACCACAGGGGCTACGTAGATATTCTGGCAAGAACGGTGCCCTGAGAAATCCAATCGCAGGCTCATGATTTCAATAACTTACCGTCAACAACACGAAGAAGGTGTAGGGAATTTGCAACGAAGTGAAGTGATCCGCACACACTGGCTTCCCATCGATTCGTAAAACGAACGAGGTCTCAACAGAGACTGATTCCGTCAGAAGAATGAGAATGTGGCAGAATCGCAGCTGCACGCGGCAGTCTGTCGCTGCCCATTCCTCATGCACAGTACGGAACAAGTTCTAGGTAGATCTCTGATCTTCGAAAGCACGGAGGAGATCGGACACGGAAAGAACCCCGATAATGGTCGCGTCGGCGGTGACGGGCAAGTGGCGAATTCCCTGTTTCTTCATCAGCGACATGGCATCGGCTAAGGACTCGTCTTCCTCGATCGTGATGAGCGACCGACTCATACAGCTGGCGACGGTCGCCGTATTGGGATCGAGCCCTTTGGCCACCGCTCTGCGGATGAGATCGGAATCGGTGATGATGCCGATATAGCGGGACCCGTCGTCCACAATTAGCGAACCGACCTTGTGCTTCTGTAACAATTGTCCGCCCTGTTTGATCGTCGCGTCTTTATGGATGCTCCGCACATCATGGGACATATAGTCTTTGACAAATGCAGTCTCGATTCCCTTCCCCGTCCTCGTGGCGTGCAATCGACGACGCAATTCAAGATCGGCCAAGCAGCTTTCCAGTACGTGTCGTCGCTGATGGAGACTCTCCCGCTCGATATTATGGGTTCCGCTTTCTTGGGCTTCTTCTGGCAGGATGGCCGATTCCCCTGTTTTCGCATAGAAATACGACTCGGATTCATCCGAGGCTGCGCCGAATACCTGGCCGATCAATTCTTCCGCCGCTTCGTCGAAATCTTCAAGCGACGCCGACCCTCGCTTACGTGAGAGAAAGGGTTGAAATTTGACGAGCTGCTGTTTAAACCGCTCGACATACCGATCGAGAATATCACTCCGTGTCAACCCTGTACGAACTCGTTTCGGCATTGAATCCCTCCTCGGTTGTGAACAAGAGAATACCCTATACGAAAAAGATGCTCAAAAAAGGGCAAGCAAGATACGGCCCCTATCACCCGCAGTTGATCATACCGAGATCATTCCATACCAATGTCGCGCTTGGAGTTAGAACTCAAGCGGCTAATCGGTATACCTTCGACTTCACATGATGACACGGTTCTTGTCCACCAAAACCCACAAGGAATTTGACTGTGAGCACCCAGGCGTGTGCGTGCTACAAGTGATGGAATTCTCTCGTCAGATAGGTACCGGCCGGTCGAAGCCCGGCTACATTGAAACAGAGAGCTGGCAGCCTGTCGAAGAACGCACTGTCAACCACACCTTCTGGAAAGCAGCTTACCGAAAGCCCTACTCAACCACCAGGCCTCTTGCGGCCCCATTCCACGCCCTCCCCCACTAGACGTCGTAATAGAGAAAAAATTCGTACGGATGCGGACGCAGACGCATCGGATCGATCTCCTTGCTCCGCTTATAGCCGATCCAGGCCTCGATCAGATCCTCGGTAAACACCTCACCCTTGAGCAGAAACTGATAATCCTTCTCGAGGTTGTTGATCGCCTCATCGAGACTCCCGGGCATGGTCGGAATGCTCGCCGCCTCCTTGGGGTCAAGGTCGTAGAGGTCTTTTTCTGCCGGCTCACCGGGGTTGATCTTATTCTGAATACCATCGAGCCCTGCCATGAGCATTGCAGAAAAGGCCAAATACGGATTACAGGAAGGATCGGGAAATCTCACTTCAATCCGCTTGGCTTTTGGGCTAGGGGAATACATGGGAATCCGGACACCGGCCGACCGGTTCCGGCTGGAATAGGCCAGCAGCACCGGCGCTTCGAATCCCGGCGTGATGCGCTTGTACGAATTCGTCGTCGGATTCGTAAACGCCGCCAGTGCCGGCGCATGCTTCAGGATGCCGCCGATATAATACAAACAAAGCTGCGAAATCCCGGCATAGTCTTTCCCGGCAAACAGGGGTTTTCCATCCTTCCAGATACTCTGGTGCGTATGCATGCCGGACCCCGCATCGCTGAACACCGGCTTGGGCATAAAGGTCACCGTCTTCCCATGGCGACGCGCCACGTTTTTGACGATATACTTGTACAGCATCATTTTATCCGCGGTCCGCACGAGCGTGTCGAATCGAATATCAATCTCAGCCTGGCCGGCCGTGGCCGTCTCGTGATGGTGCTTTTCCACCTCAATGCCGACCTTTTCCATCTCCAACACCATTTCACTCCGGATATCTTGCTGGGTGTCAGTCGGCGCCACCGGGAAGTACCCTTGCTTATGGCGGATCTTTCCCCCCAGGTTGACTCCCTCTTGCCCCATGTTCCAGGCGCCTTCTTCCGAATCGAGATAATAGAAGCCGCTGTGACTGGTTTGATCGTATCGGGCATGGTCAAAAATGAAAAATTCGGCTTCTGGCCCCCAGAATGAATTGTCGCCGATCTTCGTACTCTGCAGATACTTCTCCGCCTTTTGGGCAATATATCGGGGATCGCGTTCATAGTTTTCGCGAGAAATTGGCTCCACAACATTGCCGGTCAAGCTGAGCGTCGGCACCGCGGTAAACGGATCCAGGCACGCCGTGGCAGGATCCGGCACAAGTAACAAGTCGCTGTTGTTAATGGCCTTCCAGCCGCGGATCGACGATCCATCGAGACCGGACCCGTCTTTGAACAGGTCTTCCGTCAGCTCGCTTATGGGAATGGTCATATGCTGCCACACGCCGGGCAAATCCACGAATTTCAGATCCACCATCCGGACCTTGTTTTTTTTCGCAAACTCCAACACCTCGCGCACATTCATACTGTTCCTCCTTTGAGAGATCCTCCGCGATGATGTTCTACCGCTTGGACCTTACCGTCACAGCGCGGTTTCGCCGGTTTCACCCGTCCGAATGCGCACAACATCAGTCAATTCTCGCACGAAAATTTTCCCATCTCCGATACTACCAGTTTTGGCCGCGCCGGTGATGGCCTCGATCACCCGAGACACCTGGGCATCCGTCACCGCGACCTCGATTTTCACCTTGGGGACAAATTCGATCGTATACTCTTGGCCTCGATACGTTTCCTTGTGGCCTTTCTGACGCCCAAATCCTTTGACCTCCGATACCGTCATCCCCTGGACACCGATTTCCAAGAGGGCATTCTTGATCTCTTCGAGTTTGAACGGTTTGACGATGGCCTCAACCAGCTTCATGTCGATGCCTCCCCTTGCCCAACCAGCTCAGCAACCTCTGACGGCTCTCCGATGAGGCTCCGTTGAGAAGCGGAGCCCAGCCAACCGGGGAGCCATCATAGCCCATCCTTTCCTATCACTCAACGTGGAAATCGTCCAATGTAGCTAGCACATCATCTGTCCGGTTTTTGTAGCACGAGAAGTGTCCGGTTTAGGGTGGTCCTCCGAAGGAGGGCCACGATGACGCGGGCAACCGTCCTACAGGAGGTACGACAGATGCGATTTGAGGAGCTGTACGAGCGGCGACAACGGCGGGAACTGACGATGGCGGAGGCCGCGGAGATGCTGGGCGTCACGGAGCGGACGTTTCGCCGCTGGGGTGATCGCTATGAAGCTGAGGGGACGGCGGGCTTGCAGGATCGGCGGCTGGGCCGCGCGTCGGCCCGCGCGGCCCCGGTCGACGAAGTCTTGCAGATGGTGACGCTGTATGAGAGTCGCTATACCGGCTGGACGGTGAAACACTTCTATGAGCGTTGGCAGACGGAGCATGGCGGGAGGCGGTCCTATACCTGGACCAAGAGTCGGCTCCAAGCGGCGGGCCGTGTTCCCCGTGCCCCTCGTCGCGGCGCGCATCGCAAAAAGCGACCGCGCAAACCGTTACCCGGGATGATGCTGCATCAAGATGGCTCGACTCATGAGTGGGTGCCCGGCTGTCAGTGGGATCTCATTGTGACCATGGACGATGCAACCAGCGAGCTGTATTCGGCCTTCTTCGTCGACGAAGAAGGCACCATGAGCAGCTTCCGAGGGCTGCGGGACGTCATTGAGACCACAGGCCTGTTTAGCTCTCTCTATACGGATCGTGGATCGCACTACTGGTACACCGACGCGGCCGGAGGGAAGGTGAATAAGAGCCGGCCGACGCAGGTGCATCGGGCCTTGCAGCAGTTAGGCATCACGTTGATCCCCGCCTATTCGCCAGAGGCGCGGGGGCGGTCGGAGCGCACCTTCCGCACGCTCCAAGATCGGTTGCCCAAAGAATTGGCGCTCGCCGGGATTACGGACATGGCAGCGGCGAACCGGTATCTGCTCACCACGTTTCTCCCTGTCTACAATCAGCGGTTTGCGATGGCGGCGGCCGAACCGGGCACGGCCTTCGTCCCATGGATCGGGACGAACCTTGCGGAGATACTCTGTGTGCAGGAGGAGCGGGTGGTCGCCAACGACAATACGGTGCGGTATCAAGGCCGGAGTTTGCAGATTCCACCGGATGCGCACCGGTTCCATTATGTGAAGGCCACGGTCCGGGTCCATGCGTATCCGGATGGAAGCTTGGCGGTGTTTCATGGCCCGCGGTGCTTGGCGCACTACAATGCGGAGGGCCAACTGAGTGATTCCACGGCTGGGGGCAGACACCAGAAGGACTCGACCCTGCGGTCACGCAACCGCCCGATCGTCGCTCCTCGGGCAACTGCGCGCGAAAGAATTTCGGTGTCCCCCTGAAATTCTGGGAGAACGAATACCGGACAGATCATGTGCTACAAAAACCGGACAACTTAACTTGCTATCTACACGTGGAAATCGTCCAATTTCCAGGAAATGGCTCGAACTCTTGTGGGCCTGCACTCTGCGCATCAGATGGGGACAGCAGAACACGCCAGGGGAAAGCATCCAGGCGCTTCGCGCCTATCCAGAATCATTGGATACGGGCTTGCGTGACATCTAATGATTAGGGAAAAAACCAGTTGGGTCTAATCCGGCGTGATCCGATAGCCGTTCGTAATCGGCATCCGTCGGTCCTTGCCCAAGGCGCGGTGCGTGATCTTGACACCTAGAGGTGCCTGACGCCGCTTGAACTCGCTAGCATCCACCATCCTAACCACGCGCGAGACCGTTGCGCGATCGAACCCTGCCTCGACGATGTCGGCGAACGAGCGGTCCTCTTCGACATACGCCCGCAGAATGGGATCGAGCACCGTGTACGGGGGAAGGGAATCTTCATCCTTTTGATTCGGCCTCAACTCGGCGGTCGGCGGTCGGTCCAGGATGCGCGCAGGAATCACCGGCGACGGACCACGTGCATTGCAGAGCCTCGCCAGGCCATAGACCATCGTCTTTGGCACATCCTTAATGACAGCGAACCCGCCGGCCATATCGCCGTACAACGTCGAGTACCCCACGCTCATCTCGCTCTTGTTCCCCGTGGTTAATACCAAATGTCCGAACTTATTGGATACCGCCATGAGCAGATTGCCGCGAATGCGAGCCTGGAGGTTTTCTTCGGTCGTATCTGCAGGGCGGTCGGCAAATGCGGGTGCCAATGCTTGTCGATAGGCCTCACATGTCAGCGCAATCGGGATGGTCTGTACGTCGATGCGGAGACACCGCGCCAGTTCCACGACATCCTCTTCGCTTTCCCGTGAGGTGTACGGAGACGGCATGAAGACGCCGAGCACGTGTTCGGCGCCAAGCGCATTCACCGCAATGGCCGCGGTCACTGCCGAATCTACACCGCCGCTCACTCCAATCACCACTCGGGTAAATCCATTCTTGCGGACATAGTCTTTCACGGCCAGTACCAGGGCCTGGTACACCGCTTCGATCTCCTCTAATGGCGCTGCTATCGCTGGCGCGATTCGAGTCCGCTTCTTCTTTTGGATCGCCGCGCCCTTCATCACGAGACGATCGACGGCCAAAACAGCTTTTCGAGTCCATGCCGTTTTTTGTCCATACGTCATACGCCCGCGTGACACGGCTTCCACGTTCACATCAGCCACCAGCAGCTCTTCCCGAAACACATGGCCACGGGCGACCACCGTGCCGGATTGATCCAGGATCACACTGTTTCCGTCGAAAACCAGCTCATCTTGGCCACCGACCATATTCGTATAGGCGACAATGACTCCGTTGTCCCGCGCGCTCGTCGCCAGCATCTGCTCCCTCGAACCACTGTTACCGATATGAAAGGGAGAGGCATCAATCGTGACGATCACCTCGGCGCCGACCGCTGTGTAGACAGAGATGGGCCCTTCCCGCGACCACATATCTTCGCAGATGGTCACCCCGATGGTCGTTCCGTTGACGAGAAGCATCGGGAGTCTCCCTCCAGGGAGAAAATACCGGCTTTCATCGCATACTCCATAGTTGGACAACTGCCATTTACTGCAACTCCCGACTATCTTGCCATCGGCAATCACTGCGGCCGCATTGTAGAGCGCAGGCCGACCGGCTGAGCGCATCGACGGCCGGAAGGAATGTGGATCGCGTTGGTCTCCTTGTCTCACGTACCCGACCACCGCAACGACCCCGCGACAAGCCTGGGCGATCTCGTTCAGAACCCGTACGTTCTCTTCGACAAACTGCGCCTTGAGCAGGAGGTCTTCGGGAGGAGAGCCAGTAATGGCCAGTTCAGGGAATACGACGAGATCGGCGTTGACCTTCTTCGCGTCTCGGATCCAGGTCGTAATACGGTGGAGGTTCCCGGTCAGATCCCCGACGGTCGGGTTCATCTGTGCCATCGCGATACGCAACGTCCGCATAGAACTCCGGTGAAACTAGCCTATCCCCGCTGTCCGATCGCGCGCGACACAGGAGAAAGATTCATCTCGACTCCGCTCGGTTGGCAAGTAATCCGTGCTTAGGCATGACTCCGCGGAGAAGCTCGTGAAACAGCATGCCACTGCTTAAACATCTGTTTGTCAATCGGCCCGATCCGCACCTGCCCAATACGTTCGGGCCACACCCCGATGACCCGCCCTCCTGACACCTTCTTATCATGCAGCATGGCCTTCCATATGCTCGTCGAGGTCCACGGCGGCATACGGTCACTCAACCCTGCCTCCGTTACAAGGCGACGAATCGAGTCCACCACTGCACGAGAACAGATCTCCTGAAAACAGGCGAGTTCGGCTTCCTGTACCAATCCAATCCCCACCGCTTCTCCATGGACAAGCGACTGATACCCCCCCAACGATTCAAGCGCATGTCCGAGGGTATGCCCATAGTTGAGGATTCTCCTGCGATCTGATTCTCGCTCATCTGCGGCCACCACCTCGGCCTTGATCTCACAGGATCGCCTCACCACGGTCGCGACGATACCGGGCGCTTGCCTCCGTAACGCAGGCATGTACCGCTGTAGATAGGCGAAGAAGGACTCGTCCGCAATGATTCCGTATTTAATGACCTCGGCCAGTCCGGCGACGACTTCCCGAGCGGGCAACGTATGCAGCGTCAATGGATCGATCCAGACGGCGCGCGGTTGATAAAACGATCCGATCAGGTTCTTCCCGAGCCGATGGTCGACACCCGTCTTTCCTCCGACACTGGAATCGACCTGTGCCACAAGCGTCGTCGGTACCTGAATATAGGGAATACCACGTTGGTAGATCGAAGCGGCAAACCCGGCCATATCACCCACGACACCTCCGCCGAGTGCCACGACCATCGACGACCGCTCAAACCGATGACGCGCCAACACGTCGAGGATCTGCTCCACCGTCTTCAGCGTTTTTGACCGCTCTCCGGGAGTCAGAATGATCGGAATGGGTTCAATCCCGTACCGCTTGATCGCCTCCAGACTACTCTTGAGGTAGTGCCGAGCGACGTGCCGATCCGTCACAATGGCAACTTTCCCTCCTACACCGTGCTCCTTCAATCTCTTACCAAGCCTCGCCAACAGTCCGGCCTGAATCACAATCTCGTAACTTCTTTCAGATAGGGAAACGGGAACCGTGAAGATTGCAGTCATTTCGTCGTCCTGAAGAATCTGGCGGAGTAGAACGGCATGTCAGATTTGTATTGCGATCGTACGTGAACCATCCACCGGAAGGCCATCGTATCACAGCCTCGGCATGACTAAAAAGACGGTTACGTTCCGCGCTGAGTGCTCACACTGTGGGTGGGATTACCGCAATCTCTTCGGGATAAACAGAAGAGCCTGATGATACCTTTCAGCATCATCAGGCTCTTGGTGAGCATGGAAATAAAACAGTCCTTAAGTCTTGATAATGCTTGGTGTAAGGAAAATGAGTAATTCTTGTTTCGAGACTGATTCGGACTTGTTCTTGAACAACCACCCAAGAACCGGCATACGAGATAGATAGGGAACGCCTTGAACATTGTTGTTTTGGCTATCGACAAAGACTCCACCAATCACCATGGTTTCGCCATCTCGAACGACCACCTGGGTGTTTGCCTCCCGTCGATCGATACTCGGACCGGCCGGATTGCTTCGTGCCCCGACAGCATTTCGTGTTGCTCGCACACGCAGCATAATTCTCTTTCCATCCTCCTTTGGATCACGAGAGGTGATCTGAGGTGTGACATTCAACTCCAAGTTTGCATCGACAAATGTCGTTTGCGTTCCCTGTAAAGATGTTGTCTGAAAGGGAATCGATTCGCCCTGAGAGATCTTCGCTTCGCGCTTATCCAATGTGGTGATCTTCGGCGCTGCGATCACCTTACTTAACCCGAGCAACTCTCCGGCTGAGAGCCGCATATCCAAAGCGAAGTCGCCGCCGAGTTTTCCAAATGTCCAGCCGATCGACGGGACAGCCGGCAAGCCACCGACCTGAGCCGGCAAATTCACCAGAAAGCTTCGATCGATCGTACTCCCCCCCGTCCCGGCTATCTGCCCAAATGGGCCAGTAATATTCGAGAGGGCAAAGAAATCCGTGGGTGTGCGATTGCCCGCCTGGAAGCCCCATTGAATCCCCAGGCCTCTCGCATACACGGTATCGGCTTGGACGATGCGCGCCTCAATCTGAACCTGAGGAACCTCGAGATCAAGTCCCTCAACCAGCTGCTTCATGACAGCCAATTTGGATTCGGTATCTCGCACAACCAACGCATTACTCCCTGCATTAAATTGCATGACGCCCCGTGGGCCCAAGGTCGGCCGCAGTGTCATCATGAGCTCCTGAGCCACGATGTGCCTGATATAAAAAACGCGGTCGACGAGTTCTTCAGCCTTCGTCTTCGAGTCTTTAGCCCGGGCTTCCTCATCCTGCTGCTTGGCAATATTTGCCAGCGAATCGATCCACACAATACTCCCTTGACGAATCATACCGAGCCCATTCATCTTCAATAGCATATCCAGGGCCTGGTCCCACGGCACACTGACCAGCTTCATGGTCACTTTCGACTTGACCCCTTCCCCAACAACCATGTTGAAGCCCGAGACCTCGGCAATCAGTCGAAGGATGTTGGTGATGTCGGCCTGCTGAAAGTCGAGCGAGATCCGCCGACCGACAAATCGCGTTTGCCCTGCCACGATATCATCGGATCGGTCGTCCTTTTCAGCGGGAGCACTTTCTGCAGCCATCTGGACGCGCTGCACCTTGAACTGAGCCTGCGCGGGGCCGATCATTCTCGTCGCCCGTTTGACTACACGACTCCCTGGCTCGAACAGCGCCCTACGAGCCTGGGGATGAGATGAGCTCATCTCTCCACCATCACTGTGCGCAGCGACAACAGTCGGCGTTTTCCGTTCGCTCGGCTTCAGAGTGATCAATACCTTATTATCCTCTCGAGTCAGAGAAAACACCGGGCGTTCGGACACATCGAACACTAGCCTGACCTTATCAGCATGGTGGCCCACTCTGATTTTCTTGAGCAAGTAGTGGTCGGCCCGTACCACCGATCGCCTCAGGGTGGACGATACGGCAGGAATATCGACGATGAGCCGTGACTCATCCAGAAAGTTGGCCTCTGGAAATAGTTGGCCATCTCCGGCAACCACAACGGTCACCACATCCATTTCGGGACGCACCTCGATGGCAGTCACGGCCTGTGCCAGCAATCGTGTCGTGGCCATTTTGACCCGCGTGACATCACCCTGATGTATCCTGCCGATCTCTTCGGCCACTGCGGACCTCTGGGTACATATGGTCAGAGCAGTGAGCGACACCCCCAAGGCTCCGATGAAACATCCAGCAGTCAGGACATTATCTGCACGAAATAGTGGTTTCATTCTGAGCCCTCTTTGGGATGTAGAAGCTTGACATGTTCTCGCTCCTGCTTCTTGCCATACACATCAGTGAACCGTTCCTGGACAATGATGCCGCGCTCGGTCACGGCGCTGACCACTCCATTATTTTGCCCGACCCTTGTGCCCCGTCGAACGGTGTACCCATAGCCATCCGGGGTCTGGACCATCCCGGTATAGCCGTATGCCCCCCATACAATGGCAATAAGATTGAGCTCCGTCAGGGTCACGCGTTGCAAAGGTGGAAGAGTTGAATCCGTCTTCCCCGGCTGAAGCTCCTGGATAATCGGTGCAAATGGGTCTCGACGACCGGAAGGGTCATACCCACTCCCAACCACACCGTCTGGTACGGACAACTGAGAAGGCACCGGGGTGTCCCCCCCAGAGGATGGCGCTTCTATAGTTTGCGGGGCGGTTCTTGGAATTTCAGGCACAGCAGGCACCCTGAGCGCATCTTGCCTCATCGGAGCGATCATCCCAGGAACGGGGGGAGACTCGGCCTGTGCACCAGTGCGTCCTAAAAGGATGACACACACGCACACCACGTTGGCTCCAATGGATAGAGTATATTGTCTAGGCTTCTTCCTCATAATCTATTTACCAACTTGAGCCACTTTGGGAGCATTCACCGAAGAAGATCCTCCAGAAACTGGCTTTTCTTGAGGCGCAGCGTATGCCACCAGGTCAAATGCCGTTTGCGAGACAATTCGTCCTTGTTCAATCTTCGGCGATCCCATCTTAAGACCCGATACGGTAACAATCCGCGGAAGTCGATTGATCCGATCGAAAAACAGGGCAGCCGTGTGATACGCCCCAGCTACTTCCACACTGACCGGCATCTTAATGAAAAGCTTCGACGCATCTTCAGTCTGGGCGCCTGGCTTCCATAGTCTGATATCAAGTCCCAATCGTACGCCGAGGTCAGACACCTGCTTCAGCAGCATGATCGCTTCTTCTTCCGGAGGGAGACGCTCCTTTTTCTTTGCTAATTCAATCTCTAGCTGCTTATTGGCGGCAACCAATTCATCGAGATGTTTCACTTTAATCGTAAGTGTTTGAATTTCACTCTCCAGCTTGCTGTTTTCAGCGTCGAGCGCCGTGATCGTTGCAGACTTCGGTTCTGCAATGTAGAAATAGAAACCTGCAATCATGCCACCTATGAGCAGGAATAAGAGCGCAGCCTTTTGCGAGGCTGGCACATTGCGAAGCGCATCAAGATTGAGCTGTGGCAAAGCCATCATGATCCCTTCAGACGAAAGGCCAAACGAAATTGGTACACATTAATCTTGTTTTCAACCGCAGCCTTGCTCTCCTGCAGATTGATGCCAGTGAAATAATCCGTCCGTCGCAAGTTATTCACGAATTCCACCACGTCGTCGTTTGTTAAGGCCTTCCCTTCTAACTCCACGGTATCGGATGCCACACCCAGCCTTGTGAGCCATACCTTGAGGGGCTCTAAACTCTGACTCACGTGGTCGAGAACCTTGACCGGACCCATTCTGGATTGCTCAAGCTGATCGATAATCCGGTTCTTGTCCTCAAGAAGCTTTTTCCGTTGCTCAAAGTCCTGCACCTGCTTAACCTGCTCCTTCAGCTGAGCAACTTGCTTCTCTTTCGCTTGCTTTTCCTCCTGCCGAGCTTCAAGCTCGGTGTCCAACGAGGTCGAATACCACCAACACCCAGCCAGCGTGACCAGGATTAGTCCAACCCCGAGCAGAGCCTGTGCGCGCACGTCATACTGAGGTTTGGTCGGCCTTCCTTTGGGCCCACCCGGAAGGAGGTTAATCCGAATCATCGATCCCCCACCGCTCTTAAGGCCAGTCCGACACTGACGGCGGCCGATGGAGCCAAATCTGCGAGTAGGTTAGGGTCCATATCACAGCCAGTCACATCGATTTCAGCGAATGGATCAGCCATTTCGACAGGCAATTGCATCCTATCCCCGAGCTGCTGAATCAGCCCTTTTGCCCTAGCCACACCTCCACAGACGAGAACACGACTGATCTCAGCGTTGGTGGTCGATGTCTTGAAGTAGTCCACCGTCCGAGCGATCTCGGACGCTACTTCCGCATTCACGCTGTCCATGACACTGGTGAACGACCCTCCGCTAGAGTCACCCACATGATCAGCTTTCTTACCCTCTTCAGCCTCTTCAAATGAGAGCCCTATCTCACGCTGAATCGCCTCAGTATACCTATTTCCACCTAATGGTATATCACGCGTAAATAACGACGACCCCGCACGGATGATGTTCACGTTCATCACGCTCGCGCCGAGATTCACCAACGCCGTTGTTTCTTCCTGTGCCATCGGATAATTAATCGCATGCATATTTTCAACCGCAAACGCATCGACATCCATGACCATTGGGACAAGTCCGGCAGCCTTGACCAACTCGGTCAGCTCATTAATCTTGTCTTTCTTCGCGGCAACAAGAATCACCGACATATCCCCTTGCTGATCCTCTGATGCATCCATAGACAAAACATGAAAGTCGATATTCACTTCGTTGATATCGAAGGGAATGTACTGCTCCGCTGCCAATTTCACCTGCCCCTCCAACTCTTCATCCGGCATCGGAGGCAGGCTGATCTTCTTCACAATCACGGCGTGCCCAGAGATCGAGATGGCGACATGCTTGTTCTTGATGTTGGCTTCCGCAAACAATTCTTGAATCGCCGAGATGACACGTCCTTCATCCATGACCGTTCCATCGACAATCACTTCCGGTTCAAGAGGTTTCACGCCGAACTTTTGGAGAATGTACCGCCCCTTACTTTCCTTGAGCTGAGCAATTTTAATCACACTAGATCCGATATCTAGGCCCACTAACTGCCGTCGAGGGGTCAGCATCCCAACAATGTCGGTTTCGAAGAGCTTTTTGAATGAAGTCAACATGCAATACCTGCCACCTTACACCACAGCCTTTCTGGCGCGAATAACTTTCTCGATTTCATCCACATTCTTTCTCGTATACAGTCGCCAGTTTCTCCAATCTCGAGCGGGTTCGGTAATGACACCCTCTCGCTCCCAGCGAAAGAGGGTCGCCTTGGAAATATCAAATAAGCCACACACTTGATAGGCCTTAAACCCCACTGCACTTGATGTATATTTAGGCTTCGTCACTTCAGTATTTATACCTGTTCGGATACCTTGCATTATTCACAAGGCTAAGTATAGTCAATATGCTCTACCTGTCAAGGAAGCGTTAAGAAAGCGAGAGTAATGGCAGGAAAACGGTGGCTACTATTCCATCAATCGGCTACGATTTGTCGATATCTCGGTGCTTGAGGCCAACCTCGTACCCTAGGGCGGCAAGGCTTTCTCGAAGACGCCCGGCAACCGCGACCGAGCGATGACGCCCGCCGGTACATCCAATACCGATAGTCAGATAACTACGCCGCTCTCGTTGGAATAACGGCAAGAGAAACTTTAGAAAACCTTCGAGATGCTGCAAAAGTGATATGGCATCAGAGTCTGTGAGCACGAAGGTCCGGACCAGCGGATTGTCTCCAGAAAGAGGCTTGAGTTCAGGCACGAAAAATGGGTTCCTGAGAAATCGCACATCAAACAACAAATCGATATCGTACGGCACCCCAAATTTATATCCAAAGGTGATGAGTGAGATTGTCAGTCGTCGATCCGATGACTCCCGTTGAAATTGCTTTGCAAGCAACTCACCAAGCTCATGGACCGTCAGATCGGACGTATCGATAATTCGATCAGCCTGGCATCGGAGTTCAGCTACACGCTCCTTTTCGAATCGGATTCCATCCAAGACGGGAAGATGTGGCAAAAGTGGGTGTGGGCGCCTGGACTCTGAAAAGCGCCTGGTCAATACTTCTTCCCGAGCCTCAAGAAAAAGCACCTGAATAGCATGGCCAAGCGCTTTCACTCTCTCCAGGATATCAACGAAATCCGAAAAGAACGCACGCTCTCGAATATCAATCCCAAGGGCAACGTTAGCAATTTCACTTTGCTGCTGGTTGCAGAGATCGACAAAAGTTGGGAGCAACGCTGGAGGAAGGTTATCGATGCAGAAATATCCAGCATCCTCAAATGCTTTGAGGGCATAGGTTTTACCAGAGCCCGACAACCCACTAATAATGACTAGATTCAGTCGGGCCATGGGATCGCATATTGTCTCGGTTGATATAGCTGAGATATTCCCATTTGGGATTCGGCTGCCAGCCTCACGCGTGACTCAATAACGTGGAACGCTCTGAGCCGGTCAGACGCATGGCGTGCGCCAAAGAACGACCACATAATTTCACAAGAGACTCGCGTAGAAAATGCGATCACACCCTCTTCGGTTGAGCCGGCTTATGATTAACAAGGCGGTCTTTCCATTTTCGAAACTGCGCATCTACACGGTCAACTAGGGCATCGATGGTGGCATACATCTCAGGCGTTGCTGTCTTGGCTTGCACTCGTTTGCCACTGACCGCACCAATCACTTCGGCCTTATGCTGAAGCTTCTCGACTCCCAATACTACTTGCAGCGATCCGACCTTCAGCCCGTATCGATCAAGGCGACCGAATCGGGTTTCCACATAGCTTCTAAGCGCTGGCGTAATGTCCATGTGACGCCCCGTAATTCTCAGCTTCATGCCCACCTCCAATTGTGATCAAGCTGGATGCGAAGCAACGGATATCAAAAAAATCGCTTACGTTGACTGGCGGACGAAATATTCAACTCGGCTCGATATTTTGCCACAGTCCTCCGCGCAATAATCACTCCCTGTTTGCGAAGCCGGGCTGCAATTTCCTCATCTTTCAAAGGACATTTTGCATCCTCTTCAGCCACCATGGTCTTGATCATATCCCTGACGGAAACGGAGGAATGCATCCCTGATGGCGCATCAACATGTTGCAGCCCGGCGTTGAAGAAAAACTTGAGTTCCAACATGCCCTGCGGGCAATACATATATTTATTCGCCGTCACACGGCTAATCGTAGATTCATGCATCCCAATATCCTCGGCCACCTGTTTGAGAACCAAGGGCTTGAGATATTGGACGCCATGGTCGAAAAATTGCTCCTGGAACTTGACGATACTAGAAACCACTTTCACGATGGTCCGATTGCGCTGCTCAATGCTTCGAATAATCCACTGAGCGGCCCTCAACTTTTCATCCATATATGCTTTGGTTTCAGATGTTCCGCTCTGTCCAGAAGAAATAAGCTGTTTGTAATACGGACTGATTCTCATGCGTGGAAGCCCATCGTCGTTCAACAGAACAACCCACTCCCCCTCATTCTTCACCACAAACACATCAGGCACAATAACGTAGTTCTGGGTATTGGAAAACGGCCTCCCTGGTTTTGGCTCAAGTTCTCCAATGACTTTCGTCGCTTGAAAGACCTCTTCGACCGTAACGCTCAAAGCCTTCGCGACCTTGCCATACTGTTTTTTTTCTAAGTCTTTTAAATGGTGCAACACGATATTCTCGATAACTGACCCTTTCAATGCACCAGGTGGCGACCCAAGTGATCCAAACAGCTTCCGACCTAGATGCCCGAGTTGTAGCAGCAGGCATTCGGGAAGATCCCTCGCACCAACTCCGGTCGGATCGAACGTTTGAATGTCTTTGAGCACAGATTCGACTTCGGACTCGGCAAAATCAGTCCCGGCCACAACCTCAGCCAAAGAAATGCGAAGATAGCCATCGTCATCCAAATTGCCGATGATCAATCGACCAAGTTCTTTTTCTCGATCACTGAGCCCGGACAAGGACAATTGCCAGAGGAGATGCTCCTCGAGAGACGTCGCTTTTGCCACCGTTTGCTCATACGAAGGAAACTCATCTTGTGCCGAGGAATATTCGGACGCGCCGCTCCGCTGATCTCTGCCGAAATACTCTTCCCACCCGGAAGCGGAAAACTCCTCCGGTGACCCTTGTTCTGCGCGTGTCTCAACTGCTGGGTCAGACCGATCCTGCCCTTCCAATGCAGCGGGATTTTCGACCTTTTCCTCATTGACCAAGGACTCGCCTTCCTCGGTATCGGACTGCATCTCATCGAGTAAAGGGTTTTCCAGGAGATGTTGCGTGAGGCTCTGCTGCAGTTCCAGTCGAGACAGCTGCAGCAGCTTAATCGCTTGCTGCAGCTGCGGCGTCATGATGAGTCTTTGCGAGAGCTGTGGAACCAGACGGAGTTTCATCAATACCCCTACTACTCTTCTACAACTTGAACTGTTCCCCAAGATAAACGGCCCGAGCCGTTGGACTCTGCACAATAGCTTCAGGAGACCCCGCCTCTAAGATCAATCCTTCATTGATAATGTAGGCACGATCGACGATTGAAAGCGTTTCCTGTACATTGTGATCGGTAATCAATATACCGATCCCTTTCTCTTTCAAGCGCGTAATGATCTGCTGAATATCCGCAACAGCGATTGGATCGATCCCAGCAAACGGTTCATCTAACAGCATGAAGGACGGTGTAGCTGCCAGCGCACGTGTGATTTCCAAGCGCCGACGCTCTCCTCCTGAGAGGGCATAGGCCATACTCTTTCGTATATGGATAAGATCTAGCTCCTTGAGCAAGGCATCCACCCGCTGACTTCGCTCTTTACGAGCATACCCTAGCATTTCAAGAATCGCCAAGACATTATGTTCAACCGAGAGTCGTCGAAACACAGACGATTCCTGAGGAAGGTAACCGATTCCCCGCCGTGCGCGTTTATACATAGGCAAGTTGGTTACGGATTCTCCGATGAAGGTGATCTCCCCTTCATCCGGCTGACACAGTCCGACCATCATGTCGAAGATTGTGGTCTTACCTGCTCCATTCGGACCCAGAAGCCCGACCACCTCACCGGCATAGACTTCGACTGCGACGCCCTTGACGACTTTGCGTCCACGGAAACTTTTCACCAATCCCGTGGCGCGTAGACAATGCCCCCGCTGCACCGCAATCGAGTCGACGAGAGCCTCAGACTCTGCATGAACACTCTGGGTCATGGTTGACTCGGCCCCTCATCTTCAATGCGAACATGTGAACCACCTTCCACCACGCTCCGCTCTTCCGCCATGAAAATCGTAATTTGCTTGCCGCTGACACGGGTGCCCCGTTCCCAAGCTATGGGATCGCCCGTCAACACGATCTTCTCCCTGTCAACGAAATACACGGCTTTTTGACAGGTCGCGTTACCGTTCTCGTACTTAATCTTGACACGATGAGCATCGCCGGTCGCTTCGATACGTTGGACGGAACGATTCGACATCGGCGACACGGCGCTGTGCTCCTTTTGAGCCGATGAATTCTGACCGGATTCATGACGGTCCGTGCCACCTCCCAAGGGCAGCGAGGAATCGTGATTTCGTGGAGTAAACAACACAACCATTTTGTCAGAATGAACGATAAGTGATCCGCGGGTCAGCACAACCGTCTCTTCAAAAATAGCCTGGCTGTCTTGATTTCGGACTGTCATTTTCTTTGAGGTAATTGTGGTTGGGACACCGGGCGCCTCCACGCTCCTCTTCAGATTCACAGATTCCGCTGAAGGAGCTGCCCAGGTTGATCCGACGCCGAAGGCACTAAGAAGAAGGAGCCAGATCCACATGCACATCCTGTAAAACCTCAAATTCTTCTGATTCCATTCGCCCAATTAGCCCTTGCCCCCTCACCTCCAATCCATGCCCCACCATGCGGACAGGATCCTCGGTCCGAATTTCTCGTGCCTCGTCCGTCCAGACCAAATGGTTGGTATAAATCGTATACCCACTCCTCGTTTCCACAACAATGGGCGTTTGGCGATTTGCCAACTTGAAATTCTTGGTCCCCGTATCTAACGTTCCCTCTTCCCCGTGCACGGTCACCTCATCTCCTCCAGCGCCGTAGAAGGTGAGGGCAACGTCACGCAGCACGGCACGCTTATCTTGCTCAAATAATCGAGCCTGTTTCGCCTGCACCTGCCACTGGACTACATTCCCTTTCGATTGGGTAAAGATAAACTCCAAGATCTTGGCATCTGCTTGTTCAATCGACTCTGGGGTGAGGGGACGGCTATTCTGTGCTGAGTCGGCATTTCTGAAGAGAAGATAACCGAGAAAGGTTGCTAACAACACACTCAAGGTGAGAAGGGCCCGCCTTGCTATAAGTTCCCACATGCTCTAAGAATTTCCCCGATATAGATTCATACCGATAGCTGGCATGATCGTAGCATGCATAATCTGTCAAGTAAACGTCCTCTGGGGAAGTGGAAACAAAAAGACTCCCATGTGTTGTCACATGGGAGTCTCCAGACGGACAGCTAAATGCTCGAGTTAAAAACTATGCTGAAGGTGCAGCATCAGTAGATGCAGGCGAGGCAGTGCCAGGTTTGGATTCTTTCTTGGTAGCTAATTCCTGACGAGAAACCAATTCGATGGCCACCATTTCAGCAGCGTCGCCAATGCGGCGACGAGTTTTAATGATCCTGGTGTACCCTCCTGGACGATCTTTGAATCGTGTCGCCACATCGCTAAACAGCTTAGACACAACGTCCTTGCTACGGATAAAGGCTAATGCTCGGCGCCGCGCGGGGAGCGTACCTTCCTTGCCAAGAGTGATCATGCGGTCGGTAAACCCTCGTATCTCCTTAGCCTTAGCTCCCGTGGTCTCGATACGCTCGTGGTCTAACAGCGAGGTCACTAAGTTCCGAAACAACGCCCATCGATGTTTCGTCTGCCGTCCAAGTTGTCGTCCCTTTTTTCTATGTCGCACGATAGTCCTCTTGATTGGAAAGCATCATTCAGGTTTCGGACTTCCATTGTATGGGGAAGCCTCAACTTTTGTTCCTAACGAAAGCCCCATCTCAGAAAGAATTTCTTTAATCTCGTTGAGGGACTTTTTCCCAAAGTTCTTTGTCCTGAGCATCTCCCCTTCAGACTTTTGGACGAGATCAGCGATCGTTTTGATATTCGCGTTCTTCAGGCAATTGGCCGCGCGGACGGACAACTCCAGCTCATTCACGCCACGAGAGAGATTCTTGTTTACTTCCCGATGAGATTCCTCGTATCCCGCTTCACTCTTGCCTTCGCTTCGCTCTTCCGGATTGATGAAAATATCCAGATGTTCTCGCAAAATCCCAGCCCCTGTAGATAGGGCATCACGCGGGCTGATGGTACCGTCGGTCCAAATCTCCACTGTTAGTTTGTCATAGTCAGTCATACGACCGACCCGTGCATTCTCAACATGGAAATTGACTCGTCTGATAGGAGAGAAGATGGAATCGATGGCAATCACTCCGATCGGCAATCCCTCTTCCTTGTTACGTTCAGCCGGCATATACCCACGGCCATGTTTCACAGTCATCTCAATATCTAGGGTCGCATCCTTGTCCAGAGTGGCAATATGCAAATCTGGCGTCAGAATTGTCACGTCGCCATCGTGAAGAATATCTGCCCCCTTTGCTTCTCCAGGCCCCTTCTTTTTCAATCGTATCGTCTTTGGTTTATCCGTGTGGAGCGCCAGCCGCAAGCTTTTAATATTCAGAATAATTGCCGTAACATCTTCCGTCACACCTGCAATCGTCGAAAACTCGTGCACGACCCCTTCAATCTTCACGGTGGTCACCGCAGCTCCCGTGAGCGAGGACAGCAAAATGCGACGGAGGGCATTCCCGATCGTGGTGCCAAATCCCCGCTCAAATGCTTCCGTTGTGAACCGTCCAAATGTGGGAGAATGTGCATCCTTATCGACTTCCACCCGCATTGGGATCTGAAAGTCTTTCATCGCTTTAATCATGACCCACCCTCCATACCATCGAGTGACTAAGACATTGGCGGATAGCGCCGATGCCCAAAGACCGCACCGCAGACCGGCGGATTATCGTGAATACAATTCCACGACCATCTGTTCATTGACTGGCAATGCGATCTGTTCCTTGGCTGGCAAGGCGCGCACCGTTCCTTTAAATGCGCCTTTGTCAAGCTCTAGCCAATCAGGAATACCTCGACTATCAACCGATTCTAAGGCCGCTTGGAACGCGGCCATGTCTCGACTCCGTTCACGAATCTGGATCACATCTCCAGGCTTCACCAGCGCCCCAGCCACCGTGATCTTCTTCCCGTTGATCGTGAAATGACCATGACTCACCATCTGGCGAGCTTGCTTGCGCGAAGCACCGAACCCTAAGCGATACGCAACATTGTCCAGGCGGCACTCCAACAACCGCAATAGGGCATCGCCCGTGACGCCGGTCTGTCGTTCAGCGCGTTCAAAGACGCCACGGAATTGACATTCCTGAAGTCCATAGATACGACGAAGTTTCTGTTTTTCCCGCAACTGGAGACTATAGTCAGAGGTTCGCTGTCGCCCCTGCCCATGTTGACCAGGCGGATAACTCCTACGTTCGATCGCGCACTTTTCCGTCATACAGCGCGTGCCCTTGAGAAAAAGCTTCTCCCCTTCTCGCCGACACAACCGACAGACTGGACCACGATACTTTGCCACTGCTTCCTCCTCGCAATAGAACTTACTGACTCACTAGCAACAGGCCTTGCGGTCTCGCCCATGAACTCTGAGCATACATAGAGAAAATCACACTCGCCGCCGTTTGGGAGGTCGACACCCATTATGCGGAATTGGCGTGACATCGCGAATTAGATTAATTCGCAAACCCGCTCCTTGAAGGGAACGGATCGCTGATTCTCGACCAGAACCTGGCCCATTCACATAGACATCGATTTGCCGCATCCCACTTTCCATAGCTTTTCTCGCTGCAGCCTCTCCAGCACGCTGAGCAGCAAAGGGGGTGCTCTTCCGTGATCCTTTGAATCCTTGATTGCCGGCACTTGCCCAGACCAGCGTGTTTCCACTCATGTCGGTGATCGTCACAATCGTATTATTGAATGACGCCTGGACATGGGCCACGCCACTCTGAACAATCCGACGCTCTTTCTTTTTCCCTTTTTTGATGCTCATGCGAACTCCTCTGGCTGTTTCAGCAGACTAAGTGCTTGAGGCCCCTTTAGTCATCGTCGATCTCGGCTTGCTAGTGACGCCTGCGCGCCGTCCCTTACGTGTCCGAGCATTGGTCTTAGTTCGCTGTCCGCGGACAGGCAGGCCTTTACGATGACGCAACCCTCGATAGGTCCCCGCGTCAATCAGCCGCTTGATATTCAGCGACACTTCTTTGCGGAGGTCTCCTTCAACCCGGTAATCGCGCTCAATGATTTCACGTAACTTGACGATCTTATCTTCGCTCAGGTCATTAATCCTGACCGCGCCATCAATCCCCGCTTCATTGAGAATCTTCCGAGCCGATATACGTCCAATTCCATAGATGTAGCTCAGCCCGATATCCGTTCGTTTATTTCGTGGCAAATCGATGCCAGCAATACGTGCCATTCTGCCTCCCGATATAAGTACTGAGTACTAGAGCATCAACCACTTCACCGCTTGAGCCTGCCGTAGCAGCGCTACGATAACAGTGACTGTTCGAGACTCCCTATTATTTCTGCGGCTATCCCTGCCGCTGCTTATGACGTGGATTTATACATAAAATCCGCACCACCCCACAACGACGCACAACCTTGCATTTGGCACATATGGGCTTCACTGATGATTTGACCTTCATAACAATTCGCCACTCCCGTTACTTAAAGCGATAGGTAATTCGGCCCCGGGTCAAATCATATGGTGACATTTCCACCGTGACCTTATCGCCGGGGAGGATGCGGATAAAATGCATCCGCATTTTCCCTGAGATGTGAGCCAGTATGACATGGCCATTATCCAGCCTGACCCGAAACATGGCGTTAGGAAGCGTTTCTGCTACCGAGCCCTGGACTTCAATAATATCTTCTTTTGCCACGTCCTTCTATATTCTTTCCTGTGTAACCTAACCTAGGTCTTCTCCGATTGACTTAAAACGCGAGGCGCCCCGTTTGGCTGGATAGCGATCGTATGTTCAAAGTGGGCAGACAGACTCCCATCTACCGTGACCGCGGTCCATCTATCATCAAGAACACGAACGGCACTCCGACCCATATTCACCATTGGTTCGATCGCCAGGACCATACCAGGTTGCAATCGAGGCCCCTGACCAGACTTCCCATAGTTGGGAACTTGAGGCTCTTCATGCAGCTGCCGACCAATCCCATGCCCCACAAACTCCGTCACCACTGAGAAACCGGCAGACTCAACATGTTGCTGCACAGCATTCGAGATATCCGTCAGACGGTTGCCGACCACCGCCTGCTTGATCCCGAGATAGAGCGCCTCTTCCGTCACCTGAATCAACTTTGCCGTCGCCTCCGGAATCCTGCCAACCGCTACTGTGACCGCGGAATCCCCATAGAATCCACCCACAATAGCACCAAGATCAAGCCCGATGATATCCCCCTCCTTGAGCTTTCTCTTCGAAGGGATACCGTGAACGACCTGCTCGTTCACAGATGCACAGAGGGTTTTTGGAAAGTTCCGGTAGCCTTTAAACGCCGGAATCGCCCCCCTCACCCGTATTGCCTCTTCGGCAATGCGGTCCAGCTCTTCCGTGCTGATACCGGAACAGACCGCTTTCCTCACAATCGCTAGCGCCTCGGCTACCACCCTTGACGCCTCTGCCATCACCGTGATCTCGGCTGGCGTTTTCAGAATGATCATGCGGTCTGAGGTGTCGCGAGTACTTTGACGAGGTTGTGGTATACCGTGCCAACCGCCTCAGCACCATTAAGATGCGACAATACCTGCCGCTTCTCATAAAAGTCTATTAATGGCGCTGTCTGCTCTTCGTACACACGGAGGCGCATCTCAATCGCTTCCCGCTGATCATCACTTCGCTGAATCAACGCTTCTTCGCATCGCTCACAGAGGTCGCCGTTCTTTGATGGGGCAAACTCAAGGTGATATGTCGCCTGGCACTTTGGACAGCTCCGACGCCCACTCAGGCGCTTCACAACTTCTTCTCGGGAAACCCTAAAGTTAATCACTCGATCCAGCGGAAGACTCCGGTCAACGAGCACCTTCCCAAGCGCGTCTGCCTGAGGAACCGTCCGTGGAAACCCATCGAGAATGAAACCATTTGCGCATGCAGGATCTGCCAACCTCTCCAGCACCAGCCCTATGACAACCGAATCAGGGACCAATCTTCCCTGATCCATATGTTCTTTCGCTTCACAACCAAGAGTTGACTGAACCCGAACCGCCTCTCGAAGCAATTCCCCAGTCGAAATCTTTTGTATACGATAGTGAACCGAGACCTTATCCGCTTGTGTGCCTTTCCCAACACCCGGAGCACCGAGAAATACAAGCCGCATGATTTTAGCCGTTTCTCCCGCGCAACGGTGCCATCCCCTTACCCAAGAACCCGTCATAATTCCGCATCAACATATGGGATTCAATTTGCTGGGCCGTATCCAGTCCCACGCCAATAACAATCAACAGGGAGGTGCCACCAAAGTAAAATGGAACATTCAGCTTGTAAATCAACAATTCAGGAATCACGCAGACAATGGCCAAATAGATGGCACCAGCAAATGTAATCTTAGTTAAGACATTGTAGATGTAATCTGAGGTTCGTTGCCCAGGTCGAATGCCAGGAATAAACCCTCCGTACTTTTTCATGTTGTCGGCCATATCAACGGGGTTCAGAACGACCGCCGTGTAGAAGAAACAGAAAAAGAGAATTAAGCCCACATACATCAATGTGTACAGCAGCGAGCCAGGAGCCAGCTGATCACCGATTGATTTCACCCAAGGGGTTTCGAAAAATCCGGCAATGGTTGCAGGAAACGCGATGATCGAGGAGGCAAATATCGGAGGGATAACGCCAGCCGTATTAATCTTCAAAGGAATGTGCGTACTCTGTCCTCCATAGACTCGTCTCCCAATCACCCTCTTTGCATACTGCACGGAAATTTTCCGCCGCCCACTTTCTAGGAAAACAATCGCGGCCACAACGCCAATCATTAAGAGCGCCAAGGCAATCAATAAGAACGCATTGAGCTGCCCGATTTCATATAAATTATAGGTCTGCGCCACGGCCGAAGGAAGCCTGGCTACAATACCAGCAAAAATAATTAACGAGATGCCATTGCCAATTCCTCGCTCGGTGATCTGTTCACCGAGCCACATCAAGAAACCCGTGCCAGCCGTCAGTGTAATGACCGTCATCAGACGGAATCCCCATCCGGCGTGCAACACGAAGGCGCCCTGATTCATTTGTTCTAATCCAACCGCAATCCCAAACCCCTGAATCAGAGCGATACCGATCGTCCCGAACCGGGTATACTGAATAATTTTCTTGCGGCCACGCTCCCCCTCCTTGGCTAATTTGGTCAAATGAGGGACGACGACCGTCAGTAACTGAAGGATGATCGATGCGCTGATGTATGGCATAATGCCAAGCGCAAAGATCGTCAGCCGGGACAGAGATCCGCCTGAAAAAATATCGAGGAACCCAAGCAAGGCCCCCCCTTGTTTCTGCAAAAACTCGGAAAGGGCTTCTCCATTGATGCCAGGAGTCGGGATGTGAGACCCAACTCGGTACACCACGAGCATTCCAAGCGTAAAAAGAACACGAGTACGCAGCTCGGGGATCTTAAAGATATTCTGAAAGCTTGTCAGGAGCCGTTCAAGCACCGCCGATGACCTCGACTCGCCCTCCGGCTGCTTGGATTTTTGATTCAGCCGATTTACTGAACTTATGTGCCTGAACAACGAGTGCTCTCTTTAATTCACCGTTGCCAAGAATTTTAATTGGAAGTTTCTTTCGCTTCACCAATCCAGCATCAACCATGGCTTGCGGAGTGACGGTCTCATTTCCAACCCATTGTTCAAAACTCTTAACGTTGACGATGGAATATTCTGTCCTGGATGGGTTGGTAAATCCGAACTTTGGTAGCCGTCGTACCAACGGCATCTGTCCACCCTCAAACCCTGGGCGTTTACCACCACCAGATCGAGCCAGAAGTCCCTTATGCCCCTTGGTAGCCGTCTTCCCGTGACCAGACCCAGGTCCGCGTCCGATACGCTTCCTTCGCTTCTTTGCCCCTTTTGCTGGAGCTAAATCATGAAGTTTCATGGCTTTCCAACCTCAAGCAGGTAGCCTACTTTTTGAATTAGTCCTCGCACCTGAGGCGTGTCTGGATGGACAACTGTCTGTCGAATATGTCGAAGACCGAGGCCACGCAATACAAGGCGATGCCGCTCAGGCGTCCCAATGGGACTCCGTCGTAACGTCACGCGCACGCTTTGAGCAGCATGCTCTGAAGTTTTAGGCGTCTTAGATGAGCTCATTACACCGCAGCCCTTTCTCGACCATCCGGAAGTACTTGTCGACGGAAGCGAAGAACATCGTCCAAATTCCGCAATTGAGTGAGCCCGTCGAGGGTAGCACGAACGGTATTGAATGGGTTTCCACGGCCCAATGTTTTCGCGATGACATTATGCGCACCGACCAGCTCCACGACAGCACGAACCGCCCCCCCGGCGATGATTCCAGTACCGTCGACGGCGGGCTTCAGCAGCACATGCTCTCCGCCAAACAAACCATGCACCTCATGGGGAATAGTTGCGCCCTTCAGTGAAACATGAACAAGGTGTTTCTTGGCTTGTTCGACAGCTTTTGAAATTGCAACCGGGACTTCAGCAGCTTTTCCCTTACCGATCCCTATCCACCCATGACCGTCGCCGACAACAACGAGTGCACAAAAGTTGAAACGCTTTCCACCTTTCACGACTTTTGCCACACGATTGATAAATACAACTTTATCTTTCAGGCTCAATTCATCGGGATTGACTCGCACGCTCTTACCCCTCAGTCCTAAGTTCAGTAACAGTTCGCTAGAAAATCAAACGCATTTCTTGCTCGCCTCGTATCCCGCCTCAGCCTAAAATTGCAAGCCCCCTTCACGCGATGCATCTGCAAGTGCCTTAATTCTACCGTGATACATCCGCCCCCCTCGATCAAAAACTACGGTAGTTACCTTTGCAGCCTTGGCCCGATCAGCGATCAGTTTCCCCACTGCCTTAGCCGCCTCAATGCCACCAGTCGATTTCATGGACTTGCGTAGCGATTTATCGAGCGATGAGGCAGCCGCCAGAGTAGCACCTTGAATATCATCAATGATCTGGGCATAAATGTGGGCCGCGCTTCGAAATACATTCAGACGCGGCCGGCTGGTCGTTCCCATAATCACACGTCTCACTCGACGGCGTCGTTGATTAAGTTGTCGAACTTTGTCTGCAGCATTCATGGCTAATTCCTATTTCCCCGTCTTGCCTTCTTTTTTACGCAATGTCTCGCCCGCGTAGCGAATACCCTTTTGCTTATAGACATCCGGTGGCTTAATAGCTCGAAGATCAGCTGCCACCTGTCCTACTAACCGCTTATCAACTCCTTTGACGTTAATGAGCGTCTGCTTGTCCACTTTGACATCGATGCCCGCTGGCACCTCATAGATCACTGGATTGATATACCCCACGTTGAAGCTAAGTGTCCGCCCCTGAACTTGAGTCTTATAGCCTACTCCAGTAATCTCAAGCGAGCGTTCGTATCCTTTTGTTACACCCTGAACCATATTGCTCAATTCTGCACGAGTCAGCCCATGCAAGGCTCTCAGCTTACGATCGTCACTCGCACGGCCGACAACGACTTGGCCATTACTAACTGCAACGTCAACTCCCTGCTCGAGAGACCAATCCAGTTTGCCCAGTGGGCCTTTAACTGACACAGTTGATCCAGCAACTTTAACTTCTACTCCACCCGGAATTGCAATCGGTTTTTTTCCAATGCGGGACATGATCTGTTACACCCCTCGCTCGAGATCGAAATAACTCATCCGCCCTACCATACAGAACAGAGAAGCTCACCGCCAAGACGATTCTTACGGGATTCCTGGTCTGTCATGATTCCTTTAGACGTAGAAATAATGGACACACCAATCCCATTGCGAACTTTCTTAATTTCCTGACTACCAATATACACCCGTCGTCCTGGCTTACTGACGCGCTCCAGCCCAGTGATCATAGGCTGCCCCTCACCGACATATCGAAGATGTACGGTAAGAATGGGATGCCCCTCATGAGCTCCATCCTCGATGCCGTCAACATAACCTTCTCTCATCAAAATCGTCAAAATAGCACGCTTCAACTTTGAAGTTGGAACTGTGACAGTCTCATGACGACGCTGAGCGCCATTCTTTAAGCGAACCAGAAGATCGCCGATTGGATCGGTAACCATGCTATATCTTTCTATCCTCCATTGGCGGTCACCGGTGTGAGAACACCCGTTACCAGCTAGATTTTCGCACGCCAGGAATCTCTCCGCGCAGAGACATTAGTCGAAAGCAAATACGGCACATTTGAAACCGACGGAGATATCCGTGAACTCGACCACACACTCCACACCGATGGTAGTTACGCGTGGAGAACTTCTGCTGCGTTGCTGCCTTATTTCTCAGCGCTAATCTCGACACACGCACTCCTTCCGTTCAAACAAACACCATTGACCCACGTCGTGCTCACGTACGGAACGGCATACCCAGGTGCTTCAGAAGCGCCTTCCCCTCGTCGTTCGTCCTGGCCGTAGTGACAACCGTAATATCCATCCCATGAATCGAGGCAACTTCATCGTACTTAATTTCAGGGAAAATGAGTTGTTCTTTTACACCAAGCGTGTAATTCCCTCGACCATCAAAAGCCTTTGGAGAAACGCCACGGAAGTCCCGGATACGAGGAAGCGCCAACGTTACCAGACGATCAAAAAACTCATACATCCGCCGGCTACGAAGAGTCACTTTAGTTCCGATGGGCAACCCCTGCCGAAGCTTGAACCCGGCGATGGCTTTCTTAGCTCGAGTGACAACCGGCTTTTGACCGGTGATCATCCCCAGCTCAGCTACCGCACCTTCCAAGAGTTTCACATTCTGAATCGCCTCACCCATTCCCACGTTCAACACCACACGCTCAAGCCGTGGAACCTGCATCACGTTTTTATATCCAAACTCCTTCATGAGTGCGGGGACCACCTTCTGGTCATATATATCACGAAGACGTGGTCGAAACTTGGACTCCTCGCCACCTTGGTCCAATGGCGCGGGCGCGATCGATTCCTTCTTTGATGATTTACGCTCGGACGGTTTACTAGATTTGTTTTTAGGTTCCTTAGTCATCACGTAGCCTATTCCACAGTCTCGTTTGATTTCTTACTGAAGCGCACTCGTCGCCCATCTTCTAAAACACGAATCCCGATCCGCGTAGGCTTCTGTGTGACCGGGCAGAAAAACATGACATTGGAAATCTGTAGTGGCGCTTCTCGCTCGAGAATACCTCCCTGCTTAGCCTTCTGATTGGGTTTAGTGTGTCGCTTGACGATATTTAACTTCTCGACAATCACCTTCCCGGCTTGCAGATCAACAGACAAAACTTTCCCCGTCTTGCCTCGCTCACGACCAGTGACCACGACAACCGTATCCCCTTTTCGAATTCTACTTTTTCGGACTACTTCCACGATGCTCCTCGTTCGTTCTGCCCTACAAAACTTCAGGCGCTAAAGAAATGATCTTCATAAATTTCTTCCAGCGGAGCTCGCGGGCAACAGGACCGAATATGCGCGTTCCAATTGGCTCGCCATCTTTGTTGATCAACACGCATGCGTTCCGATCAAACTTAATATACGACCCATCTTCTCGGCGAACTTCCTTTGTGGTTCGGACGATAACCGCCCGGCTCACATCCCCCTTCTTCACGCCCGCCTGTGGGATTGCCTCCTTGACAGCCACCACCACGATGTCACCCAGCGACGCATAACGACGTCTCGTCCCCCCGAAAACATGAAAACACATGGCCTGCTTGGCTCCGGAATTATCGGCCACATCCATATAAGTATAGTTCTGAATCATCGCTATATTCCTACGCGCGGTAGTAAACCAAAAACCATCTGAAATACCGCTTCTTACTTTTCAGGTTGACCTTTTTCCATGACTTGAACAACACGCCAGTTCTTTTCCTTGCTTAACGGCCTCGTCTGCACGAGCTTGACCCGATCTCCCACTTTACACACACCACCTTCATCGTGGGCTTTTAGTTTCGTCACCCGCCTAAGAACCTTCTTATAGACTGGGTGAGTGACCGTTCGTGAAACCACGACAACAACCGTCTTTTGCATTTTGTTACTGACGACGTCGCCATACCAATGACGGCGCTTTACTACCTCAGCCATAGCATCCTTTACTTTTTAGAGCCCTCAGTGCGGGCCTTTACTTGTTCGAGAATAGTTTTCACTCGCGCAATATCCCGTTTTGTTTTTCGGATTTGCATAGGATTCTCGAGACGTCCAGAGCCAAACTGAAAACGTAGACTAAACAGCTCTTGTACAAGTTGCTTTTCTTTATCGACGAGCTCACTCACCCCTAGCTGCTGGAGCTCCTTGACGTCCAATGCCATATCCCTGCTCCTCTTTATCCTCTCAAGAACCTTGTCCAAACTCGCCACGAACAACTAATTTCGTGGCAATCGGCAACTTGTGCGACGCAAGGCGAAACGCCTCTTTAGCAACCTCTTGGGTGACGCCGTCCATCTCATAAAGGATCCTGCCAGGCTTGACAACAGCAACCCAGTACTCAGGATTCCCCTTCCCCTTACCCATTCGAGTCTCAGCCGGCTTTTTCGTGATTGGTTTATCAGGAAAAATGCGTGTCCACACTTGCCCTCCACGCTTCACGTATCGAGTAATCGCAATACGCGCGGCTTCAATTTGTCGGCTCGTCACCCATCCTGGTTCTAATGCCTTGAGACCAAACTCTCCAAGAGTAATTTGGCCACCACGATAGGCTTTGCCGGTCATCCGGCCCTTTTGCATCTTTCTAAATTTAACTTTCTTAGGCGCTAACACAGGTCGATCTCCTCACCCAAACCGTCGTTCTAAAGATGATTCCGCCTTGAAGGGCTGCACAGGAAGAAGCTCTCCCTTATAGATCCAGGTCTTTACCCCGATCTGCCCCATCGTCGTGTGCGCTTCGGCGAATCCATAATCTATTTCAGCACGGAGCGTATGTAGAGGAACACGCCCCTCTCGATACCATTCCGTTCGAGCAATTTCAGCACCACCCAGACGACCAGCCACCATGATCTTGATACCTTGAGCACCAAGCCTCAAGGCTGACTGAACACTGCGCTTCATCGCTCTCCGAAACGCGACCCGCTTCTCAAGCTGAGTAGCAACATTTTCACTAACCAGCTGAGCGTCAAGTTCTGGCTTCTTGATTTCCTTGACCGTAATATAAACCTGCCCCCCATACTGCTTTTCAAGGTCAGCCTTCAGCTTATCAACCTCAGCCCCCTTGCGTCCGATAATAATGCCAGGGCGAGCAGTATGAATAATCACTCTAGTCTGATCACCAGAACGCTCAATTTCAACTTTGGATACGCCAGCATGATACAGCCTTGCCTTAACCATCTTTCGGATTTTGACATCCTGATGGAGCAGTTTGGCGTAATCTTTACCTGCATACCAGCGCGAGCTCCACGTATAGTTGTAGCCTAGCCGATAACCAATTGGATGTGTTTTCTGACCCATGCGTTATATGCCTCAATAGAGAGAAATGAGCTATTTTCTCTTACCCTGAATTTCAGGAGCCGTCACAACGACGGTAATATGACTCGTACGCTTTTGAATTGCATTGGCCCGCCCCATCGACCTCGCACGTACACGCTTATATGTTGGACCACCGTCAACAAAAGCCCTGGAGATGACCATTGATTCGCTATCTCCCATCTCCTTTAGCTCTGCATTGGCCACGGCGGAACGGACGATCTTTTCAACAAGCCGCGCAGCATGGCGTGGCGTGTGCTTCAAGATGGCCAACACCATTGGCACTTGCTTTCCACGAATCAAATCAATTACCGGTCTAGCCTTCCGAGGCGCAACGCGAGCAAATTTTAGAACCGCACGTGCTTCAGTCATTTTCTAAACCCTGTTAGCCAATTGAATTCAAACAATCAATGAATCACGCGATACGTCAGACATTGATGATAAGCCAACCGATCAACCTTTCTACTTAAGTGCGACAGCCTTTTCAGACCTAGCATGACCATGCCCCTTAAAAAACCTTGTTGGAGCAAACTCGCCAAGCTTATGACCAACCATGTTTTCAGTCACGAACACCGGAATAAACTTCTTCCCGTTATGAACCGCAAACGTATGGCCGATCATGTCCGGAATCACCGTTGACCGTCGCGACCACGTCTTGATTAACTTGCGGTCCTTCGTCTCATTCATGCGCTCGACTTTTTCGAGAAGGTGACCGTCAATAAACGCGCCCTTACTTACCGATCTAGGCATTGCGAACTCCTGGCTTACGTCGAGCAATAATGAATTTATCTGTTTTCTTATTCTGTCTAGTCTTGTACCCCTTGGTTGGGAGACCCCATGGAGAAACCGGGTGAGGATTCCCCTGTCCAGACTTTCCTTCACCACCTCCGTGCGGATGGTCAACAGGGTTCATCACAACCCCTCGCACGTGAGGCTTCTTCCCTTTCCAACGATTCCGCCCGGCCTTTCCAACACTGACATTTTCATGGTCGACGTTACCGACTTGCCCAACAGTCGCCATACAGGCCCCTAGAACTCGACGCATTTCACCAGACTTTAGACGCACCTGCACATACGCACCATCACGGCCCATGACCTGCGCAAACCCACCAGCACTTCGAATCAACTGACCTCCCTTTCCAACCTTCAACTCAAGATTGTGGATGGTCGTACCAAGTGGCATATTCATTAAAGGAAGCGCATTCCCAGGTCTGATCTCAGCCTGAGGACCAGATTGTATTTCATCATTTATGCTTAATCCGACAGGAGCTAAGATATACCGCTTCTCTCCGTCCATATATTTCAGGAGTGCAATTCTCGCTGATCGATTCGGATCGTACTCAATAGCCTCAACCCGAGCTGAAACTCCAACTTTATCGCGCAAGAAATCAATTGTTCGATAGAGCCTCTTGTGCCCCCCCCCACGAAACCTGACAGTCGTGCGACCATCGTTGTTGCGCCCTCCGCTTCGGAGATGGAAAGCAGTTAACGATTTCTCTGGCTTCTTTTTGGTTAACTCCTCGGTCACCACAGCCGTCATACCTCGACGACCAGGAGACGTAGGACGATACGACTTCAGTCCCATAATAATGCTCCCACTTTTCACCCTTCACGAACAAACCGACGATGAGACCCTACTAGGCGCTTTCGTACATCTCTAACTTTTCGCCCTGTTTAAGAGTCACCAGCGCCTTCTTCCAATCTGAACGCCTACCAGAGAATCGACCGAGCTTCTTTACTTTCCCACGAACATTCAGGACGTTGACCTTGTCAACCTTGACTTTTAACAACGCCTCGACGGCCAGCCTGATCTGAATGCGGTTTGCATCAGGATGAACCACAAAACCAACCGTATTCGTTGCCTCACGAAGCGCGGTAAGCTTTTCTGTTAATAATGGCCGAATCAAGATCCTGTGGCTATCAACTTTCATGACCACACCTCATTGACAGGACCAAGCTCACGTTCGGCAATCATGATCACTTGAGCGCGAACCACATCGTACACGTTCAGCTGATCAGCGCTAAGCACCTTCACCGCAGCGAGATTCCCGGCAGCCTTCAAAATGTCAGATTGATCCTTACCAACGATCACTAGCGCGTGATCACCCCCAGTGAATTGCTTTAACGCTTGCGCTAGCAACTTCGTTCTGGGCTGCTGGAGAGAAAGATCGGACACAACAAACAACTTACTCTCTACTACCTTAGCCGACAATGCGCTCTGCAGTGCAATACGATACTTTTTCTTAGGCATAGAATAGGCATAACTTCTAGGCTTTGGCCCAAAAACACTTCCCCCATGGCGCCAGACAGGCGAGCGAAGAGACCCAGCCCTGGCACGCCCTGTATGCTTTTGCTTCCATGGCTTTTTACCAGAACCGCTCACTTCACCGCGCCGCAACGTAGAGGCCGTCCCCCTACGCTCACAGGCACGCTGCATGATGACCGCTTCATGAACCAAAGCAGCACGAGGCTCACAGCCGAATACCTGCGGAGATAAATCGACCGTTCCCACTTTCTTTTTTTGCAAATCAACGAGATCAATAGTAGGCATACTAGCTCTTTTTTGACTTTCGGACGACAACGAGGCCGCTAATGGCCCCAGGAATGGCCCCTCGGACAAAGAGGAGATTTTCATCAGACCGCGACTCAACGACCTTCAACCTCTGAACCGTAACACGCTCCGCTCCCATGTGACCAGGCAAGGTCTTCCCTTTCCACACACGAGAAGGAAACGAACTCGCCCCTATAGAACCTGGCGCCCGATGAAACATGGACCCATGAGACTCAGGACCACCCGCGTAGTGATGACGCTTCACGACACCCTGAAATCCCTTACCTTTCGATATTCCGATGACGTCAACCCAATCACCCTTCTGAAACATGCCGACCGTTACCACTTGTCCCACAGCCGGATTTCCGTCTTTCTTAAACTCACGCAGGATCCGACTCGGTGCCGCTTGGTTTTTCTTCAGGTGCCCTAGCTCTGACTTCGATAGCTTGCGCTCTTTGACTTCACCGAAAGAAAGCTGGACAGCTTCATATTGATCGCGTTCTTTCGTCTTTATCGCTACCACTCGACACGGACCAGCCTCGATTATCGTCACTGGAGTTAAACGACTCTCATCGAAGACTTGGGTCATTCCCAACTTTTTTCCAATTAGTCCATTCGTCATTGAGTCACCGCATAATTGAGAGGAAAAGCAAGATCATATCCAGCCTTAAACTCACGCGCCATCATAGCTTTATCTCTACATCTACTCCCGCCGCCAAATTCAGCTTCATCAAGGAATCCATCGTCTCAGGCGTTGGCTCCATAATATCGAGCAATCGCTTGTGTGTGCGCATCTCAAATTGCTCACGGGATTTCTTATCGGCGTGCGTCGACCGTTGGACGGTAATCTTTTCAATCCTCGTAGGAAGCGGAATTGGCCCCACTACCCTAGCTCCACTGCGCCGAACAGTCTCAACAATTTCCGTAACCGACTGATCCAGCACTCGGTAGTCAAAACCCCTTAATCTTATCCTGATCCGCTGATCGACTTTCACGTCATTCACTCCTAACCTGTCAAGCCAACAGTTCCGTCTTACGCCAGAATTTCCGTCACGACCCCCGAGCCCACAGTCTTGCCACCCTCACGCACGGCAAACCGCAACCCCTGATCCATTGCGATCGGACTGATCAACTCTCCCGTCACACTGACATTGTCGCCCGGCATCACCATCTCTACACCCGGATTCAACTGCACGATCCCCGTCACATCCGTCGTCCGGAAGTAGAACTGCGGCCGATACCCATTGAAGAACGGCGTGTGCCGCCCGCCTTCTTCTTTCGTCAACACATAAATCTCTGCCTTGAACTTCGTATGCGGCGTGATGGTCTTCGCTTTGCACAACACCATCCCTCGCTCCACATCTTCTTTCTTCGTACCCCGCAACAGCACCCCGACGTTGTCTCCCGCCTGCCCCTCATCCAGCACCTTGCGGAACATCTCCACACCCGTCACGATCGTGGTCTGCGTCGGCCGAAGCCCCACTATCTCGATTTCATCGCCCACCTTCACAATGCCCCGCTCGCACCGCCCCGTGACGACCGTCCCGCGGCCACTGATGGTAAACACATCTTCAATCGGCATGAGAAACGGCTTGTCAATCGGCCGCTGCGGTGTTGGAATGTACGTATCCACCGCCGCCAACAGCTTCATGATGGACGGCACCCCCAATTCCCCAGGATCCGCCTCCACCGCCTTCAACGCACTCCCATGAATGATCGGGGTCTCGTCCCCCGGAAACCCATACTTCGTGAGCAACTCCCGCACTTCCAGCTCCACCAACTCCAACAACTCCTTGTCATCGACTTTGTCGGCCTTGTTCAAAAACACCACGATGTAGGGCACCCCCACCTGCCGCGCCAACAGAATGTGCTCCCGCGTCTGCGGCATCGGCCCGTCCGCCGCACTCACCACCAGAATCGCCCCATCCATCTGCGCCGCGCCGGTGATCATGTTCTTCACGTAATCCGCGTGCCCCGGACAATCCACGTGGGCATAATGGCGGTTATCCGTCTCATACTCGACGTGGCTAATGGCAATCGTCATGATCTTGGTCGCATCTCGTCGCCCCTGACTCTCACTGGCTTTTGCCACTTCGTCATACGGGACATACTTCGCCATCCCCCGATCCGCACATACCTTCGTCAACGCTGCCGTCAACGTCGTCTTCCCATGGTCCACGTGCCCAATCGTCCCAATATTCACGTGCGGCTTCTTCCGCTCGTATTTCGCCTTCGCCATAATGCCACCCCCTCCTAATTCACCACGCTATTTCTTGATGATGGCTTCCGCAATATTTCTAGGAACCTGATCATACCGATCAAACTCCATGCTATAGGTCGCACGACCCTGCGTACGAGACCGGAGATCAGTTGCATAGCCAAACATCTCCATTAAGGGCACGGCAGCATCAATAGCTTGAGCACCAGCCCGGACTTTCATTCCTTGCACTTTGCCTCTCCGGCTGTTCAAGTTACCAATCACATCACCCATGAATTCCTGCGGAACTAAAACTTCAACCTTCATGATTGGCTCAAGCAGGACAGGATCGGCCCTCTTACACGCATCAGCAAATCCCATTGACCCCGCAATCTTAAATGCCATTTCATTCGAATCGACATCGTGGTAGGAACCATCAATCACCGTCACCTTCACATCCCGAAGCGGATACCCTGCAACGACACCGCTTTCCATCCGCTCGCGAACACCTTTCTCAATAGCAGGGACAAACTCCTTCGGAATTGCTCCGCCCACAACCTTATTCACAAACTCAAGCCCCTTACCTGACTCTGAAGGCTCAACTGTTAAAACAACATGACCGTACTGTCCACGCCCGCCAGTCTGTTTAACATATTTCGATTCAGCCTCAGCCTTCCGCCTTATCGTCTCCCGGAATGCCACCTCGGGCTTTCCCACATTTGCTTCAACTTTAAATTCACGCAACATTCGATCGACGATGATTTCAAGATGCAATTCACCCATTCCAGCAATGATTGTCTGCTGGGTCTCTTCATCCGTCCGCACACGGAAAGAGGGATCCTCTTGGGCCAATTTCTGAAGGGCAAAACCCATCTTCTCCTGATCCGGCTTTGTCTTAGGCTCAATCGCCATCGCGATCACCGGCTCAGGAAACTTCATCACTTCCAGGAGCACTGGCTGTTTTTCATCCGCCAGCGTATCTCCTGTTGTCGCCCCCTTAAGCCCTACCGCCGCAGCAATGTCTCCTGCGTACACCTCATCGATTTCTTCTCGCTTATTGGCATGCATCTTTAGAAGACGCCCAATTCTGTCCTTTGTGCCCTTAGTCACATTCAAGACTGGTGTACCAGTTTTCAGCGTTCCAGAATAGACACGAAAAAATGTCAACTGTCCGGCGAATGGGTCCGACATGATTTTGAACGCCAACGCTGCAAATGGAGCACTGTCATCAGACTTTCGCTCGACTTCCTTACTGCTATTCGGATCCACCCCCATGACCGGAGGGACATCTAGCGGAGACGGCAAGTAGTCAACTACGGCATCCAACAATTGCTGAACACCCTTGTTCTTAAACGCCGACCCGCACAATACTGGAGTAATCTTCATCGAGATAACGCCAGCTCGGATCGCGCGCATGACCTCTTCTTCTGTCAATGGATGGCCGCTTAAATATTTCTCCATCACCTGATCATCAAACTCTGCCACCGCATCGAGCATTTTCTCTCGGTACTCTTTCGCCTGAGCGAGAAGATCATCAGGAATTTCATCGACCTTATACTTCGCACCCAATGTTTCGTCGTCGTAGAAGAACCCCTTCATCCTTACCAGATCTATCGATCCTCGAAATTCTGCTTCACGCCCGATTGGAATCTGGATCGGAACCGGCATAGCCCCCAGTCGATCAATGATGGACTGGACACTTCCGTAGAAATCCGCACCGATACGATCCATCTTATTCATGAAGGCGATACGAGGGACATGATACTTATCAGCTTGACGCCAAACCGTTTCAGACTGAGGCTCAACACCCTGAACAGAATCAAACGCTGCTACCGCCCCATCAAGCACACGCAAGGAGCGCTCCACCTCAATTGTAAAATCAACGTGCCCAGGGGTATCAATAATATTGATCCGATGATCACGCCAGAAACAGGTTGTTGCGGCGGCCGTAATGGTAATGCCTCGCTCACGCTCTTGCTCCATCCAATCCATCGTGGCCGCACCCTCATGGACCTCACCCAGCTTATGAGTCATGCCGGTATAATAGAGAATGCGCTCCGTGGTCGTAGTCTTACCGGCATCAATATGGGCCATGATACCGATATTCCGCGTTTGCCCTAACGATGTCTGACGAGCCAATTTAACTCCCTAACTCTCTCGAAAAAAAACGAGTGCCGCAAGTCAAGCCAAGAAATACCACTGCGATACAAGCTAGCCAGAGTCTGCAGATCGCAGCACGGCTCAACTGCAGCACAGAAATGACACTACCAGCGATAATGGGCGAATGCTTTATTGGCCTCTGCCATCCGATGCACATCTTCCCGCTTCTTGACCGCAGCCCCTGTATTATTCGATGCATCCATCAGCTCAGCGGCAAGCTTTTCACGCATACTCTTGCCACCGCGCGTACGGGCATACTGCGATAACCAACGAAGCGCCAACGACACTCGACGTGCAGGCCTAATTTCGACTGGAACCTGATAGGAGGCACCCCCTACTCGACGAGACTTGACCTCAACAATCGGCTTCACATTATCCACAGCTGCTTTAAATACTTTCAGCGGGTCGCCGCCTGTTTTCTCTTGAATAACATCAAACGCGCCATAGCATATTCGTTCCGTCGTACTCTTCTTTCCGCTACTCATTAGTGCGTTAATAAACTTCCCGACCAGCTTATCTCGGTACCGCACATCGGGAAGCACTTCTCGTTGACCCAAAAACCTACTGCGTGGCATATCAACCTATCCAATCCGTGTGATGATTTTCAAAACTCACAAAATCTACTTAGGCCGCTTTGCTCCATACTTCGAGCGGCTCTGCTTTCTTCCAGTCACACCCACTGCGTCCAAGGCGCCACGAACCAAATGGTATCGAACGCCGGGCAAATCCTTAACTCGACCTCCACGCACAAGCACAATAGAATGCTCCTGAAGATTGTGCCCTACGCCAGGTATATACGTCGTGACCTCCATACCGTTCGTAAGGCGCACACGCGCAACTTTTCGCAATGCTGAGTTCGGCTTCTTCGGCGTTGTTGTGTATACACGAAGGCACACGCCTCTTTTCTGCGGACAGGACTTCAGGGCAGGACTTTTAGTCTTTGCCTTCACGAAGATCCTCCCTTTCCGAACCAGCTGATTGATCGTCGGCATCGCGTTCAAACCCTTTCAAATGAAACAAGCACCAACCGTCAAGTGCAGAGCCGCCGGATTATAGTGACGTAAAGTCCTACTGTCAAGTAGGCAGTATCCATCACGCACTAAGACCGAGCACCTTCCCCAGAAACCGCCGGAACTGCTGCACCAGATGATACTGCAGTTGTAACACCTACAGGTATTACCTCAGGCTTTTCACTGATGACAAACGTATCGCGGTACTCTTCAAACCCTGACCCTGCAGGAATCAACCGACCTACAATGACATTTTCCTTCAAGCCCAATAACTTATCCTCGCGTCCATTGATGGCGGCTTCAGTGAGTACGCGTGTAGTTTCCTGGAACGATGCCGCAGAAATAAAGCTATCGGTCGTGAGGGCCGCCTTGGTAATCCCAAGCAAGACAGGCTTGCCCAGAGCAGGCGTGCCGCCATTAGCGAGCACTCGCTCATTTTCTTTTTCGAAGAGACTCTTGCTGACTTGACTGGCTGGCAAAAACTGAGTATCTCCCGGATCTTCAATCCGTACCTTACGCAGCATTTGCCGCACGATGATCTCGATATGTTTGTCGTTAATCGAAACGCCTTGTAATCGATATACGTCCTGTACCTCATCCACGAGGTACTTCTGCAATTCATTTGGACCCAACACATCAAGAATATCATGAGGATTCGCCGAGCCGTCCATCAACGGCTCTCCAGCCCGAACCCAGTCACCTTCATGAACGTTCACGTGCTTGCCCTTAGGAATAAAATATTCCTTCACATCACCCATCTTATTGTCGACGAGAACCTTGCGCTGGCCTTTGACGAACCCACCGTAGGAGACCTCTCCATCGATCTCAGTGATGACCGCCTGTTCTTTTGGCTTCCTCGCCTCGAAAAGCTCCACCACGCGCGGAAGGCCGCCCGTAATGTCCTTAGTCTTCGTCGTCTCACGAGGAATCTTTGCCAAGACATCACCGGGATGCACAGTGGCCCCTTTTTCGACAAAGATATGGGCTCCGACCGGTAATAAGTACCTGGCTACCGCGCTAGATCCACCGGTTGCTTTGGCCGTTTTCCCACTATCGTCTTTAATCGACACGCGAGGACGAAGTGTCTGGCCGGCATGTTCAATGATAACCTTACGCGACAAGCCGGTTACTTCATCGAACTCGTCCTTCATCGTGACACCTTCGACAATATCACCGTACGCCACTCTCCCACCCACTTCCGTCAGAATAGTCAGAGAGTACGGATCCCACTCGACCAATTTCTGGCCAGCGACAACTGGGTCACCATCTTTAATCTTGATCTTAGCCCCATACACCACGGGGTACTTTTCACGCTCTCGTCCACTATCATCAACAATCGCAATCTTCGTATTACGATTCATCACGACCCATTCACCATCTTTATTTCGCACCGCAATACCACCATTGTGAATGTCGGCGTTCTTTTTGGCATCGAAGCTCATGAACTTAATGCGCCCGGCATGTTTCGCCTCAAGCACGGTCTGCTCGACGACCTTACTGGCCGTGCCGCCGATGTGAAAGGTCCGCATCGTCAACTGCGTGCCCGGTTCGCCGATTGATTGCGCTGCGATGACACCGACCGGCTCTCCCTTTTCCACCAGACGCCCTCGAGCCAGATCTCGACCGTAACAGGCACGACAGACACCACGGGGAGATTGACAGGTCAGCACGGACCGAATCTTCACACGGTCAACGCCCGCCTCAACGATCAACTTCGTGAGCTCTTCATTGATTTCTTCATTCCAAGACACAATAATTTCCCCGGTGACGGGGTCACGAATATCCTCTGCCGCCAAACGACCAAGAACGCGTTCCTCCAACGGCTGGATAATTTCACCACCTTCGACCAACGGACTGACAGTAATGCCGTCTCGCGTGCCACAATCAAGCTCATTAATAATGACGTCTTGAGCAATATCGACCAATCTCCGAGTGAGGTACCCTGAATTGGCGGTCTTCAATGCCGTATCGGCAAGCCCCTTACGAGCACCGTGAGTGGAGATGAAGTACTGCAACACCGTCAAGCCTTCACGGAAGTTAGCGGTGATCGGCGTTTCAATGATCTCACCGGATGGCTTGGCCATCAATCCACGCATACCACCCAACTGCCGAATCTGTTGCGAACTACCACGAGCACCAGAATCCGCCATCATAAAGATTGGGTTGAACGATTCGGCTTTGGCCGGATCACCCCCGGCGCCGAGTTCCTTCATCATCTCGTTGGCAACCTGCTCAGTGACGTGTGCCCAAATGTCGATTACCTTGTTGTACCGTTCGCCGTTCGTGATCAACCCCTCTGAATACTGCTTCTCGATCTCGATCACTTCGCGCTGCGCCTTCCCAATAAGTTCTTCCTTCTTACTCGGAATGTGCATATTGTCGACACAGATCGACAAACCGGCTCTCGTCGCATAGGTAAAGCCAAGATCTTTGATCTTATCCAGAAACTCGACGGTGTCTCGATGACCAGTCTGTCGATAGACCGAATCAATGAGTTTCGTCATCTCCTTTTTGGTCATGAGCTTGTTCGCATTGGCGAACGGTAAACCTTGCGGAAGGATTTCTGACAGCAAGACACGACCAACAGTTGTCTGCACCAGCGAACCCTCAAGACGCACCTTAATCCGCGCATGCTCTTCCATTTCTCTCGCGTCAAAGGCAATCCGAACTTCTTCAGGGGACCCAAACACCTTCCCCTCGCCCTTTGCGCCCACCCGCTCTTTCGTCAACCAATAGCAGCCCAACACCATATCCTGCGACGGCACCGCAATCGGCTTACCATTGGCCGGAGAAAGAATGTTGTTGATGGACATCATGAGAACCCGTGCTTCAACCTGCGCTTCAACGGATAGCGGGACGTGCACCGCCATCTGATCTCCATCGAAGTCCGCATTGAACGCGGCACAGACGAGCGGATGCAACCGGATCGCCTTACCCTCAACTAACACAGGATCGAAGGCCTGGATGCCCAACCGATGGAGCGTCGGGGCACGATTCAGCAGTACAGGGTGCTCGCGAATCACTTCGTCCAATACGTCCCAAACCTCTGGCCGTTCTTTTTCAACTAACCGCTTGGCACTCTTGATAGTAGTAGCCGCACCTCGTGCTTCCAACTTGTGGAAAATGAACGGCTTGAACAACTCAAGCGCCATCTTCTTCGGTAAACCACATTGGTGCAGACGCAGTTCAGGACCGACAACGATGACGGTACGACCAGAGTAATCCACACGCTTCCCGAGTAGATTCTGTCGGAACCGTCCTTGCTTTCCCTTCAGCATGTCGCTCAACGATTTCAGCGGACGCTTGTTTGGACCACGAATCGCGCGCCCTCGGCGACCATTATCGAAGAGCGCATCCACAGCTTCCTGCAGCATCCGCATCTCGTTCCTGATGATGACGCCTGGCGCCTTCAACTCCATCAATCGTTTCAACCGATTATTTCGATTGATCACACGACGGTAGAGGTCATTCAGATCAGATGTGGCAAATCGGCCTCCATCAAGCGGAACCAAGGGACGCAACTCCGGCGGCAGGACTGGAATGACATCCATGATCATCCATTCCGGCTTATTCCCAGACTTACGAAACGCCTCCAGCACCTTTAAGCGCTTGGCATACTTCTTCTTCATGGCTGCCGATGTCGACGCTTTTGACTTCACCTGCAATTCATCCCACAGCGCATTAATATCGATCTTCCTCAATAAGTCACGGATAGCCTCTGCACCGATTCCAACTTTAAACCCGCTCGACCCGAACTCAGATACAAGGGTCCGCAGCTTATCTTCCGGCACCAACTCTTTTTCCCCTAAGTCGGTTGAGCCTGGGTCCACACAGACATAACTCTCAAAATAGAGAATTTTCTCGAGCTGCTTGAGGCTCATATCAAGCAGGGTTCCAATCCGACTCGGAACACCCTTCAGAAACCAAATATGGGCGACAGGCGCAGCCAATTCGATATGGCCCATCCGCTCACGTCGAACCTTCGACTGGATCACCTCAACGCCGCATTTGTCGCACACGATGCCGCGGTGCTTCATGCGTTTATATTTCCCGCAATTGCACTCCCAATCCTTGGTAGGACCGAAGATCTTGGCACAAAACAGCCCGTCTTTTTCCGGCTTGAATGACCGATAGTTGATCGTTTCCGGTTTCTTGACTTCACCATACGACCAAGATCGGATCTTCTCGGGCGATGCGATGCGAATCCGCATCGCATCAAACGACACAGAATCCCGTTGCTTTTCAAACAGTGTATATACGCCTTCCAAGGTAGTGACCTCCTCTGATACCGGTCTTCAGCCGGCACACAAGCGGTTAGTCTTGCGTCTTAACCAGCTCAATATCGAGTCCCAAGCTCTGCAGTTCCTTCACCAACACATTGAACGACTCAGGCAACCCGGGCTCGAGGAACGGTTCACCTTTGACAATCGCTTCATACATGCGAGACCGACCCGGCACATCGTCTGACTTGACGGTCAGGAATTCTTGAAGCGTCGATGCCGCCCCATACGCCTGCAGCGCCCAGACTTCCATTTCTCCCAGCCGCTGCCCCCCAAATTGAGCCTTGCCGCCAAGAGGCTGTTGAGTCACGAGAGAATAGGGGCCGATCGACCGTGCGTGAATCTTGTCGTCCACCAGATGGTGGAGCTTCAGCACGTACATATAGCCGATCGTCACCGGGCTACTGAACGGCTCGCCCGTCTTGCCGTCGGTGAGCGGCGACTGGCCGCTCACCGGCAGTTTGGCTTTTTTTAGCAGGTCCTTAATTTCCTTCTCGGACGCGCCATCGAAGACCGGACTGGCCACCTTGATGCCCAAGGCCTTAGCTGCCCATCCAAGGTGAGTCTCAAGAATTTGCCCGACGTTCATACGGGACGGCACCCCCAGAGGATTCAATACGATTTCCACCGGGGTCCCATCCGGTAGATAGGGCATATCTTCTTCTGGTAGCACTCGAGATACGACACCCTTATTACCGTGTCGGCCGGCCATTTTGTCTCCGACCTGGATCTTGCGCTTCATGGCGACGTAGACCTTAACAAGCTTGATGACACCAGGAGGCAGTTCATCACCTCGTTTTAAGCGCCCCACCTTTTCATCGTACAACGTCTGGAGAATTTCAATCTGCTCTTTCGCCCGTCGCTCAACATCTTCCAGCTCTTTTTGCTCATCAGGATCGCTCAGGAGGATGTGACGCACCGTGTCGTCTGGCAATCGCTTAAGAATCTCCGCCGTCATCTTACCCTTCTTCTTCAAGATAACGTCGCCACTCTCAGGGTCCATCAGATCACGTCCAACAACCTTCCCCAGCAAGAGCTTGCGAATCTTTTTCGTTTTTTCCTCATCAATGATCCGTAGCTCTTCATGGTGATCACGCTGTAGCTTTATCTGATCGTCAGTCTCAATGCTCTTTGAACGCTCATCTTTATCGAGTCCTTTGCGAGAAAAAATCTTGACGTCGACTACGATACCTTCCACTCCAGGAGGCACGGTCAACGATGTATCCTTCACATCGCCGGCCTTCTCACCGAAGATCGCACGGAGCAGTTTTTCTTCCGGGGTCAGCTGGGTTTCCCCTTTCGGCGTCACCTTTCCGACCAAAATATCGCCAGGCTTGACTTCGGCACCGATCCGGATAATCCCGCTCTCGTCCAAATTTCTCAGCGCCTCTTCTCCGATATTGGGAATGTCTCGCGTGACATCTTCCTTCCCCAGCTTGGTATCCCGAGCTTCCACCTCGAACTCTTCGATATGGATCGACGTGAAGGCGTCTTCGCGGACCAGTTTTTCACTGAGCAATATGGCGTCCTCGAAGTTGTACCCACCCCAAGGCATAAACGCCACAAGGACATTCTTACCCAACGCGAGTTCGCCATGATCAATGGCTGGTCCATCTCCAAGCACTTGCCCCTTCATAACCGGCTGGCCAAGCCGAACCACTGGCGTCTGAGTAATACAGGTGTTTTGGTTCGATCGCTGAAACTTGATCAAGTCATAGACGTCCAGCCCGGAATCCTTCCCCTTCTTCCCATCCTTCGAATCGGCCCGCACGACGATGCGGGTAGCATCGACGCTCTCCACGACCCCGGCCCGACGAGCCTGAATTACATACCCAGAATCTCGCGCGACCACCGCTTCCATCCCGGTCCCCACCAGAGGAGCCTCCGATGTGACCAACGGAACCGCCTGGCGCTGCATATTGGAACCCATCAGTGCGCGATTGGCGTCGTCATGCTCCAAGAACGGCACAAGCGCGGTCGCCACGCTCACCACTTGCTTTGGCGACACGTCCATGTACTCAATCTTATCCGGGCCGGCCAGAACAAAGTCTCCACCGTGACGACACGAGACAGTTTCTGATACCAGCTTGGACGACCCATCCAATTTCGAGTTGGCTTGGGCGATGATGTATTTATCGCCCTCGATCGCCGAAAGAAACTCAATTTCATCAGTTACACGTCCCTTGACGACCTTCCGATATGGCGCCTCAATGAATCCGAACTGGTTGATCCGTGCATAAGTGGCCAGCGATGTAATCAAGCCGATGTTAGGACCTTCCGGTGTCTCAATCGGGCAAATGCGGCTGTAGTGGGACGGATGCACGTCTCGAACTTCGAACCCAGCCCGTTCCCTCGTGAGCCCTCCTGGGCCAAGAGCGGACAGACGCCGTTTATGTGTGATTTCAGCCAGGGGGTTCGTTTGATCCATGAATTGAGACAGCTGGCTGCTGCTGAAGAACTCCTTGACGGCCGCGACAACCGGCTTAGCATTAATCAAGTCGTGCGGTAGCACCGTTTCCATATCGAGAAGATTCATGCGCTCCTTGATGCTCCGCTCCATCCGCACCAAGCCCAGTCGGAATTGATTTTCCAAGAGTTCACCGACGGATCGCACCCGGCGATTCCCTAAGTGATCAATATCGTCGATTTCCCCTTTGCCAATCTTTAGATTGACGATATAGCGGACGACTTCCACCATGTCCTGTGCGGTCAAGGTACGCTGCTCGAGCGGTAAGTCCAAACCGAGTTTCTTATTGAGCTTGAGCCGACCGACCGGAGACAAATCATAGCGCTTGGAATTCAGAAAGAGATTGTCGAATAAGGCTCTGGCTGTATCCACCGATGGTGTCTCACCGGGACGGAGGCGACGGTATATTTCGACCATCGCTTCTTCTTTTGACCCGATCTTCTCCATCAACAAGGTATCAAGAATGACCGGCGTAGCGGTTGCCATATCCAGATAAATGACCTTAAATTCCTCAACATCGCTTTCAGTGATCTGCTCCACGATCTCGGCAGTCAATCGCTGATTTTTCTCCGCCAACACGTTCTTCTTCGAGTCGACTAATTCCGTAAGGGTGGCACGCCCCACCAACTCCGCAGGCAACAAGGGAATCTCCTTGACTCCAGAAGTCTTCAGCTTGGCAATCATCCCCTTCGTCAGCCTGGCCCCCTCTCGCACCAAGATCTCCTTACCACTCTTATCCGTCACTTCAGCGGAGCAGCGAAGTCCATGGTGGATTTCCGGATCCAGCTTGCGGAACATCTTCCCCTGGGACACGCGAATGTCTTCGACAGGGTAGTACATCTTCAGCAAGTCGTCGCTCGAAAAACCGAAGGCCTTCAACAGAATAGTAGTCGGCATTTTCCGACGACGATCGATTCGTACATACAGAATATCCCTGGCATCGAACTCAAAATCGAGCCATGAGCCCCGATACGGAATAATGCGGGCCGAATACAACACCTTGCCGCTCGCATGAGTCCTGCCCTTATCATGCGTAAACGACGCGCCCGGCGACCGATGCAGCTGACTGACGACGACGCGCTCGGTCCCGTTGACGATAAATGTCCCGCGCTCGGTCATGAGCGGCAATTCCCCGACATAGACTTCTTGCTCGCGCACATCGAGCACTTTCTTGCGCGGACCCTTATCTTCTTTATCTAACACCACCAGGCGGACACGCAGCTTCAACGGAACCGCGTAGGTCATACCCTGCTCAAGACATTCTCGCTCGTCGTACTTTGGCGTCCCTAAGGTATAACTCGAAAATTCGAGCACGGCCGTGTTGTTATAATCTGGAATCGGAAACACGCTGGCCAACGCCGCCTGCAATCCATGATCCTTCCGGCGCTCCGATTCGACCTCAAACTGCAAAAACTCTTCGTAGGAGCGCTTCTGTATTTCGATCAGATCCGGAATATCGATATTGGTTCGAATGCGAGAAAAATCTTTCCGCTCGACGAACTCCTGCAGAGTCGTTTCGGACATGCCTACTCCTCCACGCTGGTTGGCGGTGAACAGCAGTCACCACTGACGACAGATTCCCGTAACATCGAGAGCCCTCCGCCTTCGGCGAACACCAGAACAGCCGCAACTATGACGAACTCGGTTCCTTACTTGACTTCGACCTTCGCACCGCTTTCTTCGAGCTTCTTCTTCATCGTGTCAGCTTCTTCCTTAGCCACCCCAGTCTTAACTGGCTTCGGTGCGCCCTCCACAAGATCCTTGGCTTCCTTCAAGCCAAGACTCGTCAACTCGCGAACCACCTTGATGATTTGGATCTTCTTGTCTGCCGGCACCGACGCGAGAATGACATCGAAGGCCGTCTGCTCTTCAGCAGGAGCCGCCGCCCCACCACCTGCAGCTGGCGCCGCTGCCATGGCAACCGGAGCCGCCGCTGTCACACCAAACCGCGTCTCCAACCCTTTCACCAACTCGGCCAGGTCGAGCACGCTCATTCCTTCGATTGCCTTAATCAATTCCTCTTGTGATAACTTTCCCTCTGTAGCTGGCATGTCCCCTTCTCCTTTCCGTTTATCCTGAATGGCTGCAATGACTCGTACAAACTTTGACAAGACTGCACTCAACGTATAGACGACCCCACGAATCGGTCCCTGCATGGCCGACAGCAACATCGCAATCAGCACTTCCTTCTTCGGCAGTTTCGCAACGGCTGCCAGTTCAGCTGGCTGGAGAATCTTGCCTTCCAGCACCCCGGCCGTGATGCGAATCTTCTGGTCCCGCTTTTCAGCACTGATGAAGTCCCTCAACACCTTGGTTGGCAACACCGGATCGTCGTACCCGATGACGACTCCGGTCGGTCCCTTGAGATGAACCGTGAGTCCGGCCAAGACCGTCCCCTCGGCGGCACGCGCCGCGAGCGTATTCTTCACGATTCGATATTCTGCCTTTGTCCCGCGGAGCTGCTTGCGCAACTCGGTGACCTGGTTGACCGGAAGTCCGACGCATTCCGTCAGGATAGCCAGCCGGGCGCGACCGAATTTTTCGGTCAACTCCGCCACTGCCGTAACTTTCTCTTCCTTCTTCATCGCTCCCTCTCTGGTCGCTATTCGTTATCCGCTCAATATCATCCGTCCAGCGAATCGCGAGGAACGATTCACGTTGAACGCGTGTCTCAACTCCACTGTTTGGTTAGCGCAACGGTATCCAATATCACACCAGGCCCCATCGTGCTCGCAATCGTGGCACTCTTGAGATAACGCCCCTTACAGGAGGCAGGCTTTGCCTTGATGACGGATTCAATGATGGCCGAGGCATTGTCGTATAGCTTCGCAGGATCGAAGGACACTTTTCCGACCGGCACATGCACGATACCGGCCTTCTCAACCTTGAACTCTACACGTCCTTTTCGAATATCAGCGACCGCTTTCCCAACTTCGAAGGTCACGGTGCCGGTCTTAGGGTTCGGCATCAATCCGCGAGGTCCGAGTACTTTACCGAGCTTCCCGACCGAGGCCATAAGATCGGGTGTGGAAATCGCGCAATCGAACTCCATCCATCCGCCCTTGATTTTCTCCATCAAGTCGTCAGCCCCAACATAGTCAGCCCCGGCTTGTCGCGCCTCCTGCTCCTTTTCACCCTTGGCAAATACCAAGACGCGAACCTTTTTCCCCGTGCCGTGAGGAAGCGACGCCGTCCCTCGAACCAGCTGATCAGAGCGCTTCGGATCGATTCCCAGCCTCAGCGCAAGATCAACCGATTCGTCAAACTTCGCATAGGCTGATCGTTTCACGGTTTCAACGGCTTCGCGCAACCCGTAGACACGCGGCTCAAGATTTTTGATCGCCGCATTCATTTTCTTTCCCATGACCAGACGCTCCTTCGATCTTGGCATTAGCCTTGAATAACGACACCCATACTACGGGCAGTACCTTCGATGATTTTCGTCGCCCCTTCCACATCAGCTGCATTCAGATCGGCCATCTTCTTCCGAGCAATTTCGTCCAGCTGTTGCCTGGTGATTTTTCCCACCTTATCTTTCTGCGGCACGCCAGACCCCTTGATGATTCCAGCGGCCTTCTTGAGGAGGTCAGATGCCGGGGGAGTCTTCATGATAAAGCTGAAGGTACGGTCCTTGTAGACCGTAATGATGACAGGGATAATACTATCCCCGTCCTTCTGAGTCTTGGCATTGAACTGCTTACAAAACTCCATAATGTTGACCCCATGTTGTCCCAACGAGGGACCGACAGGAGGAGCCGGATTGGCCTTGCCAGCCGGAATTTGCAACTTGATCTGTGCCGAAACTTCTTTCGCCATGTCGCTCTCTTTCTCCTTCGCGATCGACACTCAACCCTTCAGCCCTCACACGACTGAAGACCGACATCGACCGATCGGCTTAAATCCGTTCAACCTGCAAAAAGCCCAATTCCACAGGAGTCGACCGACCAAAAATACTCACCATCACCTTCACCCGACTATGATCCTGATCGACCTCCTCAACCACCCCATTAAACCCAAGGAAAGGCCCATCGATAATGCGAACGTTATCGCTCTTAATGAACTTGACCTGCTCCCGAGGCTCGGCTTGACCCGCATCGACCTGCTTGAGCAAGGCCTCCACCTCATCACTGGTCAGAGGTGTCGGCACCGCGCCGCCCCCGACGAATCCAGTCACTTTTGGCGTCTCCTTGATCATCTGGACGGTGTCGTCCCCCAACGGAGACTCCAACTCCACAAGGACGTAGCCCGGATAGAACTTTCGTCGAGAGGTCCGTCGCTTCCCGTCCTTAATTTCAATGACGTCCTCTGTCGGAACGAGCACCTGCCCGAGCTTTTCAACAAGCCCCATTTGATTGGCACGCTCCATGAGGCTGGTCTTCACTCGCCCCTCAAAACCCGCGTACGTATGAATGACGTACCAGTTCTTTGTCATGCACCACCCTCATGTCTTCGATGAATTACCGCCAACTTCCCCAATTCCTCTTCTCGCCAGATTTAGATGAATTTCGCAACCAACCATGAAAGGAATGAGTCAATGACTGATAAGTACAGCGACATTACAATACAGAACACGATCACCACCGTCGTTGACCCGATGGTTTCCGCGCGACTCGGAAAGGAAACTTTTTTCAGCTCTGCCCTCACGTCCGTCACGAACAGCCGAATCGTCTCTGTCATACGCTTAAACATCTGTGACTCCGTTGCCTAATCACGCGATTCCGAATAACTGACTCACACCCATCACCGCCCCGCATCATACTCAATCTGCCAACTCCGATTGCAAGGCCAATTGATACTGCAATCCACTCTTATCTATATACCCGCAAAAAACTTACAGGGCCTACCCCACATCAAGCTCAATTCCGACAGACCTCCGGATCGCGCATACGAGACTTGGCAGGGGCACTAGGATTTGAACCTAGACTCTCGGTTTTGGAGACCGATGTGCTACCATTGACACCATGCCCCTACTCGAACGCAAGGTGTGAGGCATCAGCCAATCGGTGAGGCTCTCCACCCCGAACGATTCCATCCATCCCCTCTCGCCCGGGCCTATTTCACCTCTTTATGAGGCACGTGCTTGCGGCAAAACTTACAAAACTTGCTTCGTTCCAACCGATCCGGATCGTTCTTCTTGTTTTTCATGGTTGAGTAATTCCGCTGCTTGCAGAGCGTACAAGCCATGCTAATGATTTCACGCATCTCTTTCTCCTCGATACAAACCGACAGGATCGCAGCCAACACGCACTCTCGCGTTGACTTACTTTCTGCCCACTTGCTTCGCTACGCCAGAATTTCCGTCACGACCCCCGAGCCCACAGTCTTGCCACCCTCACGCACGGCAAACCGCAACCCCTGATCCATTGCGATCGGACTGATCAACTCTCCCGTCACACTGACATTGTCGCCCGGCATCACCATCTCTACACCCGGATTCAACTGCACGATCCCCGTCACATCCGTCGTCCGGAAGTAGAACTGCGGCCGATACCCATTGAAGAACGGCGTGTGCCGCCCGCCTTCTTCTTTCGTCAACACATAAATCTCTGCCTTGAACTTCGTATGCGGCGTGATGGTCTTCGCTTTGCACAACACCATCCCTCGCTCCACATCTTCTTTCTTCGTACCCCGCAACAGCACCCCGACGTTGTCTCCCGCCTGCCCCTCATCCAGCACCTTGCGGAACATCTCCACACCCGTCACGATCGTGGTCTGCGTCGGCCGAAGCCCCACTATCTCGATTTCATCGCCCACCTTCACAATGCCCCGCTCGCACCGCCCCGTGACGACCGTCCCGCGGCCACTGATGGTAAACACATCTTCAATCGGCATGAGAAACGGCTTGTCAATCGGCCGCTGCGGTGTTGGAATGTACGTATCCACCGCCGCCAACAGCTTCATGATGGACGGCACCCCCAATTCCCCAGGATCCGCCTCCACCGCCTTCAACGCACTCCCATGAATGATCGGGGTCTCGTCCCCCGGAAACCCATACTTCGTGAGCAACTCCCGCACTTCCAGCTCCACCAACTCCAACAACTCCTTGTCATCGACTTTGTCGGCCTTGTTCAAAAACACCACGATGTAGGGCACCCCCACCTGCCGCGCCAACAGAATGTGCTCCCGCGTCTGCGGCATCGGCCCGTCCGCCGCACTCACCACCAGAATCGCCCCATCCATCTGCGCCGCGCCGGTGATCATGTTCTTCACGTAATCCGCGTGCCCCGGACAATCCACGTGGGCATAATGGCGGTTATCCGTCTCATACTCGACGTGGCTAATGGCAATCGTCATGATCTTGGTCGCATCTCGTCGCCCCTGACTCTCACTGGCTTTTGCCACTTCGTCATACGGGACATACTTCGCCATCCCCCGATCCGCACATACCTTCGTCAACGCTGCCGTCAACGTCGTCTTCCCATGGTCCACGTGCCCAATCGTCCCAATATTCACGTGCGGCTTCTTCCGCTCGTATTTCGCCTTCGCCATAATGCCACCCCTTTGTCTAGAACACCGAAGATCTCAACCCGTCGCGTCCTACTACTCGCACCCCGGATCAAGTAAGCCCTGCATGGAGCCCACGACGCGGATCGAACGCGTGACCTCGTCCTTACCAAGGACGTGCTCTACCAACTGAGCTACGTGGGCACTCGACACGCCAGAGGTCATTCGTGAACCTAGCCCTCTCTCCACTAATTGATTGCCACTACCAAATGCTCGCCAATTGACTCTTACCGCCCTAGCACATTTTTCTTGGAGCGGGCGATGGGATTTGAACCCACGACAGCCAGCTTGGAAGGCTGGAACTCTACCACTGAGCTACGCCCGCCTTTTCCGTAATTTTCTCGATTCATGCATTCATCAATGCCAAACACCTGAAGCTTTTATCCGGCGCACTCCACATAAAGAAGCTCGCCGACCCACACAAGCGCGGTTTGGTGGGCAGGCAAGGATTCGAACCTTGGAAGACATAAGCCAGCAGATTTACAGTCTGCCCCCTTTGGCCACTTGGGTACCTGCCCGCGATACTTCATCGTTCTCGATCAATCAAATTCAGCACACAGAAAACGCGCTCACCGACCAACCGCTCAACAAAGACAAGCAGGCCTACCCGTGCACAGCTCTCTTCCTCAATCCTCGAAGATTGATTCACTGAAGTGCTCGGACAGGCTAGGTTAGGAAACGCTGGATTCTATTGATGAACTTTCGTCATGTCAAGAGGGGAATTCGGCTCCGGTACTTTTTTTAATTTATCGTTCCCTCGGCAGCCTAACAGGAAGATGGCTGAGATGACCCAAATGATGCTTCCAACTCCTCAACAAAATCATACTGAAAACCAAGGACTTGCCTCATCAAAACCACGGCTTCCCGTGGTGTGAGCTGTGACGGTTTCGCCAAATATCGCTTCTGGGCAAGACGTCGTTCTTCGGGATCTTCCGGGACATAGTACCCTCGGAGTTCCACTTTCTCAAATGCCGTTTTGAGTCGCCGTATCCATCGATGAGCGTGTCCCCGCTCCTGAAACATGGATTTCCCGGTCTTGTGCTGCACCTCAAGCTGATTCCATACGGTCCAGCCAATAAAGACCGCCCATGTTTCATTCAGCGCTTCCCATGACTCGGCCTGCGTCAAGTAGCGCGACTCCATTTCATTCTGTCGCTGAACAATCGGCGCTATTTTCACTTCACTATAGCGACAGACTTGCTGCTCTCGGGCGAAGCCCAGCAGATCGTTTGAACGGCTACCGGCCTCACGAGATTGCGCCTCTATGAGACTGAGATAGTCCATATACGCATGAAACAGTTCATGATAGAGCACCTCCAGTTCCTTGTGCGTCATCTGGGCAAGCGGCTTGAGAACCCTCCCCGCAGCGTTAAAGGACAACGACCGGTTCAGGACCATCCGATGCCCTCCGGGATGGTACTCGGCGGCGTAGGTCCGAAGATCATCGAACTCAAACTGAATAAAGTCCGGTGGGAGCGCCTTCAGAAACTTCGCAGGCAACCGGAGCCGTTCCGCGTCAGCGAGAACACGCACCCACGTTTGGCCGGCACTACCTTGCTGGTTCAGAGATGTGACGGATGCCTCAGCGAGAAAAGCTGACCCAGACCAGCAACACCACAATAATACGAGGAGCAATCGAATTGGGCGGTCGCTCATGCGGATAGAAAACAGGCGTGATACGTCACGATAACACACTCACATCAATAATAGGGGTCTCGCGTCATTCCCCAATCCTCCCGTCCGCCTTCCTCTACCAATGCGAGGGTATCAAGCAGGTCCGAGGACACATGATCCAGAAAGCGTGAGGGCTTCGATAGCAACATCCCGCTGGTCTTGTCGTACACATTGATGGGGTATGTCATAAATAAATGCCGCTTGGCTCGCGTCACGGCCACATAAAAAAGCCGCCGCTCTTCCTCCAGTTCATCGTCGGCAAGAAAGGAATAGGCGGAAGGAAACCGGCCGTCGACCACCCAGATCACAAAGACACACTGCCACTCCAACCCCTTCGCAGAATGAATCGTCGAGAGTACCATCCGTTCATCATCGCGATCAGGCGCTTCTACATTCACGGCACTTCCATCAGGCGGTTCCAGCGCCAGATCGGCAAGAAATTCGTCGATGCCATGGTACCCATCGGCGATCGTATAGAGGTGGTCGAGATCCCTTGTGCGCTTAGGGTAATCGTCGTACTGGTCCTTGAGGATCGGGAGATAGTACTCGTAGATATGATTGACCTGTTCAGCCGGTTTCCGATCGTCTGATCCAGCGAGACTCTCCAGCGTGTTGGCCAGGTTCTTGAGACCCTGGCTGGAACGGCCACTCACTCCGCGCAACACGTCATAGGGTTGCTCAGCTTTCACAATCGCAGCGAGCAAATCCTGGGCCTTCTTCGGCCCCACCCCTTCCACCAATAGCAACACGCGATGCCAGCTCACCGTATCAAGGGGATTTGCGACGACTCGCACATGGGCCAGCAGATCCTTGACATGAGCTGTTTCGATAAACTTCACCCCACCGCGCTTAATGAAAGGAAGCCCCTTGCGAGACAGCTCGATTTCCAAATCAAAAGAATGGAAGCTTGAACGAAAGAGGACCGCCACCTCACTCAGCGGCACCCCTTCTTCACGAAGCTCAAGAATCTTCTGCGCAATGAATCGCGATTGCGCATGTTCCGCAGCCGCTTCGACCAACGCCGGCAATGGGCCATCGATCTTTCTAGTAAACAGGCGCTTCGTATACTTCTCAGCCGCTTCATCGATAATGCAGTTTGCGAGGTTCAAGATCGGCTGGGTGCTGCGATAATTTTCTTCAAGTTTATAAATCGTCGTGCCCGGGAACAGCACTGGAAAATCCATGATATTTTTAAAGGTCGCACCCCGGAACGCATAGATCGACTGCGAATCATCCCCAACCACCATCACATTCTGATGCGTCGTCGCCAGCTGACGGATAACTTCGGCCTGCAACCGGTTCGTATCTTGATACTCATCGACGAGGATATAGCGATACTGGCGGGAAATATGTGTGCGTGCCGTCTCGTCCAGCAACAACAACTGCCGCAGCATGACCAGGAGATCATCGTAATCCAACAGCTGTTTCTGTCGCTTCGCAGCTTGATACGCCTTCTGCAACCGACCGAGATCTTCCGAATGATCCGAGAAGTGGCTGAACTCTTCTAGGATAATCTCGTCGAGGCTGCGCAAGGTGTTTTCACTCTTGCTAATCATTTCCATGATCGTCCCCTTGCGGGGAAACCGCTTATCTTTTTCGTTGAGCCCCTGCTGCGCTCGCACAAGAGCGATCAAGTCTTCCGCATCGCCACGATCCAGGATTGTGAACCCAGGCTCAATGCCGATCGACCGGCCATTGCGGCGCAATAGCATGTTCGCAACGGAGTGAAACGTCCCGCCACAGACCCGCTGGCTGCTCGTCCCGATCAGATCGCCAGCACGTTCCAACATTTCCTGTGAAGACTTGCGCGTGAACGTCAGCAAGAGAATGTTCGACGGATCCACGCCGGAGTCGATCAGATACGCGACGCGATAGACCAGCGTGCGCGTCTTGCCACTCCCAGCTCCCGCAATGACTAACGACGGCCCATCACCCGCCGTCACCGCAGCCAGCTGCTGAGAATTCAGCGCCGCTGCGTAGTCGATCGACAACTTGCGCGGCACGGCGTCCTCAGTAGGTCGCTTCAGTACATAGGTTTTGACGTCTCGTTCCATGAAGGTATTCGAAGAGAGTAGCCGCTAATTTTCGTTATTCAGAAAAGGTCGTTGTATACCACACTCGACTTCCCTTTCCTATCCAGCGACCATTGCCCAAATGTTAAAGGTCAACCACACGACAAAGGCAATAGTTGCTAGCAAGAGCACCACCGTGCCCCCGATGATACCGGCCACATAAAACCAATCAGCATGGGTTTCGCGATCCAGCTTCATGGCGGCTTCACGAAGCAGTGCAGCATTTCTCGTGTGACTCTTAAACCAGATTGAGAACAGATCTCCGGCAATTGGCACTGCCCCAATCGTCCCGTTGATGAGCAGATTGAGACTCATGCGGGCCAGGACAATCCGAGGAAGTTGCAAGCGCGTCGCCAGCCCGAGAATCACCGTGCCGATGAGATTGGCCAGAACATCACCGATGCCGGGAATCAGTCCGAGCAACGGATCCAACCCGATATGCCACGACGTACCGGGAATCCTGATCGTGGTATCCATCACCTTGGCGAGCATGTCCGCAATGGTGATCAGATGCTCGCGCGCCTCATCACGCGGCAAGACCTGAACCCGAGGCTCCGACTCCGCATTTCGCACTGAGCTGAATTCCATTTGGAGAGCCCTCTGATTCCGCAGGGCTCACTCTATCGGATGGGGTGAGCAAGGGCAACACAGATGGATGTGTGCCAGTTAAAAAGGCAAAAAGCGATCTTACAGGAGCTTCACAGCCTGTACCGTTCACACCCTGGTAGCTCATCCATTCCTTCCTCGCTTTAAATACCACTCTCGTCTCCGCTATAATCCCCCCTGCTCTTGAGCAAACCTATGGCCACCGCTAATACTGCATACCAAGACCAACTTCGCCAGCTGGCTGAACTGATGCTCGCCGTATCAGGCGAGTCGGTCACGATGATGAAGCGCACGGCGCCTGAGCAGGCGCTCAAGCTCAAGCGGCAAGAGGAGTGGGGCATCTACCTCGAATTCCTCAAGATTATGTTCAATCTCACGGACCGGCTGGTGGCCCTGCACATCCCGTTGAAAGACCAGTTGGAGTTCATGAACGGGCTGGAAGATGCCGTCACCCAACAGCTAAAACGTGCGCTGGAACCAGCGTTCGGGAACAATGCGGATCAGATGGAAATCGTCATGACCATCGGCACGACCGTATCGGAGAGTCGGCAGGCGTACGAGCACTACAAGTTCCTGATCACCGAAGACTCCAAGACGAAGAACGAGATGTTCCGCGACTTCGGCGACAAAGTCGCCGAGGGCCTCGGCGCAGCCGGCAACGCGCGGCTCAGTTCCGCGGCGACGCTCTGCGCCAGCGCGGTCGTGCCGGCGCTCAGCGCAGTCCTGCAAGGACAAGCTCCTCCCTCTCAGGAACCGTCGCAGATTGTGCTTCCAGCTGTCGAGATATCGACGGAACAGAATAAGTCGACCGGCCAGGAGATCAAGCTGGTCAGTTTGATGTCGAGCGTGTCGGGCGAAGAAGTGGAGACCCGGTGGGGACTCCACCCCCGGTTCCGTGAGGACCTCACCACATCCGAGCTGCAGCAACTCTCTAAACTCCTGAACCGGGTTGCAAAAATCCTTGGCGAACGTTATGCCGCCGTGGCATTCTCCAAAGACTGGGCCTCGTGGCATAAGGCTGGGCACGCCTGATCGCAACCGGTGATCGCCCGTCATGAGCCGATCCTGATTACCTGATCTTGACCAAAGGAGTGCTTGTGGATTCTTCTAACGCGGTAAACAGCTCTCTCCCGCAAACCCTCAATCGTCTACCCGAGCTAGCACAAAATCTCTGGTGGAGCTGGACGTTGGAAGCTCGCCAACTGTTCGAGGTGATCGATCCGACTCTGTGGTTTCTCACGCACCATAATCCGGTCAAGCTTCTGTCCGATGTCAGTCCAGACCGGTTCACGCACTTGGCCGAAGACCCGTCGTTTCTCCGCCAATACTCGGCAGTGTTCCGCCTGTTTGACGAATATCTGGCCAACAAGAAAAGTTGGGTCGGGACACACCATACTAATCTGACGAAGTCGACGATTGCGTACTTCTCGGCCGAATTTGGATTGCATGCCTCCGTACCCATTTATAGCGGTGGTCTCGGAATCTTGGCCGGAGACCATTGTAAGGAGGCGAGCGACATTGGCTTGTCATTCGTCGGAATCGGATTCATGTACCCGCAGGGATATTTCCGCCAGCGAATCACGCCAGAAGGGTGGCAAGAGGCGGCCTATGCCCCGTTCAACCGCGACGAATCTCCGGTTCATCTGGCCCTGACTCCGTCGGGAGAGCCGTGCCGGTTTGCCGTCGAGATGGGCGGCCGCCGGGTGACCGCGACTGTCTGGAAAGTGCTGGTGGGGAGAATCTCGCTCTTTCTCATCGATACGGACGTGCCGGAAAACAGCCCGGAGGATCGGGCCCTCTCCGCCCGTCTCTACGGTGGGGACCAAGAAATGCGCCTCTGTCAGGAGATCTTATTGGGGATCGGCGGCGTGCGCATGTTACGCGCGCTCAATATCTCGCCATCGATCTGGCATGCCAACGAAGGGCACTCGGCCTTCCTCACCTTGGAGCGGGTACGTGAGTTTGTTCAAAAGGGGTCGTCCCATGCCGAAGCCTGCGAGCTGGTCCGTCAGAGCACCGTCTTCACCACGCACACCCCTGTACCGGCCGGGCACGATGTCTTCCCGCACCATCTGATGGATCGATACTTTGCCGGTTATTGGGAACAACTGAGCCTCTCGCGTGACGAGTTCCTCCGCCTTGGAGAAACTCCCGAGTCGCACGGACACGGCTTTAATATGACGGCGCTAGTCATGCGCCTGTCGGCCCACGTCAACGGCGTCAGCCGCGAACATGGCCGCGTCTCACGAGAGATGTGGCAACACTTCTGGCCGGGGTTGCCGGCCGACCAAGTCCCCATCCGCAGCGTGACCAACGGCATTCATGCGCCAACGTGGGTCTCGCCGGAGCTACACCATCTCTACAGCAAGTCGCTCAGCCCAACCTGGACCGATACCTGCGATGATCCAGCCATGTGGCAGCGGGTGATGGACGTTCCCGACCACGAGCTGTGGGCGGCCCGACAAGCGATGAAGCGGAAACTGATGGGGTTTATCCGTGAACGAGCTCGAGGTGGCTGGATGCATGGACATCTTCAGCCGTCTCAAGTACTCACACGCGGCACACTCCTGGATCCCGAGGCTTTGACCATTGGCTTTGCCAGGCGGTTTGCGACGTACAAACGGGCCACCTTGCTCTTTCGAGACCTGGAACGACTGAAAGCACTCCTCCAAGACCGCTGGCGGCCGGTCCAACTCATCTTCGCCGGAAAGGCCCACCCGGCCGATGAACCGGGGCGATACTTCATTCACGAAGTACTGAACTTCTGCCATGACCACAAGCTAGGCGGTCGCGTTGCGTTCTTGGAAAACTACGAGATGCATATGGCGAAATATCTTGTCCAGGGCGTCGACATTTGGTTGAACACCCCACGCTTTCCGATGGAAGCCAGCGGCACCAGCGGCATGAAAGCCGCCCTGAACGGCGTGTTGAATCTCAGCGTCGTCGATGGCTGGTGGGTGGAAGGATATAATGGAGCCAACGGGTGGGGCATCCAGCCACTCAGCGAACAGGCCGACACGAAGGCGCAGGATGATCATGATGCCGAACAGCTCTATCGCGTATTGGAACAAGAGGCTGTGCCGCTGTTCTATCAGCGTGATCGTGACGGGATCCCTCGAGGCTGGCTCCAGATGGTCAAGGAATGTATCCGTACCATCGCGCCCCAGTTCTGTACCACGCGCATGCTGAAGGACTATGTTGGTCTGATGTACCGCGCCGCCACGGCGCGGCCACCGACGACATGGTGACTCGGTTCGACGCAGCGGATCGCTCGCTGATACGCGACCAGGGCGTCACCCCGACTGCCATGACGCGTATCATTGGCGCGCTCATGCTGATTCTCAGCACAGCGCCTCTCCTTCCTGCATCGGCAGGAGCCCCTGCCACGGTCGAATCGAAAGCCGCGGCCCTCTTCAAGGCCGGCGACTACCCCGAAGTGACCGCTCTCTACCGAGGTCTTCCACCGGACGTGACACCCTCGACCGCATTCCTCCGGCTCTCCTTGCTGAGCTATGTCCGACTTGGACGAACAGACGAAGCCCTGGCCATCCATGCGAAATTGAACCAGACGGGGCAACCCTCCGATGCTTCGCTGCTTCGCCCATTGGCACTCGGAGTGATCACCGGCCACGTTCGAGACCGAAAAGAGCATGTTCGTATTGCGGCCTACTCGGCTCTTGCGGAATTGGGCTTGCCTGAGACCTCGGCAATTTTAGAGGATGGCTTACTGGACGCGTCGGTAGTCGTACGCGCGCGCGCGGTCGAGGCGATCGGAAAAGCCGGACTCGCAGCGAAATCCGGCGCCGTGCGTCGCGCGTTGCGGGATGACATGCCGACCGTCCGTATCGCTGCGATGACGGCGCTCGGGGAAGCACAAGCCACTGACGTTCAGCAGCCGTTTCTGGATATCGCTCGAACTGAAGATGGGCCTGAGGCCATCTTCGCCTACGCCGCCCTGTTCAAACTGGGGCATACGGAAAAGCTGGACGATATCACCAGCGCCGCGACCCTGCCGGACCCAGAGACGAGGATGGCCGCACTGGGGGTATTGGGACGCCTCAAACGTCCGGCCAGCCTGGCGATCCTCTCCCAAGCTGTGTATGATCCTGATCCATCGGTACGCGCGTTCGCTGCCGGAGCACTGGGAGAATTTGGCTCCGCTAGCGGCGTGGCTCCGCTCACCCACGCAATCGGGGACGAGATAGCGATGGTTCGCGGTGTCGCTGCGGCAAGTCTTGGAAGGCTCGGCATCAAGGACAATCGGCCCTTGCTGCAGGCACTCACGAGAGACCCGAATAGTCATGTCCGTGCCAGCGCCACAGAGGGATTGATTCGCCTGGGCGATCCCTCCGCCCTCACGCTAGCCACAGAGTTGGCTGGGCATTCCGACCCTTCTATCCGTGGCGCAGCGGCACAGGCCTTGAGTGCTTCCTCCGAGAAAGACGCCCTGGCGGTTCTCCACACGCTCTTACAGGACCAGCAGCCACTTCCTCGCCTGATGGCCGCCAAGGGATTGCGGAAAAGCAGCGAGAGTGCCATCCCGCTCCTAGTAAAGGGCTTACAAGATTCGGATGAGGCCGTGCGTATTGCGAGTGCGAACAGCCTGCTCCAACAGTTGACCCGGTTAAGCTCATCCAAACGTCGCCACTAACCGAGGACCGCGATGGTTAAATTTTTTGCTGTTGTCTTGCTGCTCATTGGGGCATTCGGAGCGGGCTACTATCTCGGACAACGGCCCGTCGGAACGCTTCAGCGAACCGTCGCAGAACTGCAACAGTCATTGAAGGATATGTCCAGAAACGTGTTGGATACGACCCTTGGAATCGAGCGCGATCTCCGCAGGCGTCAGGGACTCGTGGATGCGAAGTCTCGATTGGTCCAAGCGAAGGCGCACCTCGTCGATCGTAATTTCGGTGACGCAGCGAAAGAAATAGCCGAAGCTATCACAGCCGTGGAAGCCGCCACAAAAGGAACCAAGTCCGACGATGCAACCAATGCGCTACGAGACATGGCCGGATCGCTGCGGGAGGTGAAGTTGGAAATTGTGACGGGAAAACAGGTGTCAATGAAAAAGCTGGACGATCTCCAGCAGAATATGAATCAACTCTTGAATAAATAACTCAGGCGTTGGCCGGTTGAGTCTTCCACTTCGCTAGAATTCGCTCCACCCGCATCTTAACCACCATATCGGAATCCTTGAGCAAGGGCTTCATCGCCTCGCGGCCCCGCTCGTCACCGATCGACTCCAACGCGGCGGCAGCCGTCAACCGCGTAAACCAGTCTTTATGACCGAGCATCCCGATCAGGGGATCAATGGCCTCACCGCTCTTGATCCGCCCCAACGCGAGGACGGCACACTTACGGACATTTTCGTCCTTATCACGAAGGGCACCGATCAGCCTCTCGACGGACGGCTCACCCAGTACGACCAAAGCATCAATGGCATCGTCTTTAAACTCATCGTTCCGAAGCTGAAGCATCAAGGGATCAAGGACCCGTTCGTCACGGATTTTCCCGAGCGCAGCAATCGCGTATTTTCGTACTTCCCAGTCGCGGAGCAATTTGAGAAGAGTCTCGACGGCGGGAGAGCCTACCTGCCCCATCGCCTCGATAGCGACCTCTCGAACCTGCCAGTCACCGTCGCGTAGCGCGCGGGCCAGCGGTTCGACACACCGTTCATCACCCATCTCGCCCAGAGTAATGACCGCTTCGCGGCGGACCACCCAGTCAGGATCACTCAGCAGATCGACCTGAATGTCGATCTCATCCTTGACCTGCTCTTCATCAAGCGCGACCGTATCTTGACTACCCGCTCTCTCATCGATAGCGGAAGACACAGCCAGCATCTGATCGGCTACACCACCGGCCAGCGGCTCGTCACCAGCTTGCTGGGTGAGAGGGTTGATGCCCTGGGGAGGATGTTTCGGTTCTTCTTCCATGGAATCAGAGCCTGGCATGACTGTCACCACGAAAAGACTAGGCCTATGCAGAGGTAGCTGCTGCGCCTTTGCTTCCGGCCGCTCGTTTCTTCCGCTGCACCAGTGCCCGCCGTTTACGCTGTTCCCTCTTCAATCGTTTCTTCAGTGAGCGGAGATCGGCGCCTCCCTCCTGGTTGCCTTGATCGGTCAGCTTTACGCCGATCTTCTTCTTCAACTTCACTTCATCTGGTTCCTCTGCGCGCTTCTTGGCCATCGCTCCATGCCTCCCCTTCGATAAACTCACGTATTGTCAGCTACTGATGGGAACGATGCAGTCTAGTGGAGAGCTTTGCACACTGTCAACCTGGATGAGACCAGTATGGTCATCATCGCGCGTATACAATTACAGGAGTGCGTGGCCGACAAACCAGCGGGCCGGGAGGTCCGCTGATGGTAATCATCCAGATAGACCTTAGTTGAGGAGCAACGAGGCGACCGGAGTGCCGACAGGATGAGTGACCGCGAGCATGGCAACAGCCCAGCGATTCCGCCTTGCAATCCAGAGATCGCCAAGGAAATTTCTAGCCGGAGAAGCCATCCCAGGCGACGCCCGATGGGTCCACGGCTGCGCACCAACAAGAAGCGAGGCAGTTCGATCTGAGAATTGTTCTGATAGCAGCATCAGCTCCGGGCGGCGTTCGCCGACAATCTCAACCTGCACATAGGCCACCCCTTTATGCTCCACACCCAACTGGACAGCCGCACCATGGGAAAGATCGAGAATCCGCCCTTTCTCATAAGGACCACGGTCCGTGATCCGGACATAGAGATGCTTACCATTCGTCAAATTCACCACACGCACCACGCTGCCGAGAGGCATGGTCCGATGAGCAGCCGTCAGCGCTTCCATATCGAACAACTCGCCGTTCGCCGCTTGTCTGCCATGAAACTGTTCACCGTACCACGAAGCGACTCCTCGATCTTTGATCCCAATATCCAATTGCATATCCCCTTTGGGAACCCACGAGCAGGCCCCCAATGATAAGCATAGGATGATCGCAAAGGATGTGGACGACGACGAAAGCCGACTGTGATGAAGCTCAGTCTGCATGCTGGGTATCCCCTCCCTCTTGACGGTAACAACGAGACCACTGGTCGAGTCAGGGTATAAAAGGTATGGGACTTCGACAATACCGACTGGAGTACTCGGCTCCCCCACTTCCGTATGGAGCTCCTCTCTGTAAGCGAGAGGATGACTGTGGGGAAAATTCAACGGATAGGCTTCTATATAAACGAGCCAGGATTTAAATTCAACACCTGTGTAGATCATACGGATCCGGAAACGACAGGGAGACATCGTTCAGCGATCAGGCTCCCGACATTGCGTAGATGACCCATCAGGCGTGATACTCATCCTACTACCCCTATATTGACTGCTTTGAACGGAGTGAGTAAGATCCTCCGTCAAGGAATATGGTGTAGTTTCGAGAGCGGTACCACTCCATTCTCCGCAATTGTTCACACCGATACCACATTCGTGATCGACGTTCACAACATCACCAAGCGCTACGGGCATCACACCGCCATTGATCGCGTCACCTTCTCGGTGGCCAAGGGCGAGGTGCTGGCGTTCCTTGGTCCCAACGGGGCGGGCAAAACAACCACCATGCGGATCTTAACGTGCTTCATGCCGGCGACCGAAGGCACGGCACGCGTAGCGGGGTTTGATTGCGCCGACCAGCCATTGGAAGTGAAACGGCAAATCGGCTACCTGCCGGAAACACCGCCGGTCTATCAAGAACTCACAGTGGCGGAATATCTGACTTTTGTCGGCCGACTCCGTGGAATCACGGGACCGAAACTCTCGTCTGCGCTCGACCAATCAATTGGACGACTTGAGCTGGGCTCCGTCCGCCATCGGTTGATCGGCAACCTGTCTCGCGGTTATCGTCAGCGCGTAGGGCTGGCGCAAGCGCTCTTACACGATCCCCCGGTGTTGATCCTTGACGAACCAACGGTCGGCCTTGACCCCAAGCAGATCATTGAAATCCGAGAGCTCATCAAGAGCCTGGCCGGCTCGCATTCCGTAATTCTCAGCACCCATATCCTTCCGGAAGCGACCGCAGTCTGCCAACGGGTTGTCATCATCAATCAAGGCCGTATCGTTGCGGAAGATACCCCTGAACAGTTATCGGCCCGATTGCGTCAATCGGAGAAAGTTTCGATTACCCTCAAGGCATGCCCAGCGGACTGCGAGATGAAACTTCGCGCGATTCCCGGCGTGCTCAATGTTTTTCCCGGACAGGCAGGAGGGAGCTTTCTTCTCGAATGCGAGCTGGGCCGTGATCTGCGGGACGAGATCGCACGTGTAGCCGTGTTGAGCCAGTGGGGATTGCTTGAGCTCCGCACCGTGTCGATGACGTTGGAAGACGTCTTCCTCCAGCTCACGCGCCACGAAGACCACCTCTCCGAACCGCCTGAGGCCGCCGTCAGCATGGTCTCAGCCGAAAAGACAGAGGCGTAGCCTATTATGACACCGGTGCAGGCCATCATCGCCAAAGAACTGCGCGGTTACTTCGTCTCCCCCATTGTCTATGTGGTCGGCGCGGTCTTTCTGTTCATCTTCGGGCTGCTCTCCTACCTCTACGTTGGTTTCGCTGGAGCGCAAGCCATCCAATTGATGCAGATGCAGCAGGGGGGAATGGCCCAAATCAACTTGAACGATCTGGTCTTCCGAAATCTGTTCGCGAGCATGCGGATCGTCCTCGTGATTATTCTGCCCATCCTGACCATGCGATTGTTCGCGGAAGAGCGCAAGCTGCGGACTTTTGAGTTTTTGATGACCTCACCGATCAGGATTCATGAAATCGTCGTCGGCAAATTCGTCAGCGTGTTCCTAATCTATCTCGGCCTCGTCGGGCTCACGGTATTGGTTCCCACAGTACTGATGCTGTTCAGCGACTTCGACTGGAATCCCATCTGGACCGGCTATGTGGGCATGGTGCTGCTGGGAGCCCTGTTTCTTTCCGTGGGCCTGTTTGCCTCGGCGCTGACGGAAAATCAAATCGTCGCCGCCTTTGTGAGCTTCGGCCTACTCCTGACCATCTGGTTAATCGCTGGATTGGGGAGTCTCTTCGGTGATACCACGGCAGGCCGCGTCATCTCGTATGTCTCCTACATGGAACATTATGAGCGTCTGGTGCGGGGATTGATCGACACAAGCGATCTCCTGTACTTCGGAAGCGGATTGGTACTCATGCTGTTTCTCACACATCGGGTCGTGGAGTCGACACGCTGGAAATGAGCCTCAAGTCCTTTCCTCTCGGCATTCTCGGAGTCGTGCTTGGCCTCGGCGGCATGATCACGTACAGCCTTCGCCCTGACTGGCTGTGGGCCGTCACGATCGTGGAAGGGCTGGCGCTGGTCTGCCTCGTCCTGTTCTTCGTTTTTCATTTTGAGGCAGTCAAGGCGTTCTCCGGTCGACGCTCGACAAGGATGGGGCTGAACAGCTTTCTGATGATCGTATTGTTCACCGGCATCTTGATCATTGTGAACTTTCTGGCCTCTCGACACTCGATACGTTGGGACCTCTCAGAAAATCAGAATTTTACGCTCGCCCCACAAACCTACCGCGTACTTCGCGGCCTGCCCCACGACATTAAAATTACCGTCTTCACGAGAGAAAAAGATCCCGGCTATCAAGCATTCAAAGAACGACTGGAGAGTTATCGGCAAGCGTCTCCCAAGCTCAGCGTAGAATTCATCGACCCGGAGAAACAGCCGAAGATCGCTCAAAGTTATGGAATCTTCCGGACAGACACCGCCATTTTCGAGAGCAATGGCCAGACGATCCGCGTCACCTCTCCCTCAGAGGTTGAGCTGACCGGTGCGCTGATCCGTATCTCCAAAGATGCCAAGAAACGCATCGTCTTCGTCGAGGGCCACAGCGAATTGAATGTCGAGGACAAGGACCGCAATGGGCTCTCCGCTGCCAAAGAAGCGCTCATCCGACAGGGCTATGAGGTCGGCACACTCTCGCTTCTTAAGGAATCAGCCGTGCCGGATCATACCGCTGTACTGATAGTGGCAGGCCCCCGCCGCGCCGTGATGAAAGACGAGCAGGACCGTATTCAGGCCTACGTCGAGAAGGGCGGCCACCTCTTGGTGTTGGCCGATCCCGATACACAGACTGGACTGGAATCATTGCTCGCCCATTGGGGACTAGGTCTGGGGTCGGGGGTGTTGGTCGATCTGCAAGATCGGTTGGCCCAGGGAGATCTCACCGCGCTGTTGGTCAGAACGTTTACCGAGCATGAGATCACGCAAGACCTCAACTCCGCTGTGCTGTTACCGTTATCCCGGCACGTGACGTTCGACGAGCAGGTCGGAAAAGACTGGGACTTTGTACCACTGGCCCGTACTTCGCCGAATAGCTGGGCTGAAATGAACATGCAAGGCCGGGTCGTGAGCCTGAACGAAAAGGAAGACGTGAAAGGACCGCTACCTATGGCGGCCGCGCTGGCACCGAAGAAAGCCCCGGAGGAGGGCACACCTCGACCTGCTATCGTGGTTATCGGGAACTCCACCTTCGTCTCCAACGCCTTTTTCAATTTCCCCGGTAACAGCGACTTTTTTCTCCACACGATCGGATGGCTGGCTGAGGAACGGGACTTGATGTCCATCGCGCCAAAGGAACCGGCGTTGCACCCGTTCACGCCCAACCCCACCCAAGAACGGGCGCTGATTTACATCCAAGTTGTGTTCCTTCCATTCGTGACGCTGCTTACCGGCATCATCGTGTGGAGAAAACGCCGACGATTATGATAGGCCTTCGTCACATATCTTCTGCAGGATGGTCAAAATGGCTGTCCAGCAAGGCCGCAGCGAGTGAAGGGCCGAGGCGTACTCTCTGGAGTACGTTGAGGGTCTGAACGATGCGAGAACGCAGCTGGCGGCAATTTTCACCATCCTGATATGCGCTACTGGCCGACTCTACTCATGTTCCTCGCGCTGGCTGGCCTCGGAGGCTATCTCTATCTCGTGGAGTTTCCCGCCCAGCAGCGAGAAGAAAAACAGGACCGTGCACAGAAACAAGTCCTGCCCTTCCCCGAAACCGCCATCACCGGACTCAGGATCACCACCGCGCAGGGGCCTATCGAATTAAAGCTGGCAGAACCTGGTAAATGGTCGATTGTGGCTCCGCTTCAAGCAGATGCCGATCATCGCGAAGTGCAGGCGCTGATTCGAGCGCTCGTGACAGGAACCGTCACCAGAATGGTCGAGGAGCAGGCGACACAGTTGGCGGCCTTCGGGCTTGAACAGCCGGTGACCACCCTCACCGTCATGGCCGGGACACAACACGAGACAATTTCAATCGGCGACAGTGGTCCGCTGTCCAATACCCTCTATGTGCTTCGGGCATCGGACCGGAGCGTGTTACTGACCAACCTGGCGCCGAAGGACTTCATCAATAAGTCGTTGATGGCATTCCGTCGAAAAGAGCTCTTGCGGTTTGTCCAGAATGATATCGAACGGGTCCGCTTGACCTATGCCACCACCGAAGTCGTGCTCTACAACATGGCCAAGGATAAGCCGAAGCCGTCGTGGAAGATCCGCTATCCCATCGAAGCCGAAGCCGACCAGAACGAAGTCCGCTCCTTGATGTTTCGGTTGGAAGATCTGAAAGCACTCGGCATCATCGATCCAGGTCCTGAACGAGACAGCGTGGCCAAGACTCTGACGACCCCCAAGCTAAAAATCACGCTGCATACGGCAGCCGGTGATCAGTCCGTCCGGCTGTATCAACCGGACCCCCAGAGCGGAGAAGCCATCGCGGAGACCACCGCCGACGGCCCGCTCTATCGCATCAACCCTATACTGATCAGAGATCTCACGAAAGAACTCTTCACGCTCCAGGACAAACGGCTGCTCGGCCTCGACTCCACCGACATCGCCGTGTTGTCGGTGAAGACGAGAGAACATCAGTATGTCTTGATCAACCAAACTGGCGAATGGCTGCTCGAAGATCAGCCCACCGAGAAGATTAGCCAAGAAGCGGCAGATCTCTTTGTCAGCCGGGTCGCGAATCTTCCCGCAGAAGAACGCGTCATGAAACAATCCGCACCACTGGCCCCTTACGGGCTACTTGCGCCCGCCGCAGAATTTGTGGTGACGGGCAAGGACGGCCAGACCACAGGGAAACTGACTCTCGGCAACAAGGCAGGCAATCTCCTCTATGCCACCGGCCAACGTCTGCAAGGAGTCTTTCAGGTACGCCCGGATCTCCTCACACAGATCCCCTCCAAGGCCGAGCTCCTCGCCAAATCGCAGGGCGCTTCACAATCCGGGCACTGACCGCTCAACGCGAAGCATATCCTACACACGCGCGCCGACCGACAATGGCAATGCCACCGCCATGCAATCATAGGTTCAGCAGCTAGCCTCTTCGCCTCACAATGACGGCAAACCCTTACCTATGTAGGGCTCGACCGAATACGACCTCTCTCGTAGTATCAGCACCTACAGTCAGGCTGTATAAGCATGAACCAGTCCGTCACTCCTCCATCACAAGAAAGTGATCGGCGTTCTATGAAACAGAACTTCATATCCCCAGGACAATGGCTCGTCACTGCCCTGTTCCTTGTCATCGGCTTAAGTGCCTACGGCTGCGCAGACACGGCGTCGGTATCGGAAGACGTCGCAGCACCCTTGTCCAACCTGACGGTCACCCCTGGAACCCTCCAACCTGGGTTTTTGGCCAATACCACGAACTACGCGGTCAATGCGCCGACATCCGCGACCAGCGTCACCGTGACCGCCGTCCCCAAAGACAATACGGCCACGGTCACGATCAATGGGATTGTAACCGCTGCGGGGCAGGGACGATCTGTCGCGCTCGGCTCTCCGGGATCGACCACGACCATCCTCATTGTGGTGGAAACACAGACTGGACTTGAGACCACCTATACCGTCACGGTTACGAGACTCCTATCGAGCGACAACAATCTGTCCGCCTTAACGGTGACACCAGGCTCCTTGACTCCCACCTTTACATCGAGCACCTTGGATTACACGGTGAACGTGGCAACCACCGTCACCAGCATGACCGTCTCCGCAACTAAATCAGACTCGAATGCCATGATGACTGGCTCGCTAACTGCAGGGGCAGGAGTCGCGACAGGACAAGCCACCAATGCACTTGGCGTGCCAGGGACCTCCACCCCTGTGACAATCACCGTAACCGCTCCGAATGGCAGCGCAAACACCTACCGTATCACGGTGAACCGAGCGGCGCCTTCGAGCAACAATAATCTGTCGGCCTTGAGCGTAACGCCGGGTACCCTAGACCCCACCTTTGCTGCGAATACACTGAGCTACACGGTAAATGTGGAAACCACTGTCACCAGCGTTGATGTTTCGGCAACCAAGGCCGATGCAAATGCCGTGATGTCCGGTGACGTCACAGCCGGAACTGGAATTGCCACAGGCCAAGCGACCATCCCGCTCGATGGGCCAGGGACAAGCAAGGTGGTATCGATCACCGTCACTGCACCCAGTGGAGCCTCTAAACCCTACACCATCACCGTAAATCGCGCCGCATCGAGCAACAATAATCTGTCGGCCTTGACGGTAACAGCGAATGCCGTGGTGCAACCGTTGGCTCCAGATTTTAATGCGAACAACTTACCCTACACGGTAAACGTAGCCACCGACGTCACGGAAGTGACTGTCACGGCAACCAAATCGGATCCAAATGCTGTTCTGTCCGGGTCGATCGCAGATCCTGGAGCAGGGCAAGGGACCGGTCAAGCAACCATTTCTCTGAACGGAGCAGGAACACCCACCTCGATATCGATCACCGTCACTGCACCAAGTGGAACCTTTCAAACATATACCGTCACAGTAAACCGAGCGGCGCCATCGAGCGACGCCAACCTGGCGGCATTGACTGTGACAGGAGCCCCCTTGGTTCCTGACTTTGCTGCCAATACCACGATCTACACACTGGATGTTCCATTCAGTGTCGACAGCGTGACCGTCTCGGCCACAAAATCCGACTCGAATGCCGTGATGTCAGGTGACCTAACAGCCGGGACCGGGGTTCCAATAGGTCAAGAGACCTTTCTACTCATACCACTGTTTCCCAGAACAGTATCGATCACTGTCACGGCTCCGAATGGAGACTCAAAGATATACTCTGTGACGATCACTCGCGCATTCTTCTAGCGACGCTTCAAATCCGCCTAGACCGCTTCGCTCCATCATGATCCGAGGATGGTCCATAAGGACGTGTCCTATTTCCCCTATACCAAAGTAGGGGTAGACCAACCTTTAGCAGTTTCGTATTATCCAACCCATTTATATTGAGGTTCATGCTAATGGACCTGCCACATCACGCCTCTGGAGAAAGAGACTACATCGCCATGCGTACCTTGACCGTCGTGAGACAGTATCTCGCTGCCGCGTTTCTCCTTGTGATCGGTGTGATCGCCTATGGCTGTGGCGACTCAGCGACGGTAAACCCCGTGGTGGAACTTGCGAGCCTGACGGTCGACCCCGGCACGCTCCAACCAGCTTTCAGCGGGGGAACCACCCAATACACTGTTGATATTTCCAACAACATCACGAGCGCGACCATAACCGCTCAGCCTGCTGTGGCTGGCGACAGCGTGACGATCAACGGACAGGCCACGACCAGCAGCGTGATTCCGCTGGGCGCGGCGGGGATAACAACTCCCGTGAACATCGTCGTGTCAGAGACAGGCACGAATTCGAGAACCTACACTGTCCTTTTCGTGAGAGCTGGCTTAACTGGGAACAACTCGTTACAAGACCTGAGCGTGTCGCCCGGGACCCTGGATTCCGAATTCACTGCGAACGATCTCAACTATTCAGTCGACGTTGCCAATACTGTCGGAAGTATCAGAGTGACCCCCACGCTTTCCGATCCAGCCGCGACGATGACGGTGAATGGACAAGCCACCAACTCCGGGCAGGCCCGTACGGTAACTCTCAATCCTGCAGGCCAACCCACTAACATCCCGATTGTTGTGACCGCGCAGAACGGAACCCCGAAAACATACCAGGTAACGGTGAGTCGTGGAGTATCCGGTAATAATAACTTGCAGGGTTTGACTGTATCACCAGGCACCCTGGACCGCGCCTTTCTTGCGAGCCGGACGGGCTATACAGTGAATGTGGCGAGCACCGTGGTCAACATCACCGTCACGCCCAGGGTGCAAGATCCTGCTGCAACAATGACCGTGAATGGGCAAGGCACCAACTCCGGCCAAGCTCGAACTATTCAGTTGGGTGCAGAGGGTTCGAACACACCTATCATTATTACTGTGACAGCACAGAACGGCACCCAGAAAACCTACACAGTGGGTATCAACCGTGCCGCCCGTAATGGAAACAACAACCTCAGGATCTTAACTGTGTCGCCCGGGACCCTGACCCCCTCATTCGATGAGGGCCTACTAACCTATACAGTCGATGTGGCCAACAACGTCGGAACCATCAATGTAACTCCTACTCCCGACGATTCCACTGCCACAATGACGGTGAATGGGCAAGCCATCGGCTCAGGGCAGTCCCGCACAGTATCCCTCAACCCTGCAGGTCAAGACACTAACGTCCCCATCGTCGTAACGGCACAGAACGGAAATGCGAAAAGCTATTTGATTACTGTGAGTCGTGGAGTCTCCAGTAACAATACTCTGCAGAGCTTGACCGTTTCACCGGGGACCTTGAACCCGACTTTTAGCGCGAACAGAACGAGCTATACGGTGAATGTGGCGAGCACCGTGACCAGCGTGACAGTCACGCCCAGGGTGCAGGATGGCACTGCCAGCATGACCGTCAATGGACAACCCTCCACCTCCGGACAAGCTCAAACCATTCAATTGGGTCCAGCGGGTTCGAACACCTCCGTCATTATTATTGTGACGGCACAGAACGGCACTCAGAGAACTTACACAGTGGGTATCAATCGTGCCGCCCTTGGTGGGAATAACAATCTGTCGGCGCTAACCGTATCACCAGGTTCCTTGGACGCTACCTTCAATGCAAACGATCTGAGCTATACGGTGGAGGTGGGGAGCAGTGTATCCAGCATAACGGTCACGCCTACGCGGCAGGATCCTAATGCAACGATCACCGTGAATGGGACACCCGCTACGTCTGGTCAGGGCCGTTCCATTACGTTGAATGGAGCAGGATTGAATACCTTGATCAATATCGTAGTGACCGCACCCAATAGCAGCCAGAAACCCTATGCCGTCACTGTCGAGCGTGCCGCCCTTGGTGGAAACAACAATCTGTCGGCATTGACCGTATCACCGGGCACCCTGAGTCCCCCGTTTAGCGCAACCAGGACTAGGACTGACTATGCCGTAAACAACGTCGGCAGCAGCGATACCAATATCACTGTGACCGCCACTCCCCAGGATTCAAGCGCAAGCGTGACGATCAATGGACAAGGGGGGAGCTCCCGTTCCATCTCTCTCCCAACTGGCCCATCCCAAACCGAAATAGACGTTCGTGTGATTGCGCCAAACAGCAATGATAAGACGTACTCCATTACCGTCAACCAACCAGCGCCCGCTTCACCACCAGCACCGACAAGTGCACCGGACCTGATACCAGAGGATGACTCCTGTGAACCTGGTATTCCTGATCCTGCTGTGTGTGCCCCGGGCACTAGTAAGGATGACAACGTCACTAACGTCACAGCGCCGAGCTTCACCGTGGCCCAGCCAGCAGCAGGAGAAACCCCAACCCTCTATGTTGATGGGAGCATAGCCAAGCAAGGATTTGACTCGGGCGCCAATACCCTCACACCGACAGCAGCATTGAGTGACGGGGTACACACAATTACCAGTACCGTGACTAATGCAGGGGGCCTTGAATCTCCCCAGAGTGCGTCCTTGACTGTGACCATCGACACCGTAGCCCCTGGGCCATAGCCCCTGGGGCACGGTGTTGGCCACACCGACAGCGCGACTGTTTCGGCAGCAACTAACTCCGACGCACCAGTTTTACTCGCCCAATTTGACGTCTTGACCTCACCGGTCGGATTGGCTATATCTGTCACTCCTGCTTCGCCTCAGTAGACACTCGAACCCTCCCGTCGTTTCCGCCTTAGCGTTTGGGTTCGCCAGAGTACACAGGCTCATCACTTCACGTATTAAGGGAAAGTGACCGCCGCATGATGGGACGTCCGTTCACCATTGCCGTGCAATACCTAGCCGCCATTGTTTTTATCGCACTTGGTTTGGGCACGTATGGGTGTGGCGATTCCGCCACAGTCTCGGAAGGGCCACCCGTAAGACTCTCTAGCTTAGCGGTCACCCCTCCTGGAGCCCTTCAACCGGCTTTTTCCTCCAACGTCACGGATTACCGAGCCACGATATCGACGACCGATAGCAGTGTCATAGTAAGAGCCACCCCTGAAAGTAGCACTGCCTCGATGACGATCGATGGGCAGCCGGCCGGCACTGCCCAGGGGATCTCAGTCACGTTAGATTCGGCCCCCTCGACGAAGAGCATCTTTATCCGCATCACGGACCAAAGCGGAGCGCAGACCACGTATGTGGTCATTGTAACCAGACCGGCCTCAAGCAATACCGATCTCCGAAGTTTATCCCTGTCGCCGGGCCCCCTCAACCCTGCGTTTAGGGCTGGCACAACAAAGTATACGGCACAGGTCGGCAGCGGCACGGCTCGAGTCAGCGTCACCGCAACTCTTCAGGACCCAACAGCGGCGCTCGACGTGGATGGCCAGGGCACTATTTCTGGGCAAGCCCGTGCCATCGACCTTGGAGATCCTGGATCGAGTAAGGACATTACCATTGTCGTGACAGCCCCGAATGGGAGTCTAAAGTCGTACCTTGTGACTGTGGTGCGAGCCGCCCTCGGAGGAAATTTCAATCTTGGGAAGCTGACCGTGTCGCCGGGTACGCTGGACCCTTCCTTTACGGCGAACACCACGAGATATACGGTCAATGTCGGCAGCGGCACTGACCGCGTGGTGGTGACCGCAACTCCACAGGAATCAAGCTCAACTCTACAGGTGAATGGACAAGTTGCCAATTCAGGTCAGGCACGTACCATCGACCTTCAAGATCCTGGCTTGCCCACAGACATAGAAGTTCTCGTGATAGCACAGAATGGCAGTCGGCAGCCGTACGTCATCACTATGAACCGAGCAGCGCTTTCGGCTGATAACAACTTGAAAACTCTCAGCGTGACACCAGGCACCCTGGCTCCTGCCTTTGCTCAGGACCAGCTGCCCTACACCGTAGACGTAGCCACCGGTGTCTCCAGTCTCACCATCACCGCAACGGTTCAGGATTCAAATGCCAGCTTGATGATTGATGGACAAGGAATCAGCTCCGGTCAACCACGCAAGATTTCTCCGCTGGCGCCCCCAGGATCGGACACGCTCATCACCATCCTCGTGCGAGCACCCAGTGGAACTGAAAAGACCTACACGGTCACCGTAAAACGACCGCTGCCATCAAGCGATGCCGCGCTCTCGGCTTTGACGGTGAGCGCAGGCACCTTGAATCCCAGCTTTGCCGCCGGGACACTGAATTATACGGTCAACGTCCAGGCCAGCGTCGACAGCCTAACGGTAACGGCGACCAAGTCTGATCCGAATGCAGTGGCATCCGCATCAGGGTCCGTGATCGCCCCACCAGGCGTTGCAACCGGAAGCGTGAGCAGTGCACTCGGCTTAGGAACCACGACCCTGTTCACGATTACCGTGACCGCACAGGATGGAGTGACTACAAGACCGTACACGATCAACGTCTTCAGAGATTCTCGCTAGACATCATGCGAGTTACCCTCATGGTTTTTCCCAGGGGGTTGTGAAATCCGGTGAACGAACAGGCCGACGACGGCAAGGAGAACCGGCATAGGAATAGCTCTCCATCACCGACGGGTATTCCCTCTCGCACCATTGCTACCCTTCCTAATCTTTCGATCCATCCGTTGACCTCCGCCAGTTAGAGGCCACCCTGCACGCGCCCTACTTCTCCATACGCAAGTAGGGATAGATCTATTCAGGAACCCTTTCGTAATATCTGCCTCTACCCTTCTGGTTCACACAGGCGGCTGGACCCAACAGTCTACGCAGCACAAGAAAGTGATTGGGTCCATCATGCAACGCTTCTACCTCATCCCAATACGACATGTGGCCATCACTCTTTTCGCCGGAGCCATGGGCTTGGGTCTGTATGGCTGTCAAGATACAGGATCGATTGATCCAGGCCCTCAACTCGCCGGCCTCTCAGTCTCCAGCGCATCGCTCCAACCTCCGTTCGCTAGTGAAACGACCGGGTACATTGTTGACCTACCCAGTGCCACTCCTGACCTCACCCTCTCGGCAACGAAGTCTGATGCGAATGACGTGTTGTCTGGTGCGATCACTGCCCCAGCAGGGCAAGCCACCGGACAAACAACGATTTCACCCCCTGGCCCTGGATCGACCAAAGATATCTCACTGACCGTCACGTCCCCAGATGGAAGAGCCAAGATATACACGATGACCCTGAGAGCGATCACCCTTGGCGGGGATAACACTCTTAGGAGTTTGACCCTGTCGCCAGGTACCTTATCTCCTCCTTTTTCTGCAGGAACTCAGAACTACCGTGTGAACGTCGCCACCGTTGTTACCGAAGTGACCGTCTCCGCAACCAAGTCTGATGCAAATGCCGTGATATCGGGTGATGTGCCAAACGAAGGACGAGCGACAATCATACTCAACGGCCCAGGAACAACGAAGGTTGTGTCGATCGTCGTCACTGCGCCGAATGGAACCTCAAGGACCTATACCGTCACCGTCGTACGAGCGGCCCCTTCGAGCGACGATGCTCTATCTGGCTTGACTGTGAGCTCAGGTTCCCTCGATCCAGATTTTGCATCGGGAATCTTGGACTACCAAGTTGATGTGGCTAATAATGTGGACAGTGTGATCATCTCCGCAACGAAGTCTGATCCAAATGCGATGATGTTCGCGTTTGGATCAGTGATCGCCGCGGCAGGGACACAGACAGGACAAGTATCCGTCCCACTGAGTGGGAAACGCACCGACGCGGACATTACCGTTACGGCACAAGACGGTGTGAGTTCAACGCCCTACACCATCACTATCATCCGCGCTCGCCGGTAGACCGTAGCCCGCGCTTCAAACCTGAGCGAGCACAAGACTTTTTCTCTCACGCACACATCAAAGCAATTTGTCTCCGCAGTGAGTGAGAGACCCGCGAGACAAGGCTGTTCGTCAACCGCCTCTCTCGCACCATTCACAATCTTCATATCTCTGATCTGATCTGTTGACCCGACTGATTGGATCGGCTATAGAATGAACAGCTGCTCGGCCTCATGAAAATCCTGACAGGCCGATTTTGAACCCTCTCGTAGTCGCGACATCTACCGTTTGGGTTCACCCAATCCATAGGCTTGTTCCTCTTACTTAAGAAAGTGACCGATATCATATGCACCGTACAGTCACCGTCATGGGACAATGTTTGGCCAGTATTCTTTCCCTGACCGCCGTCCTCAGTGCCTCCGGCTGCAAAGATGCGGGGTCGATCTCGGAAGGACCACAGGTCAGGCTCTCTAGCTTGTCAGTCTCTGAACCAGGACTCCAACCGGCTTTTTCAAGCGCGATCACCACCTATACGCTCCATGTACCGCCAACCGTCGCAAGCGTGACGGTAACAGCCACACCAGAAAATAGCAGCACCAACATCACGATCGATGGGACCCCGACCCGAAGTCTTTCAAAGCCCCTCAATAATCCAGGATTGGACACACTCATCATCATCACCCTCACTGAGCAGAGCGGAAGTCAAAGCCCCTACGTCATCACGGTGCACCGGGACAACAATATCTTGTCGAACCTGACTGTGTCCTCAGGTAGTTTAACCCCAGGGGTTTCACCGGGCACGCTGAACTACACCGTGGACGTGGCAACCGATGCCTCCAGTCTCACCGTCACTGCGACGGTTCAGGATTCAAATGCCAGCTTGATGATCAATGGACAAGGAATCAGCTCCGGTCAACCACGCGAGATTTCACCGCTGGCGCCCCCAGGGTCGAACACGCTCATTACCATCCTCGTGCAAACACCCAGTGGCGCTGAAAAGACCTACACAGTCACCGTGAAACGACCGCTGCCTTCGAGCAATGCCGCACTGTCGGCCTTGACGGTGACTGCAGGCACCCTGAATCCAGGATTTGCTGCCGGCACACTGAACTATACGGTCACTGTCCCCGCCAGCGTCGACAGCCTGACGGTGACGGCGACCAAGTCTGATCTGAATGCGGTGATGTCCGCAGCTGGGTCCGTGATCGCGTCGGCAGGAGTCTTAACCGGAAGCGTGAGCAGTGCACTCGGCTTGGGAACCACGACCTTGTTCACGATTACCGTGATTGCACAGGATGGAGTGGGTACAAGACCATACACGATCAACGTCTTTAGAGATGCGCGCTGAGCATGCCACTGCAAGCAATTCTATTTAAATCCGAGTGAGGGCCTCTTAAAGGAGGATGTGCGGTTTAGAAACCTTCCTACCAGGACCTCAATCCTACCGCTTCGGATCCAGCTCGATCAGGCCCTTGCGGATGGCGGTGATGGCCGCTTGCGTGCGGTCATAGACTTGTAGTTTATGGAAGATGTTCCGGACGTGATTCTTGACCGTCTTTTCGCTCAGATCAAGGGTATTGGCGATCTCCTTGTTGGTTTTCCCGTCGGCCACCAATCGTAACACCGTAATCTCCCGCTCCGTCAGATCATGCTCAGCCCAGGATGGCTTTTTCCCCTTCTTTTGGGCCATTAATGAAAACTCCGCCAAGATTTTACTAGCAACAGACGGATGGATCAGCGATTCGCCTCGAGAGATCGCTCGAATGGCCGCCACGATTTGTGACGATTCAGAGTCTTTCAAGAGATAGCCTGTCGCGCCCGCACGGACAAGATCGAAGATGTACTGTTGTTCTTCGTACATGGTCAACGCCACGATGCCGATGTGCGGGAACTCACGTTTGACTTGTCTGGTGGCCTCGACGCCTCCCATCCGTGGCATGCTGACATCCATCAGGATCACATCCGGAAGCAAGGCGCGGGCTTTTTCGACGGCCTCTGCACCGTCTTGTGCTTCGCCGATGACGTGAATGTCCTCTTTGGTCTTCAGAATGGCTGCCAAGCCTTCCCGAACCACTCGGTGATCGTCGGCAATCAGCACCTTGATTTTCTCCATTACTCCTCCCTCTCCTCTCGATGCCCCAGCGGCACCTTGACGATGATTTTCGTGCCCTTCCCCGGCTTCGATTGGACGAGCCCCTCTCCTCCCACCAGTCGAGCTCGTTCTAAGATGCCCTTGATTCCGAAATGATCCCACTTTTCAGGGTCGCGCAGCACGGCCTCCAGATCGAATCCGATTCCATTGTCGGCAATGGTGACGTGCAACAGCTCCATCTCGATGTCCAGCTTGATCGAGACTCGATCAGCCCGTGCATGTTTTTGTACGTTGCTTAAAGCCTCCTGAATAATGCGAAAGAGAAAGATCTTCGTCCGTGGGAAGAGAATCTGCTCATCTCCGCTCACGGAAAAATTCGTGGTGATGTGGGTCTGAAGCTGATACGACTTGAAATAATTCGTCAGGGCCGGAATCAATTCCATCTTGTCGTAGTGCAGGGGACGCAGGTTGAAAATCACTTGGCGGGCTTCCTGGATGGCCAACTTCAGCTGAGCCTTGCTCTCCTTGATGGTGGCCAAACTAGCCCGTGATTTCTTCCGGATGAGTTCCTGGCACAGATCCAGCTTGAAATTCACCCCCGCCAAACTCTGCACGAAGCCGTCGTGGATCTCGCAAGCGATTCTGGTCCGCTCCTCCGTCACTGCCGCCCCAGTCTCTTTCACATACAACCGATACAAGGATTGATATTTGTTCAGCGTCTTCTCGATCTCCGCCGTCGCGCGAATACGAGCGCCGATCAGCTCCCACATGAATTTTGCACTGGCGCCGCCGATGATAGTGACACCCATTCGATGGAAATCCTCAAGAAACCTCCTGACCTCTGCATCACCCGACACATCGATGATCAGATCGACACGCTCCATCGCGAGGAGCTGCCGATAGTCGTGCGTGATCGGGATTCCGAACTGTTGCGCCAGTTCTAGCCCTGGGGCTTTTGGATCAAGCTCCGCCACACCGACAATCCGCACGAGGGGATCGTTTGCAAAGATCTCCATCAGCGCGGCCCCTCCACGACCGGCGCCGATAATGGCGACGTTCGTCGCCCCGGAGGTTGGCGGGTTTCGCCGAGCACGCTGAGAGAGGGGCTTCTTCATCAAGAGGCACTTCCTGCACTGGGCTTGTCCGAATGCACGACGAACACCGATCGAATCGGAGAACCTGAACGAGGCTGGGAGAGAGGCTGAGGGATCCAGACGTTACGTCTTAACTCTCATGCCGGTGCTGAGCAAGCGTTTGTAACTCGTCCATAAATTGGTCGATGCCCTTGAACTCTCGATACACGGACGCAAACCGGACATAGGCGACCTGATCCAGCTGATGTAACTCCTTCATGACTTCCTCACCGACAACCCGACTTTGAATCTCCGTCTCGCCCATCTCCTGAATCCGTTTTTCTATCCGGTCGGTGACGGCCTCAATGGTGCCGATACTGATCGGCCGCTTTTCACAGGCCTTTTTCAGTCCGACGAGAATCTTGTTGCGGTCAAACGACTCGCGGCGACCGTCCTTCTTCACCACGACCGGGAGTATTTCTTCAACTCGCTCGTAGGTGGTATAGCGGCGTTTACACCCAAGGCACTCGCGGCGGCGGCGGATGACCTCGCCTTCCTTGGCCATACGAGAATCGACCACCTTGTCTTCGAGTTCATCGCAGAACGGACATTTCACCGGTGGCGACCCTGCCCTCTTGCTCGTGGCTGGTTAGTATTGATAGATGAAGGGAAACCGACTGTTCAACGCCTTCGCCTCAGCCCGTACTTCCTCCAGCACGACTGGCTCTTGCCGATGTTGCAGCACGCGGTCGACTAACCCCACGATCTGCTTCATCTCGGGCTCGCGCATGCCGCGCGTGGACACGATTGGCGCTCCAAGGCGAATTCCACTGGCCACGGCCGGTGGTTTTTCATCGTACGGCACAGCGTTCTTGTTGACGATAATCCCCGCAGCATCGAGCGCCGCATCGGCATCTTTCCCCGTAATACCTTTATTCGATAAGTTGAGGAGCATCAGATGGGTATCGGTCCCACCGGAGACGATCTTATATCCGCGCTCGACCAATCCCTGCGCCAAGGCTTTCGCATTGGCCAACACTTGTTGCTGATAGCGCTTGAACCCTGGAGAGAGGGCCTCTTGAAACGCCACAGCTTTTGCCGCGATCACGTGCATGAGCGGTCCGCCTTGTAATCCAGGAAACACCAGCTTGTCGACTCCCTTGGCGTACTCGGCTTTGCACATCGTCACACCCCCACGCGGGCCACGCAGAGTTTTATGGGTCGTCGTGGTCACGAAGTCCGCATAGAGAACAGGGTTCGGGTGAAGACCCGCTGCGATAAGCCCAGCAATATGCGCGATATCGACCAAGAGATACGCGCCGACTGACTTGGCGATCTGCTGGAATCGAGGAAAATCAAGTATGCGGGCATACGCGCTGGCCCCGACTACGATCATCCGCGGACGGCATTCCTCTGCCACCTTCTGCACGGCATCGTAGTCAATCCGTTCCGTCTGGCGATCAACGCCATAGGAAAACACGCGGAAGAGGATGCCGGAGAAATTGACCTTGCTGCCATGCGTCAAATGGCCGCCCTGAGCCAGATCCATCCCGAGAATCGTATCGCCCGGTTTTAAGACCGACAGATAGGCCGCCATGTTGGCCTGTGACCCAGAATGCGGCTGGACATTGACGTGTTCGGCACCAAAAATCTGCTTGCACCGCTGAATGGCCAAGTCTTCGACCGCATCAGCATGCTGACAGCCGCCGTAATACCGCTTACCCGAATAGCCTTCGGCATATTTATTGGTGAGCAACGACCCCTGGGCGGCAAGCACCGCCGGGCTGGCAAAATTCTCCGAGGCAATCAAGAGCAACTTTTCACGTTGCCGGACCGCTTCCGACTCAATCGCGGCATAGACATCGGGATCTACCGCTTTCAGTGCATCCAGTGAGCCGATCGCGTCCTGCATCATGCTGTCATCACCCCTTCATCATGAAGCGGAAGGTTCTTCTGCCTCTTGCTTCTTCACCACGTGGACCTTCACCGTCGCCACCACATCTCTAGGCATCTTGATGGGCACGGCCACCGTCCCAAGTTCCTTGATCGGTTGCGCCAATTGAATCTTTCGCCGATCCACCGTGACACCTTGCGCCGCCAATCCTTCTGCGATGTCTTTGGTCGTGACAGAGCCGAACATCTTGTCGTCTTTGCCGACCTGCGCTTCGATCGTCAGCTCAACAGCCGACACCTTCTTGGCGTAGGATTCAATTTCCAGCGTTTCCTTCTTGGCCTTCTCGGCTGCCACTCGCTTGGCATGCTCGAAAGCCTTGATGCTCCGACCATCCGCCTCAACGGCCTTCCGGCGCGGTAACAGATAGTTTCTCGCAAACCCATCGGCGACGTTAATGAGATCGCCGAGATGCCCTACCCCTTCCAGGGTCTCTTGAAGAATGACTTTCATACCCGTACTCCTTCACTAGATAAAGTAGCCGAGGATACTGACCTGATTGTGAAATGTCAATTCTGAGAAGTTGAATCAAGGCAGGTTACTGGATCACGCCGAGCGCACGACCCACCTTCGCAAACGCCGCTACGGCTTGTTGCAACTGAGTCCTTGTATGGGCTGCCGACATTTGAGTCCGAATCCTCGCCTGCCCTAGTGGCACCACGGGATAACTGAATCCAACGGCATAAACCCCTTCTTTCAGTAGGGCCTCCGCCATGGAGGTCGCAAGCGAGGCGTCGCCCAACATCACCGGAATGATGGGATGTTCACCCGGGATAAGCCGAAAGCCGAGCGTGGTCAGCTCGCTTCTGAAGTAGACGGCGTGAGCCTGAAGCGCCTCTCTGAGATGGTCACCCTGTTTTACGAGATCGAGCGCGCACAATGCACCGGCTACGATGGGCGGAGGAAGCGAGTTCGAGAATAGGTAGGGTCGTGATCGCTGACGCAGCAACTCGATCACCTCGGCCTTGCCGGATGTAAACCCGCCGGTCGCGCCACCGAGCGTTTTTCCCAATGTGCTGGTGACAATGTCGACTTTCCCTGCTACACCAAAATGAGCCGGTGTCCCCCTGCCCTTCGGACCAAGAACCCCTGTGGCATGGCTATCATCAACCACCACTGCCGCATCATACCGTTCCGCCAGCTCCACGATCTGGTCCAGCTTGGCCAGATCGCCATCCATCGAGAACACCCCATCGGTGACGATCAGCCGCACGCGGCATCCACCCGCTTCCTGAAGTCGCGCTTCGAGGTCTGCCATGTCGGAATGGGCGTAGCGAAATCGTTTGGCCTTGCAGAGTCTGATGCCGTCGATCAGGCTGGCATGGTTCAAGGCGTCGCTGATGACAGCATCGTTCTCACCCACCAACACTTCAAATAGTCCCCCGTTCGCATCGAAGCAGGAGCTGTAGAGGATGGTGTCCTCGGTACCGAGAAAGTCGCTGACGGCCTGTTCCAGCTGCTTGTGCAAATCCTGCGTACCACAAATAAACCGCACGGAAGCCATACCATAGCCATGGGTTTTCAGCCCATTTTGAGCCGCCTGCACAATGGCCGGATGATTCGCAAGCCCGAGATAATTATTTGCACAGAGGTTCAGAACGGTACCTTGCGACACCAGGAGGTCCGAGCCTTGCGGACCAAGAATGCGACGCTCGGACTTGTAGAGGCCTTTGGCGCGGATGTCGGCGAGTTGGGCACTGAGAACCTGCTTGAGTGAGTCGTAAGCCATCTTGAAAGGATGTGGTTTGGAATCTGTTGATCTGTCGGTCTGATAAATTTCCGAAAACTCAACAGATCATTAGATCAACAAATCAGCGCATGCTTCGCTCATGGAATCAAGACTACTTTTCCGCACTGACCCGACTGAATCAACTCAAACCCGGTCGCAAACTCTTTCAAAGGAAACGAATGGGTCACAACTGGCCGAATATCGAGACCCGCCTTAAAGAGTCCTGCCAGCCGGTACCATGTGCTGAACAGGCGACGGCCGGTGATCCCATAGACGCGGATCCCCTTAAAAATCATTTCGTTCGGCAGATCGAAGCACACGGGACCGGTCGGGATGCCGAACAAGGTGACTCGACCGCCGTTCTTCACCGCACGAAAGGCTTGATGTAACGCCGTAGGATCTCCCGACATCTCCAACGAGGCATCGACTCCCTCCCCATCCGTCATCTCAAGGATGGCCGCTGCCACCTGCTCCGATGACTCGGTCCTCGCGTTGAGGACATGATCCACCCCCACCTGCTTCGCCAAACCAAGCCGATAGTCGCTGACATCGGACGCGATAATGGTGGCAGCACCAGCTGTTCGCGCGACGGCTGCGGCAAATAAACCGGTCGGGCCACACCCCGTGATCAACACCGTATGGCCGGTGAGATCTTCAGCAAGCGCAGCATCGACTGCATTCCCAAGCGGCTCCTGCACACAGGCTAACTCCGGAGGAATGTCCGAAGCCGTGTGCCACAAGACCCCTTCAGGCAATGCAACATACTGGGCGTACGACCCATCCCGATCGATCCCGAGAATCTTGTAATTCTTGCACACATGCGCCTGTCCGGTGCGACACTGAAAGCAACGACCACACGTGAGGTGTGATTCGGCTGCGACGTAATCACCAACCTTGACCAAAGACACCTCGCGACCAACCTCCACGACATGGCCACATAATTCATGTCCGATGATCCGTGGCGGATGAATCCGCTGTTGTGCCCATTCGTCCCAACGGTAGATATGGGCGTCGGTTCCACATAACGAGGTCGCGGCCACCTTCACCACCGCGTCATGTGGTCCCGGAGTTGGGTCCGCCCACTCGGTAAGGGTAAGGCCCGGTCCGGCAGTCGCTTTGACGAGTGCCTGCATGAACGTATTCTATACCAATTCAATCGGTTGACACCCGTGTTTCAATGAAAGAACAGGTTGCACGGACATCCCAGCGATAGGTAGGATGCCAACTCAACTCGTGAAATCGACCAAGAGGCAACGAATCGGTTGACACCGGCCAACAGGGAGCAACCAAAAGGTGAAGATATGAAAACCAGGACAAATTGGATACGGAAAATCGTCATGGTGGGTCTGTTGGGATTGCTCCCCCTCTCTGCCGAGGCCGAAACAGCTCGCTGGACCATCGATCCAGATCACTCGGTAATCGAGTTCCGCGTCGCCCATATGGTGGTGTCCAAAACATCGGGACGCTTTCTGGACTATCAGGGTTTTGTCGAGATGGACGCGGACGCGAAGACCTTCAAGACCATTGAGGCCACAATCAAGGCTGAATCGATCAACACGAATCAAGACAAGCGCGACGCGCATCTGCGCAATACCGACTTCTTGGATGTCAACCAGTTCCCGACGATCACCTACAAAATGAAAAACTATCAGAAACAGGGAGACAGCTATACCGTGGTCGGAGATCTCACCCTGCATGGTCTCACCAAATCCGTGACGCTGAACGTCACCTTCAACGGCGTGGCGAAAGATCCCTGGGGAAACACCAGGGCCGGCTTCAGCGCCGATGGGACACTGAACCGCAAGGATTTTGGGATGGTGTGGAACAAGACCCTCGACACCGGAGGACTCGTCGTCGGAGACGAGGTACAGATCCATCTCGATATCGAGTGTATCAAAGCTCAGAAAACCTCATAAGCGGTACGGTCCGATGAGAGTCATGGTGCTCGATCATACGGGCGATGTCTCCCACAGTCCCTTACATCTCCAAGATCTGTTGATTCCTGTTCCACAGGCAGGCCAGGTTCTCGTCAACATTCACGTCTGCGGGGTCTGTCGCACCGATCTCCATGTGGTGGAGGGAGAACTTCCCAACACAAGCCTCCCATTGATTCCAGGACATCAGGCAGTCGGCACGGTGACGCAAGCCGGCGGCGGAGTCACGGATCTCCATGAAGGAGACCGGGTTGGGATCGCCTGGCTTCAAGGAACTTGCGGACAGTGTGACTTCTGCACAAGCGGCCGAGAGAACCTCTGTTTAGAAGCGACGTTCACCGGCTATCAGGTCGATGGAGGCTATGCTGAGTACGCGGTCGTTCCAGCGAGGTTTGCCTACCCAATCCCATCAATCTTTTCTGACGAGGAAGCCGCCCCTTTGTTGTGTGCCGGCATTATCGGCTATCGGGCGTTGCGGCTCAGCGGCATCAAGCCAGGCCAACGCCTCGGTCTCTATGGATTCGGCGCGTCAGCACACATCGCAATCCAGATTGCACGCCATTGGGGTTGCCAGGTCTATGTCAGTTCGCTCAAACCAGAACATCAGAAGTTAGCAAGACAGCTGGGAGCAGCCTGGGTTGGCGGGGCAACCGATACGCCGCCGGAGAAGCTGCACGGATCAATCATCTTTGCACCAGCTGGTGAACTCGTGCCTCCAGCCTTGAGAGCGCTCGACCGAGGCGGGACACTCGCCCTGGCTGGCATCCACATGTCGCCAATTCCTTCGCTAGACTACGATCGAGACGTCTTCGGCGAGCGGGTCATCCGTAGCGTGACAGCCAACACCAGACAGGATGGCATCGATCTCTTACGCGAAGCCGCAGCCATTCCCATCAAACCGCATACAGTTCGTTTTCCGCTAGAAGAGGCAAACCGCGCACTACAAGAATTGAAAGCGGGGAGTTTTCAAGGTGCCGCGGTGCTGACGATGTGATCGTGCCTAACCTCAGCTAGGTCTCCGCGACAGACACAAGTCGACCTACCAAAAGCGATCAGCATAGTCCCAGTATTCACTCCCGCTGCTCGGGCAACACTGCGTGCTCTCAGGGTAAAAACTGACTGCGAAATGCTGATTGTCAGAGTTACGGTCGGGTGTCTGGCGGCATACGAGCGAGCACGCAGGCGCGCACTTGCTCGGCCAACTTGACAGCATCGACAGCCGTTGGTTGGGGCGGCCAGAATTCCGCATCATACCGAAGTTCGACCGCGTACGCCGTCAGATCCGTGAGGTCACACGTCCCAAGCTCAGGCCATGGCTCAAGCTGAATGCACAAACGCTGAAGTTCCTCCAAGTCGTGCGTGCGGGGAATGTCAAGGCCTCTCCAGGCGAGAACACCTTTCAAATACTTCTCAACAGCCTGCTGGGCGTGGAAACAGGCGGTGTCGTAGGGACCTTCACTGGCAGTAGTCCGCCGGGCATCTGCCAGGTCGCTGTCGGCCTTCCGAACCACCCTCGTGCCAGAGCCGACCTACCTTTCATAGAGCAGCTTGCCTTCGGCCAACACGGTGGAGATGAAGGCATTGGGCACGGTCTGCCATTCGTCCACCTCTTGAGGAGTCCAGACCACAATATCCTTGGCTGGAAACACCCCGCAGAGCACGCGCCGATATCGTCCTGAACGCTGATAGCGCGGCAGGTCGGACTCTTCGATGATCAGCAGGTCCAAATCGCTGTCCGAACGGGCGGTCCCCTTGGCATGGGAGCCGAACAACAGGATCTTGCGAGGAGAACCAATGGTGAGAATGCGGCGGACTACTTCGATAAGAAGTTGGTCAGTGACCGGTGGAAATGTGAGGATACCAGCCATCGGTCGAGATCTCCAGAGAGCCAACCATCGCCATGATAACGAATGCTCCCAAGCTTTTCCACACATAGAGGGATTAGTCACCCAGCGCTGTGTGCGCTGAGGGTGGAAACAGCCCTGAACGACACGCCCTCCGGCGTGGTTGGAGCAGTGAGCCCGTCGGTCGGATTCGACACGAAGAGCACAATCTCTTCATATCCAGCCCGAACCTTGGTGTTGAGTCTTTTGAGGGCTGCGGTGAAGTTGCCCGTCCTTAATTTCTTCTTCTATTATCGACCGCCGACCTTGAGCTGTTCAAACAGCGCGCCGCCGAGGAAGGCCTCCCCTATCAAAGCCTGATAGCCTGCATCTGGCATAAATGCGTCAGCTGCTCTGAGCGGCAGGCCTATTGGCCAGTCTGGATTTGGGGACGTAACATCGAGAATCGACTCGGCTCTCACAATGCACAATACAAGACCCGACCATACTGACCAACCGTAATGAACCGGCGGTTTCAAGTTCCAAGTGCAACGGGTGAATCATGGCGCAGGTGCGCATAGACCTCCAGGGGCGTGGCGAAGTCCAAACATTTGCGGGGACGCGTATTCAACCGATGAGCAATGGCATTCAACTCACGCTGGGTATACCCCGACAGGTCCGTGCCCTTGGGTAAGTACTGGCGCCGCAACCCGTTGGTGTTCTCATTGGTCCCGCGTTGCCACGGGCTGTAGGGATCGGCGAAGAAGACCTGGATCGCAAGGCGTTCGGTCAGGCGTTCATGCTCGGCCATCTCTTTCCCGCGATCATCGGTCAGCGTGTTGCGCAGCAGCGCAGGCACGTGCCGAAGTTTCTTCGTGAACCCCTCGCGGGCACTCCTCGCATCGGTCCCCTCCATTCTGGCCAGAATGACCAAGCGGGTCGTTCGCTCCACCAGAATCCCGACGGCCGAGCCATTGCGTGCCCCCTTGATCAGGTCGCCTTCCCAGTGGCCCGGCACGATGCGAGTCGCCACGTCGGCCGGACGTTCAGCAATCGGCGTCATATTAGGGATCTGGCCACGTCGATCCGTGCCGCGCACTCGAGGCCGACGCGCCTTGCGCGCCTGACGCAGCGACGCCAGCAGTGCGCTCCGCAACGTGCCACGTGGCAACACATACAGCGCCGCATAGAGGGTTTCTGCCGAGAAGTGCTTCTTCATGTCGCCAGGATACGCGCGTCGGAGGCGGCCGGCAATCTGCTCTGGCGAGCAGCCCTCAGCCAGATGGTTCTGCACCTACTGCCACAGCCAAGGATCCACGAGTTTCCGCCGGCGCCGCGGCTGACAGGCTCGACCGGAGGCGATCGTGTGTGCCCTGCATGCTCGATACGGTCGGCCCCGTGTCACATGACGCGCCACTTCGCGACTCACCGTGCTGGGCGACCGACCCAAGCACCGCGCCAGCGCCCACAGCGAATGGCCTTGGGCCAGCCCCAGACTGACGGTCTCACGTTCTTCGGCACTCAGGTGTCGATAGGATCTCGTGGGCATGGCAACACCGTAGCCCATCCGGGCTTGAAGTGTTGCACTTGGAGTTAGAACTCAAGGTGTATGGACCACACAGCAGCAGCACGAGCCTTCGAGCTGATGGAACAATATGGAGATCACCCGATGGATCTCACCGATGCGTCGGTCATGGTTGCAGCGGAATCGCTGCGCATCACAAAAGTATTTACGCTCGATCTTGCCGACTTTCGCCGATACTGCATCCGACGTGGGCATCGCCACGTCAAAGTAGACATTCTGGGGTAAGATACCAGGACCAGGTGGGATGCTTCTCACGATACCACTGTGATCAACGTGTTGATTCATTGCATGGATTGGCTCGCTCCGACACTTCTTTGATCAAGGTCCCCATCTTTGGATGTGACGGCTCGAAGACGACCGGCCAGCCATGATGACGCAGCCGTTCACTGGCAATGGGACCGATCGATGCGACGAGCATCTTCTGCAATGCTGCTCGAAACGACTCGATCTTTCCATCCTGTTCCAACACCAGCATGACATGATCCACCTGCGCAGCGTTCATGATCAGCAGCGCATGCACACGCCCAGCGATGATCTCATCGAGTGCATGACGAACTGGGCCAAGATCTTCCGGTAAAGTCCATTTGTAGATCGGAACTGGGAAGACCTCTGCTCCTCGCTGCTCCAGTGCGCTCAACAGATCAGGGTTTGAGACCCCATACTCTTGTACAGCCACTCGCAATCCTTTCACGGGACAATGCTGATCCAAAGCCGAAACCAGATCGACCCAGGTGTTCGGTTCCGGCACCGTGATGGTTGGCTGAAGACCAACCGCCTTGATGGCTGCAACTGGCTTCGGTCCCCGTGTAATAATCGTCGTCTGTTGGAGGGCCATCAGAAGCGACGCCCAGGGATAGCGAGTTTTTAACAGATCAACCAGCGAGGTGGTACCCACCCCCGTCAGTAGAATAAGCAGATCAATGCGCCCAGCCATGAGCTGCGCCCCGAACTCCAGCGCTGCCTGATTGTCTTCCAGCGGGATCTCTCGCAGCACAGGAACAACCAGCGGTCGTCCGCCGTACCGCTCGATCAGCCGGGTGATCTCGGTGGCCATCCGACGTTCGAACGCCGCAACTGTCATTCCATTGAATGCCATAGATGTACTGATCGTACCATAGCCATCACTCCTTAAGCTGGAGCTGATTTCCCATTGACGGCCTGGCAGTCATCTCCCTACTATGGAAACTTCGGATCCATTGACGAACAAGTTGCTTGCTATGACAACTCCACTCCATCGCGGCCTTCGCCATCTCGCACTGCGCGTGCTCGATCTTTCTCGATCTCGTCGTTTCTATGAAGAGCTACTCGGCTTTCAGGCGGTGTGGGAACCGGACTCAGAGAACGTCTACTTCAGCTCTGGGGTCGACAACCTGGCCCTTCATCAGATCTCAAAGAGTGAAATGGATTCTTACGATCGTACGAAAACCCAACTACTCGATCACATGGGCGTGATTTGCGACAGCCCAGGAGCAGTCGATCAGCTGTACCAACACATCGCCCCCAAGATCGCATCAATGGGCGGGCATATCATGAAAGAACCGAAGCAGCACCGGGACGGTAGTTATTCATTCTATTTTTCCGATCCTGACGGCAACGCGATCCAAGCGCTCTATGAACCGGCGATCAGTAGGCTGCGCTTCAGTACCAACCTTTAAACCCCATGTGGACCGGCATTCCCAATAATCACTACGTGAGTCTCGCCCCCTGGTGTTGGGTGCAACTGGAGAGTGCCGAGCCGCCGGGTCCCTTCCCCTTCATCGGTGGTGTGGCGCCGGAGGTCGTTGCCAGTCTCCAGGAGGCCCATAGTCTCCTCTCCAGCGCAATTGACACGGCGATCAGCGATGTCTTCTCCAAACGTGCGCCGTTTGATGATCCCGATCGTCGGCACCGTCTGGAAGATGCGTATGCCGAGCTAGTCAACGCGCGGCCTTACCTGAGACAACACATTCACTGTGGCCGGCAACCGGACGGAACCTTTCAGTGGGACTTCCCGACTGATCCAACCAAGTCCGCAACTGTGACCAACGGTGGGCTCCGCATCTTTCATGCGATCAATCACCAAGCGATCCCGTTCGGGTTCAATCAACTTCCCCTAGGCCCCGCCGTTGGGAGATTACTCGGCCAGCTCGAGGGGACGCATACGGCCGACGAGATTCGCGCCGTGGTGTCAGCACTACCGCGTGACTCACAGGGCCTACTGACGAGACTCCTCGATCTCCTGCAGCTGCAGGGATGCTTGATCACGTCGGCCACCGCTTCGATAAGCCGACACTGGTTCGATGTCGTTCAGGATCAGGACACGGTCCACCTGGGGCACGCGGCCCTGCTCTACCGACAACGTGAGACCATATTCCTCTTCGACCCATGGCTTTTGCCGTGGTTCGCCGAGTCATCGATACCATCGCTTTGGGGAGGGCTCTTACCAAGACCTGCCGCGGTGTTCTTGACCCACGATCACGATGACCACGTCGATCCCCGTACTTTGCTCCATTTACCGAAAGACACACCAATCATTGTGCCCAGTCGGCGTAATCGAACGCAGTTGTTCTTCGATTATCACGGGCTGCTAGCAGAATTAGGGTTTGAGCACGTCATCGAGCTCGCGCACGGCGAAAGCTGGGCCTTTGAAGGTGGCGCGGTCGTGTCCGTACCTTTCTATGGCGAGGACCCTTGCGACTTGAACATGCCACGGAATTGCTACCTGATCTCGGATCGGGGATACAATGTGCTTGTTCATGCGGACAGCGGCCCGACGAACGATGGCCGATCCGCCCTCAAGGACAATGTCATTCAACAATTGGTCGGGCGATACGGACCGATTCCGCTGGTGTTCGCCTCACAACAGCAGCTACGTGAGATCCGGAGCCATGCCGCCCATGCCTCCCTCTCCCACCCAGGCACATGGTTGGATGTCGGCGAAAACGGTTATCTTACGAACGCGTATTTAGCCGACGTCTGCGCGGCCGCCCACGCACGGTTGTTTGTGTCCTACGCCACCGGTGGAGCTGACTGGTACCCCGATCACTTATCCTTCATGTTCAGCCGCCGCAATCCCGCCAGAACGGCGCTCTTGACGGCACACTGGGAACCACCGGAGAAATTGAAAGACCTTCTTGCTTCGCAGGAATGTCGATATCATTATGCTCACGCGCTGGATCTGTACCGAATAGCGGATAACCGTGAGCTTGAAGTGATTGCCGCGGGGAATGCCCTCGCTCCACTGACTCTATATCGGTTGGATCACGGCGATCCGCCGTTTATGAAGTCTGGCAAAAAACGGTAGCATCTTTTCTTTCTTAAAGGAGTAGATATGACTGGAACGCAGCCGCCGATTCTTGTCACGGGCGCCGCGGGGTTCATCGGGTTTCACGTGGCCAAACGCCTCTTGGACCGTGGCGATCACGTGATCGGCCTCGACAATATCAACGACTACTACGATGTGCGATTGAAACAGGCTCGGCTCGCCCAATTGACGCCGCACGAACGATTTAGCTTCGTCAAACTCGATCTCACCAACCGGCAAGGGATGCGGGACCTCTTTGCCGACACACCCATCCGGCGGGTCGTTCATCTCGCAGCCCAAGCAGGCGTGCGCTATTCCCTCGTCAACCCTCATGCTTATACAGAGAGCAACATCGAAGGCTTCATGAATATTCTGGAAGGCTGCCGGCACAGTCAGGTCGAGCATCTCGTCTATGCGTCATCGAGTTCTGTTTACGGCGGCAATACGTCTATGCCGTTTTCCGTGCATGACAATGTGGACCATCCGGTCTCACTGTATGCCGCCAGTAAGAAAGCCAATGAGCTGATGGCCCACTGTTATGCGCATCTGTATCACCTGCCTTGCACAGGCCTTCGCTTTTTTACCGTCTATGGACCTTGGGGACGCCCCGATATGGCCCTCTTCATCTTTACGAAGGCCATTTTGGAGGACCAACCGATTGAAATCTTCAATCACGGCAAGATGAAACGCGACTTTACCTATGTGGACGACATTGTCGAGGGAGTCATTCGGACGCTGGATCATCCTGCGACGGCTAATCCAGCATGGTCAGGAGAGAAGCCAGATCCCGGAACCAGCTCAGCTCCTGCGCGCATCTATAACATCGGCAACCATCAGCCGGTCGAGCTGCTGCACTTCATCGAGGTATTGGAGCAATCGCTGGGGAAGAAGGCGGAGAAGAAACTGATGCCGTTACAGCCTGGAGACGTCCCTGCAACGTATGCCGACATCAATGATTTGACCAACGATGTCGGCTTCAAGCCGACCACGCCGATCGAGGTGGGTATTCCCCAGTTTGTGAAGTGGTATCGCGAGTTTTACAGAGCGTGAGGGACTCGACCACGTTGTATTAGAAACACCCCACCGGGACAAACCCCCTGCCGAAGAGCTTCGAGAGCGCCATATAGCGAGTATTGTCGTAAAAAGCGTAGCTTGGCCCTCTCTGATTCTGTCCCGTAATATCCCCGCCATAGGATGGATCTGATCCGAAGAACATCCCTCCACGGGTCTTCTGCACAAGTTGTATCCATTCCATGTATAACATGCACACTTCAGCCTGTGCCGAGCCGGAAGACGTGTTGCTCGCATGCCAGTCACGCGCCCAATCGGGCACTTGACGTCCTCCTGCTCCAGAAGCACGTTCCTGGGAAGAAGGGACCTGATACTGGGGTTCGCTGGTGATCGTGGTTCTGGGAATTGTCGGCATCTTCTCCAAATCAGGCACGACGGAAAGCGACTTTAACATCATGGCACGACAACCAGCCCGCTCCTTGTTCGTGTAGATTGAACTGCCATCTGTTTGGGTACAGTCCCAAGTCGTCCCCGATTCGGACTCAGTCTCTGAGAATGCCGGAGCGGCGGAAAACACCGCCAGCATCGCAGCGAGGAAAGTAAACATCCGCGTCGACCGCATGGGGCACCTCCAAATCCGGTGGCGACGGCACTCAGTGCCTCGTCACTCGTGGTCATTCCTATGAAGCTGTGCCTGCACCCTACCCAATACTTTATTCGTCGGTCTATGCCTCTTTAGGGGGAGAACTCCAAGACTGGAGCGGCTTAGCCACGATTGATCAACTGATCAGGGCCAACGATAGGCATCGTGGATTCATGATTCAGGCATTCATCGCCACGCACCGGAGGCCGGCGGAATCGCCCTCACTCCAAACGCCGAACGAGTGCCTTTTTAAAGAAAAGAGCATAGGAACATGCGGCTTTGCCTTGTCCGGTGTACAAACCTCAGGTATCCTGCGTATCTACCGATCGGCGTAAAGGACTTCTTATGGCGATGACCGACTCCAGCCTCGACAGATCGTTGGATCGCCAGGTTCCGAATCGGTGTCAGGCACAACACACAACGAGATACAACTCGTTATGACTGATTACAGCGTACTCGGCAATTTACTGCTGATCTACACCGTCTCCATCGCCGTGGTGTTTCTGTTTCATCAATTCCGACTGCCGTCCATCGCCGGGTTTCTCGTCGCCGGAGCGTTGATCGGCCCCCATGGGCTCAATCTGATTTCTGACATCGCGACGGTACAAGTGCTGGCGGAAATCGGCATCGTGTTGCTGCTGTTTACCATCGGCATTGAATTCTCGCTGAGGCAACTGACCTCACTTCGTCGGCTGCTCCTGATTGCCGCTCCGATCCAAGTCGGGGGAGTCATCGTGATCACGTGGCTCGGCGGGATGTTGGTCGGGTTACCAGCCTCGCAGGCGATCTTCTGGGGCTTTCTGCTCTCACTGAGCAGCACGGCCATTGTGTTGAAGGCGTTGGCCGCCAACGGAGACAGCGATTCTCCTCACGGACGAGCTACCATCGGCATTCTGGTCTTCCAAGATCTGGCCGTCGTCCCTATGATCTTACTGACACCCATTCTCGCCAGTCCCGATGGGGGCACGCTGACGCCCGTGCTGTTCTCGTTGGGCAAGTCTCTGGTGGTGGTCGCGTGCATCGTCGCGGCTGCATGGTATGCGGTCCCGAGACTCCTTGAACACATCGTTCGCAGCCGAAGCCGGGAACTCTTTTTGTTGACCATCATTGTTATGTGCCTCGGCATTGCTTGGTTGACCTCTCTCAGCGGACTCTCACTTGCTCTCGGAGCGTTCATCGCCGGACTCGTGATTTCCGAATCGGAATACAGCCACCAAGCCATTGCCGAAGTGCTACCCTTTCGCGACAGTTTCAACAGTCTGTTCTTTGTCTCGATCGGCATCCTGATGGATTGGCGGATTCTGCTGGAGTATCCGCTCGTCGTAACCGGTGTGTTGCTCCTCGTCCTGCTTGTCAAATTTATCGCTGGAACGGGAGCCGTCTTAGCAGTCTCCATCCCACCCCGATCCGCCGTCATGACCGGCATTGCCCTCGCGCAGGTGGGTGAGTTCAGCTTTATCCTGGCACAAGTTGGTCTGGAGAATAAGCTCTTGTCTGGCCCCCCCTACCAAATCTTTCTGGCGGTCTCGATTTGCTCTATGATCATCACACCACTTCTCATGCAGTGGTCCCCACATCTCGCGCGACGCGTTGAAGCCGTGCAACGCCTTCGCCACTGGTTTCCCGGACAGACCACCGCCCATGTGCTTGAGGCGGAAGGACGGCATCTCCGCATCAAGGACCATGTGATTATCGTGGGGTATGGGTTGAATGGGCGCAACCTCGCTCGAGTCTTGAGCGAGACGGAAGTGCCACATATCGCCTTAGATCTGGATGGTGACATAGTGCAGCGCGAGGCTGCCCATGGCTTGCCGCTCTATTATGGCGATGCGACGAATCCAAATGTGCTGCGGCATGTAAAAATCGACGATGCGCGGGTCCTGGTCATCGCAATCTCCGATCCATTCATGGCCCGCCGAACCGTCCAGGTGGCCCGAGCCTTGAACCCAAAGATTCATATCGTTGTGAGAACCCGTTATTTGCGTGAGCTAGAGGAGCTCCATCAGCTAGGTGCCGACGATGTCGTGCCAGAAGAATTTGAAACGTCGATTGAAATCTTTGCCCTCGTCCTCCGCACCTACAACATGCCGCAAGATTTCGTCATGCGAAAAGCGGAACAAGTGCGTCGTGAGGGATACGCGCTCCTCCGCCGGAGTGAGCTTCCCGAACTGGCCCACCACCTTCGAGGCGGAACCCTCGCTGACGTCGAAGTGGAAACCTGTCGAATCGAGGAGGACTCACCGGCCGCAGGAAAGACGATCGTCCAATTGGCACTACGGCCACGGACGGGTGCGTCCATCATTGCCTTGACCAGAAGCGGCGTGACAGAATCCAATCCGTCGGAGAAAACCACGCTCCTCGCCGGTGATATTGTGGTCCTGCTCGGAGCGCGCGATGAGATCAGGCGAGCGATGGGATTTATTGTCGCGAATAAGGGCGACGGCTAGCGTACCGTCATGGCTTGGTAAGCCTCATCGAGTGTGCCCGCTTGAATGAGCTGAACCCTCCTGCGAGAGGCCACATCCGTCGAGCTCATCCAGTCCGCCGTGAGTCCCTGATCCAGCGGAACGATGATGGCTCGGTAATGCGCGTTCGCGGCGGCCTCGATTTTTACGGGTAACCCTCCGACCACGTCTAAGCGACCATCTGGTCTGATCTGGCCGGATAACACCATATCCGATCTGAGCACGCCTCCTCGATGGGCTGCCATGATTGCCACGGCAACGGCGGCGCTGGCGCTCATCCCGTCGGTCAAGGACGTCGCGGAGCGATTTTTGATCGTGATCATCCAATCATGCCCGCTGTCACCCACGGCATGGAGCACGGCTCGCACGGCTCGACGGGCTCCCTCTTTCCATTCTTCACCGACGCGGGACCCTCCCCCCAAGTTGACTTCATTGAACTGAATGGTAGGGCCATCTTGCGAGGCAACGTGATCGAGCTGGACTAAGATGTAGTTCACAACACCGGGAAGTCCCTCACCCTGTACGCCCAGAGTCGGAACGGAGACGATGTTGGAGCTCCCGGCATACGCGGGCATCGCAGGCATGGTCGCCAGCATCAGCAGGCACACCAGTTGAAACGACACAGTCAGCTTCGCCACCTCAGCGTCACTCGCTCTTTGAGAGGATGATCAAACGGTCGGCCTGTTTGGACCGATGCCTGATGGGCAGCCTTCAGTTTGTAGTACCATTTCGCCGGCATATCGGCATCGCCGAGAAACATCGACGAGGGTTTGTGACGAAGCCCCACCGCCAGGTGCTTCATCGCCCGCTCATCCTGGCCAAGAAACATCTTTGTCAGCGTGCGAAAAATCACCTTGCCGAACGGCAGCCAATGGAGCCCCTGCCAATAGGCTGAAAAATCGATGCGACATTCCATATCGGACACTGGCGTGGCCATCAATCGATTGGCCATCCACATCCGTCCACATTGCATCAGCTCCACCCGCTGATTCGGCAACACAAAATCGATGGTGGTCGATAGCGGCCCTCCATAGATTCGCTCCACCCAATGGAACGGCCCACTATTCTTGGCGGGACGATGTGGAATCATCCGGAAGCCGTTCGGGATCGGTTCAAAGATTTTCGTCTTCTCATGCATACGCGCATCACTGCGCCACCATGAATGGACATAGGGTCCATGCACCGGATCGATGAGACCGATAATGCCGTCGTCCGCGGTACACGTATACGTCAGCGAAATATGGAATGACTGCCGAGGTTCCGATGGAAGCGGCATGCGAGGAGCAGGCGGCAGCGGATCGATGTTCCCGCGTTCATCAGCCAGGTACAGCCAAATCATGCCGTCCGTTTCTTCAGCCGGATAGGTCGTGACGCCGATCTTGTCGGTTTGTAGACTCCCCTGTTCGGGAAGGGCAGGGATGCACCGGCAACGCCCCTTCATATCGAACTGCCATCCGTGATACGAGCATTCCACTCGTTCACCGTCGAACCGGCCGAATGACAGAGGCATGCCACGGTGCGGGCAAATATCGCGCATCGCCGAAAGACCACCGGTTCGATCACGACAGAGGACGATCGGCAACCCCAACATCTGCAGCCCTTTCATCGTACCTTGGCGCAGAGTATGGCTCGGGATAGCTGGGTACCAAAAACCAAAGAGTGGAGCGCTCCTGGAAGACACAACTTCGGGTGATGGCTGTTCGATCATGAGGGTCATTCGAGATCGGGAGGACACTCGCAAGACGGGTCTAGTACAATGGATTCCGACTATAACGAGAGGATGGAGATAGGTCAAGCGATGCGTACACCGTCGCGCAATAACTCAGTTCCTTGACACCCCGAAGGATCACATACTATTCTGTTCATGCGTAAAATGTGAAAGAGTCACGAGGTGAAATCATGATTGCCACACAGATAGAGCCGACGGCGACGTTAGCACAACTGCAGGAATCCAAGCCTGATCGAGTGACGATCGTGTTGTTGAGTGGTGATCTCGATAAGGCCATGGCGGCGTTTATTATCGCCACGGGTGCCGCTGCGATGGGCATGCATGTGACCATGTTTTTTACGTTTTGGGGACTGAATACGATTCGACGAAGGGGCGCTACGAGTTCGGCCAAAGATTGGCTTCGACGGATGTTCGGACTGCTCAACAGAGGTGGGGCCGATGCGCTTCCGTTATCCCGATTCCATTTCGGTGGGTTGGGGACGAAGATGATGCAGACGGTGATGAGGCAAAACCGGATGCCCGGTGTGCCTGAGCTGATGCAAACGGCCCTCGAACTGGACGTGCGGTTCATCGCCTGCACGACGACAATGGGCCTCATGGGTATTACCAAGGACACCTTAATCGACGGCATTGATCAGTTCGCCGGCGTGACCACATATCTGGCGGAAGCCAAACAGGGCAGTGTCAATCTGTTCATTTGAATCGTCCACTGAAGCGAGGGTGTTTTCATGATGCAGGCCGATGTCAAACTCGACACCTTGGGGTACTTTTGTCCCATGCCGATTATTCTCACCTCCAAGAAAATCAAAGAAATGGTCTTGGGACAGGTGCTGGAAGTCGTCTCCGATGATGAGGGCATCAAAAAAGACATGCCGGCTTGGTGTGAAAACACCGGGCATCAAATGATAGGCATGGAAGAGGAACAAGCCAAATCTGGCCGTATCTATAAAGCGTTCGTGAAGAAGACGAAATAGCCAGCTCCCGTCAGAGAACGATGGTTACGCCAAAAGCCGGATGATCGGTCATCGATCCTCCGGCTTTTTCGTTGGCACGTGCTGGAACCTATGGACCAACTCGTCGAGTGTGTCCCCAACTTCAGTGAAGGTCGGGATCAAGGAACGGTTCACGCCTTGATCGACGCCGTGACGTCGACCGCCGATGTGACACTGCTCGACCACTCGATGGATACGGACCACCACCGGTCAGTATTGACCTTCTGTGGCCCCCCGGACGCAATCGTTGAAGCTGCATTTCGTGCCGTTCGGCTCGCGACTGAACTCATTGACCTACGGACACATGTCGGCGTACACCCCCGGATAGGAGCGACGGATGTGGTGCCGTTTATCCCAATCAGGGGTACGACAATGGAGGACTGCGTCCAGCTTGCAAAGCGACTAGGAGAACGAGTGGGGCGTGAGCTGGAAATCCCCGTTTTCTTGTACGAACGTGCCGCGGGCCATGCCGACCACGCTCCATTGGAGTCAGTCAGGCGTGGAGGGCTCGAAGGCCTGGCGTTCCGGATGGAGTCAGACCCCGATTGGATTCCAGACTTCGGTCCCCCTCGACTGCATGAACGCGCGGGAGCAATCGCCATCGGCGCCCGGCCTCCGCTGATCGCCTACAACGTGAACCTCTGCTCGAGGGACGTTGAGCAAGCCCGGTCCATCGCCAGAGCCGTCCGCCACTCAAGCGGCGGGTTGCCCTCTATCAAAGCGATCGGAGTAGCGCTATCCAGTCGCGGTATGGTGCAGGTCGCCATCAATGTGACCGATTACCTCGTGACACCCATTCTGACTGTGTTTCAGCGCGTCAAGACCGAAGCCGCGACACGCAATATAGATGTGGCGGGGAGTGAATTGATCGGCCTTGCTCCTCAAGCGGCATTGGACCAGGCAGCCGCTGTCTCGTTGCAGCTCGATCGATTAGATTCCAGCCAGGTCCTCGAAACTAGAATCGCCGAGGCGATGCGCAGCAAGCACGAACCGGCGCACCCCCTCTCACATTTCCTGGCCGCCGTTGCTGACGCCAAACCAGCGCCAGCCGGTGGCAGCGTCACGGCGTTCGTGGGTGCCCTGGCGGCTTCCTTGGGGGTGATGGGAGCACGCCTCGCTGGACAATCGGACAGAGAACAGCGCTTACTCGAATTGAGCCGGCAGCTCCATCAACTCGTTCAAACAGATGCAGAGGCCTACAATGGGCTGATGGATGCGTACAAGATCCCAAAACACCATCCTGATCGCCATCAGGTGATTTTAATTGCGCTCCAACGGGCTACGGAAGTACCGCTAGAAATCACGGAGCTGTCCTGCGAGGTTGCGCGGTTGCTCTATGCGTTACGCGAGGGAGCAAAGCCGACCATTCACTCAGATCTTACTGTAGGACTGACTCTTGTCATTGCAGCGGCCAAAGCAGGTCTTATTACGGTTCACACAAATACAAATATGCAAGAAAATCATAAACTTATACATTCCATACGGCTCAGAATTGTAAAGGCCACAGAAAGCCTTGAGGAACTCAGGGTGTTGTGCTAGACTCCGGCGCCGAATGATTGAAAACCGTATGCAGCAGGCTGACTTGGCCTGAGAAAGTCGAAAATCACGGGGATGGAAATCAAGGTCTTCAACAACAACGTTGAAAAAGCACTGAAAGTTGCCAAGAAGAAGCTCGCGGGAGAAGGTCTGTTCCGTGAGCTGAAGCGTCGCCGTTTCTACGAGAAGCCCAGCGTGCGAAAGAAAGCAAAGCAACGCGAAGCTCAACGGCGCCGTCAGAAGTGGTTGTCAAAGCGGAAGCCTGAGTAGACACGGTCTTCTGCTCCTCCCAGCAGCCTCCCTTCGTTTACGACCATTTACATGCGTCAGCAGCAAATCCATGCCGCTATCCGCATAGTCAAGCGAGAGATTTGTCGCTGGCCAGAACCGGTCGTCGGGGTCGTAGCCAAGGAATCAAACCGCGATCCCTTTCCCATCCTCATGTCCACCCTCCTCAGTTTGCGAACCAAAGATAAAACGACAAGGGAAGCCGGCGACCGACTCTTCGCCCTGGCTCGCACACCGGCAACCATGTTAGAGCTGCCGCTGAAGAAGGTCGAACAGGCCATTTACCCGGTCGGGTTCTATCGGACAAAAGCCAAATCGATTCACCACATCTGCCGCCGCCTGATCGATGAGTATGGCGGGAAGGTCCCGGACTCCATTGATGAACTGCTCACCTTACCAGGAGTCGGTCGGAAAACGGCGAATCTGGTGGTGACGCTTGGATTTGGCAAGCCGGGAATCTGTGTAGATATTCACGTCCACCGAATTAGCAATCGATGGGGTTATATCGACACGAAGACACCGGAAGCATCAGAAGATGCCCTCCGGCGCAAGCTCCCGAAACAATACTGGATCATGTACAACGATCTCCTCGTCCCCTATGGGCAGAACCTATGCCTACCGGTTTCACCGCGGTGCAGCACGTGCAAGTTGGCGGACATGTGCGATCGCGTAGGGGTCACGAAATCACGTTAGGGGTAAGCAGTGAGAGGGAGCTTAGGGGCTATATGAAAAGCTTCGTTTCAGCCTCAGCGGTCAGGGAAAGGATAGCTGGCAGACCCATCACCTCGTCAACATTCTTTTCGACCGCGCTGGCATCCACGCCCATGTATTCTAAGCCGGCGCTGCAGGCAATCAGCCGAAGTGTTCCAACATGCTTGGCATCTTGGAACATCTCCGAGATCTTCGGCACCTTTTTCTCTTTCAGCAACCGAGCAACTTCCTCAGCCGACTCGGCATACTCCGGTGGGAAATCAATCTGATCGATCTTCCCTTCGGCGAGTTTTTTGATCGTCCAAAATAGCAAGACAATGATCACGTCTTTGCCCATCGCCGCAGCCGTCATCCCCAGCGTCGCGACCTGGTGCAGCTTATCGTACGTGGCGTTGTGGGCGAAGATGACGAATTTCGGCTTCGTCGACATAGTCATTTCTTTTGCGCTCTGGCTGTCACGCTATTCACGTAGTTGGTCATTGCAATATCGACTTCATCCGACGGCATGGGGCGAGGAAGCATGCCGATTCATATCGGGACTCCATGCGAGATGATTATAACGTTCGAGTACGATCGCGTAAACCCAAGACTGCTCCTCTGTTCGCCTTGAGGGGGTCATGGACTCAGTGCTAGGATGCCGACCAATGGATGAACTCCTTTCAACAGTACAGCAATATATCTCGACGGAAACCCTCGTGACCCTAACGGCCCTGTCGATTGTCTTCTTTGTTGGGTCATTGATCGCCATCCCATTCATCCTTGTCCGACTCCCGACAGACTTTTTTGATATCCGTGTGCCACGCCCCTGGATGGAGGATCATCACCCCGTACTACGGGGGCTGGGCCACCTGGCCAAGAACGTGGTGGGCGTCATCTTTCTGTTTGCAGGCTTCTTGATGCTGTTCCTGCCAGGCCAGGGCATTCTCACGATGTTGATCGGGGTGACGATGCTGGACTTTCCTGGCAAGCGCCGGTTGGAGGCAAAAATGATCGGACAGCCTGCTGTCCTGAACACCATCAACAACATGCGTCAGAAGTTCGGAAAACCGCCGCTCTCGATCGCACCGGATCCTTAGCCAGAACTGAGATGAATGGACTGGGGACTACGATCTCTCATGGACTGACGCCCCTAACTAGCCCTGAGTCCCCAGCTCTCAGTTTTCTACAAGACAATTTCAATAGCCGACAACACCCATGACATCGTTGCAAACCAACAGACGCCCCACCCTCTACCTTATCGACGGTAGCGCCTACATCTATCGGGCGTTCTTTGCCTTACCGGCGCTGAACAATTCGAAGGGGCTCCAGACCAACGCGGTCTATGGATTCACGACCACGCTGCTCAAAATTATCCGCGAACACAAGCCGGATGGGCTTGCGGTGGCCTTCGACGAGAAAGGCCCCACGCTCCGGCACCAGGAATTCAAAGACTACAAGGCGCAGCGTCCGCCGATGCCCGACGGGATGAAGGCCCAGATTCCCTATATTCATCGTGTGGTGGAGGCGCTGAATATTCCAGCGGCCAGACAGGCCGGCTATGAAGCCGATGATTTGATCGGCACGTTGGCCCGGCAGGCGGAGCAGGCTGGCTACGACGTCGTGATCGTCACCGGCGATAAAGATATGCTTCAGCTCGTGACGTCACATGTCCGCATCTACGACCCAGTCAAGGATAAGTGGTCCAGCAACGCGGAATGCGTCGCCAAGTTCGGCGTCGAGCCTAGCCGTGTCATCGAAGTGATGGGCCTGATGGGCGACGCGAGCGACAATATTCCCGGCGTGAAGGGCATCGGTGAAAAGACCGCGATGAAACTCATCGCACAGTTCGGGACAATCGATGAGCTGCTACGCCGCCTGGATGAAGTCACGCCCACCCGCATCAAGACTCTCCTTTCTGAACAGGCGGACCAGGCTCGGCTCAGCCGGAAACTGGCAACCATCGATATACAAAGCCCGGTGGAGTTTCATCCCGAATCCTACCGGATCAAGCCGCCGCATGAGGAGCCACTCGCCGAGCTGCTGCGCGAGCTGGAATTCACCTCTCTCCTCAAAAGTCTCCAGCCATCGCCGAAACCCCTGGAGGCGACGACCCATGAGACCCTCATCATCGAGGATGAAACAGCCGCAAAGCGCTTTATTGATGGTGTGCCCCCAAATGCACCGCTCGGTGTGCACTGTTTGCTGGCCGGCCAACCAGGCATCCATGCCGACGTCCTTGGCCTGGCCCTCTCGACCGGCAACCAGACGGCGTTCATCCCCATCGACGTCCATGCCTACATGCGAACGATCATCGAACTCCTGCACGATCGCACTCACACCAAGACCGTGCACGATCTGAAATCGACGTTGCTGGCGTTCCATCGCATCGGGATCACCTTGGCACCCCCATACGTGGACACCATGATCGCGGACTATTTGCTCAACCCAAACCGCCGCGACCATAGCCTCGACACGATCATGTTGGAACGGCTCGGTGAACGACTTGGGTCCGGTAAGCAGGAGAAAGCCCAACCTCAGTCGCTGTTCGAAGTCGATACCGGATCTCGCGAGGAAACCGCGGAAGCCGCCGCGGCCCTGGCCAAGCTCGAACCAATCCTCATTGAACGGTTGACGGATCAGGGGAGCGTCAAACTCTTCACCGAAGTGGAGATGCCGCTTGTGCCGATCCTGGCCGACATTGAGCGAAATGGGTTCTTGCTGGATGTCGACGGGCTGCATGAATTGAGCAAAGAGCTAGAGCGAGACCTCGACCAGATGATGATAAGCATTGCAGCACTCGCCGGTGGCGAGTTCAACATCAATTCACCGAAACAGCTGGCGACGGTCCTCTTTGAGAAGCTCGGCCTGAAACCCATGCGAAAAACGAAGACCGGCTATTCGACCGATGAAGACACCCTCACCCAGCTCGCCACGCAGCACGAATTACCAAACCAGATTCTTACCTATCGAAGCCTGAGCAAGCTCAAGTCGACCTACGTGGATGCGCTGCCAGAACTGGTGCATCCGGAGACAAAACGGCTCCACACTTCCTTGAACCAGACCGTCGCCGCAACCGGACGGCTCTCGTCCACCGATCCGAATCTCCAAAATATCCCCGTGAAGGGTGACTACGGATTGCGTATCCGCGAGGCCTTTGTCGTGCCCAAAGGCCATGAACTCCTCTGCGCCGACTACAGCCAGATCGAGCCGCGCATCCTCGCCCATCTGTCACAAGATCCACGCTTGCTCTCTGTCTTTGCCAAAGGCGAAGACATCCACATGGCCACGGCCATGGAAATCTTCGGCTTGCCCTCCAGTCAGATCACGAGGGACATGCGCCGTGCGGCCAAGACCGTCGTCTTCGGCATCGTCTACGGCATCAGCCCGTTCGGTCTTTCTCAGAACCTCGGCGTACCCCAGGCCGAGTCAAAGAAATACATCGACACTTTCTTTGAGCGCTTCGCAGCCGTGCGAGCATTGATGGGTCGAAACATCGCGGAAGGACGAGAGGAGGGCTACACCACCACTATCCTCGGCCGCCGCCGGCCCATTCCTGAGCTACAGAGCGGCGATCCTGCCCAGCGCGGCGTTGGCGAGCGTATGGCGGTGAACAGCCCCATCCAAGGTTCTGCGGCGGACTTGATCAAAGTGGCCATGATCAACGTGCACAAGAAACTCCATGAGGAGCTGCCGCACGTGAAAATGATCCTCCAAGTCCACGACGAACTGATCTTCGAAGTGCCGGATCACGATCTGGAGGACGCGAAGCGGCTGGTGAAACAGGAAATGGAAGGCGTGGGCAAACAGTTGGGCCTATCGGTGCCGCTCAAAGTAGATCTGGGCGTCGGCAAGAATTGGCGAGTGGCACATCCGTAGACGAGCAAGAGCAGATGTTTTGACAGGATAGCTGGGCGACTATAGAATTTGCCTGGTTGGCTGCCGCTTCTTCACTTACTTAGTAGAAAATTGAGTGACACGATCAGATAGACTGCTTGAGCGTGTGCTTCGAGGAACATCGGACGCGAACATTCCGTTCGACGGACTACTGCACTTGCTGGGCGAGTTGGGTTTTGAAGAGAGAATCCGAGGAAGCCACCATATTTTTACAAGAACGGGAGTCGAAGAGATTTTGAATCTACAGCCAAGAGGCTCCCATGCCAAACCGTATCAGGTGAAACAGGTACGCCAGGTGATCCTGCGGTACAAGTTGGGAGGCAACATCAATGAGTAAATACGAGGTCATCATCTATTGGAGCAAGGACGATCAAGCCTTCATTGCCGAAGTGCCGGAGTTAGCAGGCTGTGCGGCAGATGGCACTACCTACCAAGAAGCGCTGGCAAATGTTGAAACCGTCATCCGGGAGTGGATTGAAACGGCAAGGGAATTGGGGCGGCCAATCCCAGAACCAAAAGGGAGACTGGCATTTGCCTAGTGGTGAGAGGCTATCGTGATACACACTATCAGCATGCCCTACCTGTGGAAGCAACAAGATAAAGAAGGTCAAAAAGAAATAGACCGGCAAGTTTCATGGACAGATGTACTCGGTACCAAGACTAGAGTTTCACGACTGTCCAGCTTGTGGCGAAAAGGTCTATGATCGTGAGGCCATGCGGAAAATTGAAGCCCATTCGCCGGCCCTTATAAAAGCTCGCGCCTCATCGCGAAGAAAACATTCGATCAGCCGACTTGTTCTCCCTCGGGCTTTCTCTGCCCTCAAGAACTGTTTCTCTCGTCAGTGTAAAATGACGCATGATGCATCCCTAACCTGAACCTTCCTGGCTTCACTGGGGAAGAAAAAGGAGGCCGATATGCAGAAGGTACGTCTTTCAGTTGCGTGGGTGATCGCAGGTATCAGTCTTAGCGCATTGGGGCTTCTGCTGCTCACGGGGCAACAGTTCAACGCGAAAGCACAGGAGCCGAAGCGGTTTCAGTACAAGATCGTTGAAGTGCTCCCTGACACCCAGAATATGCAAACCAAGTTGAACGAATTTGGCGCTAACGGGTGGGAACTGGTGGCGGTCCCGATGGGCAGCATGACCGAGCCGAGGCTGATTTTTAAGAAGTAGTGAGCCTGGGTGGTTGAGAACCGATCGCCGCTGATACTTCATCAGCCGGAAACTACCATTTTGTGCCGTCCTATGCAGTTTCTGTAGAGACACAATAGGCAATCTTCCACCTACAGCCCCGCACATTACACTCATTTCCTAATATTATTTGACATTCTTTTACTACGTTGTACTTTGTAAGAGATTCTATAGCCTTATGCGATGCTTCGTCTCATAAGCCTCTGCCATTCTTAACGTAGCAGGCAGAGTTGCTCGCATTGCGATCTTACTCATAGAAAGGGAGGAGGGGGAAATGCGCAGACCAAACCTGTTTGTCACGTGCCTGCTTATTTTAAGCCTGTCGGGATGTTCCGTGTTAATGGTATCCAGTCGCGAGTCTAAGCGAGGTGATATCAACGTCATTCAAGTTGGCGTTCAACGATCCGTGGTGATCGCCACGCTCGGCGAACCTGACAACTACTCTACTCCTGAAGGTGGAGGATACGATGACCGGTACAAATTAGATCCTAATGCGCATCATTGGACCCTCAAACTCCTCACAGGAGTGTTCTACGCGGCAGGTGATTTTTTTACGCTTTGCCTCACCGAACTTCTCTTTACCCCTCTTGAGATCGCGGCCAAAGACAGATTGGTAATCTACCATCTCACATACGGTTCTGATGGAAAGCTATCAGTGATTGAGAAGATTAAACCGTGAAGCGACTAATTCCTGGCCAGCAGGATTCTGGATGCATAACTCCCCGGCTATTTCCTATTGCGGCATGTGAGACCTACTACAATGTGATGCCCAAACGCCGTGACACACCATGATATGGACATGCAAAGGAGCCGGTACTCTTTTCCTCCTCATGCCCGATGGGCCGCCCGGAATGAAAGAAAATGCACCAGGCGTTCGATGGAAAAGCCCGCCATCTGACCGACCAGAAGTTTTTACCCCCTCAAGCTTAGTTACTCCCCAACTGAGCCGCCGCTCCGACCTGTTTCCAACCTCAATCCTTGATGGGTATCGGCAACGTAGCTGAGTGGTATTCTTGACTCTCTGCCAGGTGGGGCCTACACTTTGGGCCAAGTATTGAGAGGGCACATATGCCGACAGTGAAGAAACAAGCGCTGGAGATGATGAAGAAGTTGCCGGAGAAATCCACGTGGGACGATATCATGTACGAGATTTACGTCCGGAAGAAGATTGAAGCCGGTATTCAGGCGGCAGATGAAGGGAAAGTGGTACCGCATGGCGCTGTAAGAAAACGCTTTCTCAAGAAATGACCCGCATCGAGTGGACTGAGCCCGCTGTTTCGGACCTCGAGAATATCCAAGACTACATTGCCAGAGACTCCGCTGAGTATGCTGATGCCATCGTTGAGCGTCTCATCCTCTCGGTTGATCGGCTGGCCTCATTCCCTGAAAGTGGCCGACTTGTTCCTGAAGCCTCCGATCCAAAGATTCGTGAACTCCTCGTCCAAAGCTATCGAGTGATCTATCGGCTAAAGAAAGGGTCTGCTCAGATTCTGGCGATCGTCCATGGCGCGAGAAATCTCACCGGTATGAAGCCCAAACCTTGGGTAAACAGGCAATCAACATCCTTGTAGGAAATGGTTACCGATAACCATTTCAAAACAATGGCCAAAGAGCCAACGTCAGACAAGCCCTATGAAGCCGATGGAACCTTGTGGCGCTGTGCTCAGCAATCTTCAAACATCCGAAGCTGGTCCGGATGTGGGGTCCCTCGTCTCCAGGCCAGAAGCGCGGGCTCCTTCTTTCGTTTGGAGGAAGGCGGGCGCGATGCCAATAATGCCTGTGCAGAGATCCATGGTCCGATCAGGTCGAAGTAGGCTAGATCTATTTCTCGAAGATTCACGCTCCATTCCGAACCAGACCTCTTCCTCGTTCCCGCTGGACAACCAAGGTACCGCAACTGAAAGAACCACTCCCCTGACAAGCTTGTCCCGACCCGGTGGACAACTGCGATAATCCCAGGCCGGTCACCGGCTGTTTGCCGGAGGTAGACCCCGAGGGTAATCTCTTCACGATCCATCATGTAGCCGATGGTTACACGAGTATTGGCCGAAGGTCAAGGCAAACTTAGCGGCAGAAGCTGGATTCTTGACTCACGATCAGATGGGATCTAGGGTACTTGGGTGAAACAAGTCTTCGTCTCTCAGAACTTGATCGAGGTGGAGATGCGCAAGGAGCAGCTTGAGCAGGCCGGTATCCGGTGCATGATCAAGAACCAGCGTTCCTCAGGACTTGCCGGAGAGATTCCCTTTGTGGAGATTTTTCCGGAGCTGTGGGTACTCCAAGATCAGGATTACGATCAGGCCCGTCAGCTACTTGAAGAAGAAACTGAGTTGCCGCCGATGAACCAAGACTTCTGGACATGCTCAGGGTGCGGCGAGCGTCACGAAGGTCAGTTTGGCGTCTGCTGGAAGTGTGGACAGGACAAACCCTCGTTGTGATGTCCCTGCAATCTTCTTCCCCATTCATCGCTTCTTCTTGCAGACAAATTTCCAGACTGATTGAGCGAGGGTCTCTTTGGGAATAGGTGCCCAGGCCGACTCGCCTGACTTCTGATACACCACGTCACCAGTTCCCATGTTCCCAGCGAAATGTTCCACGGCCAGCAGCCGAAAGCGCCCGTTCGCACAGTCGTGCTCTTCCTGGGCGCGCGAAGACAAGTATGTCTTGAACCATCGTGTCTGAGCGGTCCTCAGATCATCCAAGACCGACACACTCACCCGCTCACCATTCCGGATGATGGTCTCGGAATCAACATAGATCCTTGCCTTGTTGTTACCATCGACCAAAAGCCATTCCGCAAGCGCAGGAGCCTCACTCAGCGATTGGAACGCAACCAGGAGCGAGAAAATCAGAGGAACAGCGCGGAAGAGACAACCAGCGGACAATAGCAATCCGTCACGAAAAAGGAGCTTGTCGAGAGTAGGAGACCATGGCTTAGCTCCTCTGGTCCCTTTGCACCTTCGGCCGAACCTCATACACGACTGCCTTCCATCGCCGAGACTTTGGCCACCTGGTTGGAGGATAGTCACAATTCCTTGTCGGCATGAGAGCCGTGACGGGACGTCATGCTGCGCAGAGCACGAGGACCATAGGCGGTCGATTGATTTAGGGTTTCTGGCCGTTTTCCTCCACCCTTTTTAAGCAATCGTTAAACGCCCCTCGCCGTTGGACAAACGACCAGAAGAGTTTGTACCGATTGAGCATTTCCAACTGCTCCACGTATTCGTTACATTGCTTCTCCTTCGAGGGTTCTATCTTGTCCGGAGGCGCAGTAATCACCCATGCTCCTCCGACCAGGAACAAAATACCCAGAACCACGCTCCCGACGAGCACAAGTCCTTTCTTGACGTCCATAAATCCTTCTTTCGCTATATTGAAGGTCAAAGAACCCGCTGAGTCGCTTCTGCCTGATCCTTACCCGTTGAATATGGTGCCGGAGACCGGGATCGAACCGGTACGAGCCTTTTGAGCCCGAGGGATTTTAAGTCCCTTGCGTCTGCCTATTCCGCCACTCCGGCGCGAGGCGGATTTTAACATAGCGACGATGGTCTACCGCCACTTTTCTCGTGGCCCCGTACCTACCCATGTACTATACCCAGACATCGTGTGCGACAGACTGAATCTGTCACAGGATCGCATGCCTGGCGATCGCCTAAGCAAGACTCCAGAAAAACTCTAGAGAATCCACCCTCGCCTTGCGCTATCATGTAGCGTGCGGCAATTTGCAACGATACGGTCGCGGGGTGGCGCACTGCAAACCAAGGCTTCACGATTTCTGGTCGCTGTGTTCCTGCTCATAACGGCGATGCCGGGTGAAGCGGTGAGCCAAGAGGCGGTGCTCGACATTCTTCCGCTCCGTCCGTTCAGTTTCGACGCAGCCTTCAACCAACAAAACTTTGGACCTAAAAGCAGACTTATCTCCGTTAAAGGCGGATTCACCGCGCTTCGCTATGGCCCCCTTGAAGTGAGAGGGATCTACCAGTATTTCAGTCTGCATAATCCTATTATAACTACTGACCAACATCTTCTTTATGCGAACCCACGTTGGAATAATTTCATCGACGTGTTGGACTTTCCAAGCAGCAAACCCATCAGTCGCATCCTGCGACATGTGCTCTTCGGTCCGCTGGAGCATCGGGCGGTACCTTATGTCGGCGCAATGCTGGGAGGTACCTTGCCGGGGCGAGGCGAACTTTCACCGGGCTACCTGTATGGAGGACAGATCGGTGTACGATTTCCTGTCGCTCAGGGATTTTCCGTCGATATGGGACTTCAGTACATGCGATTCGAGATCAATGCCCAGAACAAGTCCGACTTGGCAAAACAATGGCTCTTCACCATCGGCCTTCGGTTTTAAGCCGATGGCACTTATGAGCTATCGAGACATGGGGGATATGAATCGTGCGCGTGTGTGCCGTTAAAAGATTCCATGGCTCGCTTCTCCTGGCGGGGCTCTGCATTCTTCTGCAAGGATGCGGTCTTGTCTATGACGCCGTCGAGCTCATACACCCGCTGAGTCATGATGAACTGTCCGAGATTTGTGCGCACGGACGGCTACGCGTCGGCATTTCGGTAGAACCGTTTCGTCCGTTTGTGTTTCCCGCGGTCTACACGAATGAAGGTATTCGCGTCACAGGTCTGGACATCGAACTGATCCGAGAGATTGCCGATGCACTTACCGCTCATTGCGGCCGATCGACCCCCGTTGTTCCAACCCTGCACGTCACTCGGTTCCCTGATCTCTTCATCAAGATGAATGAAGGGCAGCTCGATCTCTTTGTCTCGTCCGTGAGTGGGACTGTTCCCGGTACAAGACCGGCCGGCCTCTGGTTTTCGGCTCCGTACCTGCGCGACGACGGAATCGCCGCCATCATCCGAAAGCCAGAGGTGGCAGAGCGTGTGCGGACGCAATTGGGAAAGCAGAACGGGAATTGGGATACGCTCACAGCCGTCCAAGAAGGCTTTGCCGGCTTAACCGTCGCCGTTCAGAAGGGACGATCCTCTCACCAGTATGCCAAAGCCAATCTCAAACGGGTTCGCATGGTCATCTGCGATTCGCTTCCCGCCTCCATTGAATCGAAGGATCTGAATATCGATGTCATCCTGACCAACCATTCCATCCTCGAGTATGTGACGAAACGGGTCTGGCAAGAGTGGCACCCACTCACACAACCGGACGGGTCGCCTCTCCTCCTCACACGTGAGGATCTCTCCATCGTGACCAGCGAAGAGCATCGACAGTTACAATGGTTCTTAAACAATCTGCTCTTTCGCTTGGAGGAATCAGGACGATTGAAACAGATGAGAACGCGCTGGATCGAAGCGGAGTATGCCCCTACTCGGCGAGCGACGGCAGAAGGGCTGCCGCTTGAGGTGACGCAAGTTCCTGACCATTATGACCAAGGACAGTGTCGTCTTGCTGGAAAATGATGAAGAAGCGGAGGAATACTGATGCGTCTCCTAAAAATCTTTCTACCTCTTGGCTTGGTCTTGGTTCTTCTCTGTCCCCAAAGTGGCTGGTCACAAACTTCCCAGAAGGAGGCCGAACAAACGGCAGCGCTCTTAGCGACCCTCCTCAATGCAGGGCGTGTCGTCATTGAGCGGAACCAACCGCTGATCAACGATTCAGGGAGAGGCGAGAAGGGATTCACACCTGAGGTGTTTGAACGGCTCATCCTCGATGAATTTCTCCAGCAAACACAGATCGACCTGACACATGCGTCCTCCGCTATGCCCTCGCAGGCGAAAGACTTGTTGAGTCTGCTGCTCATCACAAGCAAAGAAGTGGTGGCGGACGCCCAGTTCGTGATTAATCAGCGCGGGATCGGCTATAAGAACTTTATCCCGGCCACATTCGGAAGCCAAGCCGCGCGGAAATTCTCGAAGCGGTCGAAGGTCACGATTAAACAGGCCGCCCTCGAACCAAGGAATTTGCAGAACGCTCCGGATGAGTATGAGGAGATGGTCTTGAAACGACTTGCGAGCCAACCGTCCTCGACCACCCCGATTGTAGAGTGGCTTGGCGGTGGACAGTTACTCAGAGCTGTGGTGCCGATCTATTATTCAGAGGATTGTCTTGTCTGCCATGGAAACCCCAAGGGAATCCTTGATATGTCCGGCTATCCGCGAGAAGGTGCTCAGGCAGGAGGACTGGCCGGGGCCATTAGTATTCAGATCCCCTCGGACCATCGGTAGCAGTCAGCCCGTGCGGACAGAGGAGAGCGACGGGGTGATCCGCTACCGATGATCGTCGAGAAGCTTAGTTCAAGACCGCAGTCAATTGCGGCCGCGACTCTTCAGTACTCTTCGCTTTGGCCGATTTACGGTCCAGCACTTCTTCCACCCCAGACTTGACGGCCCGACCCCATCGGCTGGTCTGCACCTGCGCCTTGCGGGCATACCGGCCAATGCTTCGACGAGTTTCCACACCGGTCTGTGGAGCGAAGAGGAGCCCGAGTCCTGCTCCAATGACCGCCCCACCGGCAATGAATGCTGCTGCCTTGGCGACCTGATTCCCCTGCTCCGACATGGTGAACCTCCTCATGATGGTAAATGAGCCGGAAGATCGTTTCTGCACGCTTCCTATGCCATGATCATTCAGCATGCTCTGTGCCAGAATCTGAGTCTGAGCAAGAGAGGCGATTCTCGTGAAAAATCACAGGAGGCGTTTTTTGGCAATGAGAAGTGACTAATTTTTGGTCTCTTTTTCTCAACAGGCCGAGACACAGTCGTTTCAGAAAACCAACACTTGAGCTTCCTGCGTGCTTGAAAATCAGCCATGGAAGCTGACTTACCACTGACAAACCTTAGCCATTTCTAATCCTTGTCTCGCTTGCCTTGCATTGACACGTGAGCCCCCGTATGATCCATCGGCAAGTTTTACCGTACGGCGCAATGGGTACCACGGATGATCCAAGATTCGTGTTCCTCTCGTGATATAAGTACCCTCTTACAAAGGACTATTCTGGAAGCACAGTAATGCCCCCCCCAGCCGCCATCCCCTACCCAAATATCGATCCAGTTTTTGTGGCACTCGGCCCCATCCAGCTCCGTTGGTATGGGTTGATGTACTTGATCGGCCTGACTGCGGCGTACTTCCTTATTCAACGAAAAGTTGCCCACAAAGGGTTAGCGATCAGGAAAGACCAGGTCTATGACATGGTCGTCTATGCGGCCTTCGGTGTATTTCTAGGTGGCAGAATTGGCTATACGCTGTTCTACAATTTTTCCTATTACATCCAGAACCCGCTGAAACTTCTGGCGGTCTGGGAAGGGGGCATGTCCTTCCACGGTGGACTTATCGGGACCGCTATCGCACTCATCTGGTTCAGTAAACGGCAGGGCATTCCGACCTATACCATTGCGGACTTAGCGACAGCCGTCACGCCGATTGGATTGGGGTTTGGCCGGATAGGCAACTTTATCAACGGGGAACTCTATGGCCGATCGACGGATGTGGACTGGTGCATGGTCTTCCCGGCAGGGGGCTTCGCCTGCCGCCATCCCTCGCAATTGTACGAAGCCGCACTGGAAGGGCTGACGCTGTTTGCGGTGCTCTGGTGGATCGATCGACGTTCGACCCCGCCTGGTACGATCTTCTGGACCTTCATCACCGGATACGGCATGAGCCGACTCATCGTTGAACTCTTCCGTGAACCGGATCAGCACTTGGGCTTTATCTTCGGACCGATTACCATGGGCCAGATTCTTTCCATTCCGATGGTGGCGATCGGACTCATTATGCTCGTCCTAGGCTACCAGCGCGCGAGGCAGAAGGCTGCGCACGCTTGAAAGTCCTGAGTGCTGGGCAAGGATGCACGTAATGCATTGAGGATGCTTGAAAATCTCTTCCAGCTAGGCCGCAGTGAGCGAAAGGCCGAATCGTACGCGGTTGGTACGTTGAGGCCTTGAGCGAAGCGAGAATGACGCTGGAGAGTTTTTGCAGCATCCTCAATACGGCATGTCGTCATCGTCGAGACCGACATGGTGGCCCAGTTCATGGACAACGGTATCACGCACTTCCTGCACCACTTCTTCAGGGCTCTCACACATGCGGAGGATTGGCCCCCTGTAAATGGAAATTCGTGGCGGCTGCTCCCCTCCTGGCCCAAAGAACGAATCAGCCGCGAGTGACTGACCTTGGTACAGTCCAAGCAAATCGTCTTCACTATCCAGCTCAAGATCTTCACGCACGTCTTGCGGCGGCTCTTCTTCTACAACCACGGCAATAGATTCCATGAGCGTAGCGTAGGGAAGAGGTAGGTCCGCGATCGCCTGCTGAACCAGCTTTTCAAAATCCTCAAATGAGACATGGTCACACCTGGCCATTTCCATTGTCCCTACCCTTACAATTCTACTGCCGTTGCACATCGCAGAAACAGACAGTGAAACCGAACTGAGTCGCACCCGAGGCTCTGCCTGATCGCAGACTTATAGACTTCACTCTGTGTTCTGTACTGCTCAGCCCGCACGGCTGCCTGATCGGCTGATATCGCATCCGTCTTATAGTCGGCGACCCACAGCTCTCCATCAAGCCGGTAGAGGAGGTCGATCACCCCTTCCATGACCTGCCTGTCACCCCACGGTATGACGAAAGGGACTTCTCGGCCAAGGATTTGGGACGACCGGAGACGTTCATAGACTTCCGATCGACCGAACGTCGCAAGAAGATCGTTCACGGATTCAGTGATCGCTTCAGCATGAGGCTGGTCGTCCGGCCCAATGGTTGCCTGTAGGGCTAATCCTACCTGCGCGCATAACCCAGAGGGGTCCTGTGAAAAGTCCCATCGCTCAAGTAGGCGATGCGCCACCACACCAGCTAACCGTCCAACCGCCACATCCTGTCGAGCCGGAGTCGTCTCACGCACAACCCGCGCCAATCGTTTACCCAGCGTTGTCGGCGTCAGATGATGGGGGGTCTCACAAACCTCTGTCCATCGAGCCGTCCTGATCTTCCACCGTTCAGCAACCTCATATGGATCAAGCACTACTGCACTCGCTGCTCTATCCGACCGTCGGCGTGGCCGCTTTCGTTCCGGTGCCTTGATCACTCGATGAGGAATCGCGCTGGCGCCGATCTTCAGAGCCTCCGTCGAGGCGGTTCCGATCTCCCCCGTCCCAATATTCTGCAGCAGGTCAAAGACCGTTTCGCCGATTGAGCGGCCGGTGATCCCTCCTGACAACAGCAACAACTCTTTGGCCCTCGTCATCCCCACATAGAGCACGCGTCGCCGTTCCGCTTCTTCTCGCAGCCGCAGTTTGTGCTGGACCAGCAACGAACCGAGAGACCGATGACGGTCGAGGGAGAGGCCATAGATGCCACTCGACCAATCATAGGAAACCTGTGGTACGCTTCGCTCCCGCCCGCTCCCTTGGTGAAGACCCGGCAGTACAACAATGGGGAATTCCAACCCCTTGGCCTTATGAATCGTTAACACGTGCACGGCTTCGAGCGACTCCTCGGCGAGAGGACTCTCCGATTCGTCCGGTTGTTCATCAAGGCGGGCAATCATAAGCTCCACAAATCCGCTCAAGGTCATGTGAGGTCGATCGGCCAATGACGCAGCCGTCTGTTTGACTTTCAGGAGGTTGGCCACGGCCTGTTCGCCATGGAGTGATGCAGCCGCCAGATCCAGGATCGGCAATCGGTCAAACATCAGCGCGATGGCCTCAGCCAATGGCAGCATGGCAATCACCCGGTGGAGCCATGCCAGATGTTCGTACAGCCGCTGAACAGCCGCCGCGCTGTCATGGGACCACGACCCGAGACTCACGGCCTGGAGGTAATTGAAATGCCCTGCTTGCTTGAGCTCATAGAGCTCCCGATCCGTTAACCCTCCAAGTGGTGAGCGAAGGAGACCGGCTAACGCGATTTCGTCATGAGGGTGATCTAAAACCCGCAACAGATTCACGAGGTCAATCACCTCCTGACGACGATAGAAATGCTTTTCTCCCTCGATGACGTAGGGAATATCGTGCCGGCGCAAGGCATCGAGGTAGGCATCAGCCTGCGTCAGCTTCCTGAAGAGCAACGCGATGTGTCCCGGCTTCACGGAAGGGCGACTCAGGACCTCGTCGTTCAGCCAGCGAGCCAGCACTTCACTCTCGGCTCTCGTCGCCCCCGCTGCATCGAATGTCTCTGCTTCACCATCCGGTCTGGTCACGCTGAGACGAACGCCCGGTTCGATTGACACCTGACGCCGTTGGGGTCGCACCTCCAATCGAACATTCGCTGGCTGAACCAGCGGCTGTCGTTCGAACAACCGATCGAAGACCTCATTCACCGGCTCTAACACAGCCACATCGCTCCGGAAGTTTGTGGTCAACGTCTGAGCCACTCCACCGTCCATCGTGACCTTTTCCACAACGCGGTCGAACGCTTCGATATCGGCTCGCCGAAAAGCATAGATCGACTGTTTGGGGTCTCCCACAATGAAGAGTTTCCCCGGTTCGAGCGTCATCTCATGCCAGTGAGCCGCCTGGCTCCCCTGCCGCTCCGAGACCGCAAGGATGATCTCGTACTGCACCGGGTCTGTGTCCTGAAATTCATCGACTAACACGGCTCGATAGTCCCGCTTAATCCGTTCACGGACCGACGGATGTTCGAGGAGCAGTGTCCGTGCCCGTGCCAGCAACCCATCAAACGAAATCCAGCCCTGCCGAGCAAAGGTTTCACGAATGTTCCGCACAAGCGGTATGAGTAGCGTCACGAGATCGTTTAAGAACGCATGGTCGACCGCCAGGAGCTGTTGCCCCGCCTGGATGAGCGCGGCCGCCTCTTTGAAATCACCTTTCTCCCATCCACCCACGGCGCTCCCGAGATCCTTGCCGAACCATTCTCGCTCTTCCATCGCCAGGCCTTGCCGGCCTGGTAACCCATTGTCTGCCATGAGGCGCATCAACGCCGCCGTCGCGGCGAGCATCTGCTCAACCTTCCGGCGCTTTGGTCGATCGTATGTCTTCAAAAGTTGCTCCGCCTGGTCTCCCATCTGTTGTATCCAACTCAAGACAACGGGTGGCACTGCTGTCGATGCGAGTTGTTGTTGCAGCGTGCCGAGGTCGATCAATTCGCTGCACAAGGACCGGGCCAACGTTCTGACCGTGTCAAGAGTGGTCGATGACAAGACCGATCGCCAGAGGCGATGTTGTTGTCCAGCTCGGCTCAATTCCTGGTCGAGCCAGCAATCCCACGCTGCAGTGAATTGCTCTTCAAACCGTAAGCCGTCGTCTTCCTTGAAATCAGGATCAACTCCGCTCTCTAGCGGGTGGAGTCGCAATAGGTGTCCGGCGAAACTATGAAGGGTGCCGATCTGGGCCTTTTCGAGATCGTTGAGTGCGACCTGCGCACGCGCGGCAATTGCATCAGCGCTGAGTCCATAGCGATCTCGCAGATCTTCCCGCGAGACAGCCCCTCCGTCACCTGCTCGCACCGGGTCAGTCTCTGGGCGAGCCAGCACAACGAGTCGCTCGCGCAGTCGGACTTTCATTTCGGTCGCCGCCTTGTTGGTGAAGGTTAAGGCGATGACCTGCGTGATCAAGACCGGAGCGGGTTCCTTCATCAGCAGATACACGAGGCGATTCACGAGCAACGTCGTCTTGCCTGTCCCGGCCCCGGCCACAACAACGACATTGCGATCGAATGTCGTCTCGGCCAACTCGCGCGCCATACGATCCGGTATCAGGAGATCGTTACTCATCGGCAATTTTCTGTGTACGAAGCATCTTCAACGTTTTCGGCTCAGCCGCACGATGAGCCCTCCACCACGTCGGCGCATGCTCTCGCCGACACGCCACACGAAAGTCACAGCTATCGCAATAGCCGTCTGGAAGAATGAAAAAGCGTCCGGTACGGATGCCGTCCACGAGCGTTCTCAGTGTGTTCTGGATCAGTACCCCGGTATCGGAGGACCACGACATCGTCTCAAAGCTTGAACGGCTGATCGTCGGTGACCACTGAGGAGCGAGAAACAGGAACTGCACCTGGCTCGGAGTAGGCTGGCCAGGAACCGTGAGACCGCTATAGAGCGGTGGCTGCAGCCGATACCCACGGACCGCCGACTGGGCCAAGTTCCGGTCTTCCGGTTTCATCGCTGCGCCGACTTTGAACTTGTAATCGACTACGCGCATCGTGCCGGAGGACCGGTTCTGATCGAGACGATCAATGCGACCACGGATCTTTAACAATCCCTCGTCGAGGACTCCAGGAATCGTCCCTTCACCATCCACTTCAAATGCAAGAGGCTGGTACGGATGCTCGGCCTGTTCCTCCTCGTCCGCCTTCACCGCCGCGATCACCAGCGCCACGATCTGTTCTTTCGCCAACTCCCACAGTAGATGGTGGCCTGTTCGATGTTGTGACTCCAGGTCTGCCGCCGCCTGTTCCACCGACCGACGGATCGTCTGGTCCATCATGTCGTCCGCTACTTGTCGAGTTGGCCACCCAACCTGCACGAGCTGTTCATAGCAACCACGCAATGCGGCGTGGCAGAGCGTCCCAACCAGCGCCGCATCTGGCTCCTGCGACATCGCAACCCGGCTCGGCTCAAGTCGCAGCACATCTGTGGAAAAATATTGGAACGGACAGCGCGCATACCGTTCGAGCGGCGTCGGAGCGAGACCCCGTTCGATGAGCCGCACCCAATGAGATTCGACCGCCCCCGTCATCCCATCGAAGAGATTGAGCGCCGCGCCGTCGTCTTCGATTCGATCGAGCGCCATCGCTGCATGGTGGAACGTCTCCGCATCACGTCCGAGCGCCCGTACCAGATCGGTCGGGTCTTGCCCATTCATAGCCAACCACTGAGTCAGTTCAGCCGGCGGCAGGAATCGTGTCATCGTTGGCTGTTGTGAGACTCGATCCGTCAGACGACGAGGCACCACATCGATCGGCTGCTCATCCTGGCCGAACCGACGGCGCGCGTCGCCGAGAGACGGAGAGGCGGCCAGCATGCGGCCAGATTCATCGGCCCGTTGATAGGACAAGTAGAGTCGCTGAGTGGGAGCCTGACAACAGAGGCGGAAGAGCAAGGTCTCTTCTCCGTAGGCCGTCAGTTTCTCATCGATCTTAAATCCAAGTGTGGCGTCGAGCACGCGCCGATGACGATCGCGCAGAAACGCATCTTCACGAATATAGCGCGGAAACACTTTTTCGTTCAGCCCGAGGACGAACAGGACTTTGAACGGCACTCCGCGGGCCGCCATCACGTCGCAGACCATCACGCCCTGAGATGAACCATCGTGGAGAGGGATCGTCGTGCGCTCGAAGGTATGGGTCAACAGTTCAACAAATTCGGCCCAGGTCATCTCCTCGTTGAGCGGCTCCAACTCCATGAGCGTGGCCCAGATACGGTCGATGGCGGACCATGTCATCGTGTGGCGAGCAAGCGGACCCTCGTCGGTAGTCGATACGGCTGCATCCGGCCGGCGCAGGTGCCGCTCAATGAGTGCTCGACAAGCTGTGACCATCTGACCGATCGTGCCTCGCGATGGCAGGGACGAACAGTCTTGCGTGAGCTGTGAGACCACCTGCCAAAACAGGCCGATCACCTCCGGCGCAATGGCCAGTGAATCAACAAGGCTCTCCTCACCATCAATCACCACTGCAGCTTGGCTCACCTGTTCCAACCGTGTCCACGCCTCAACCCCGTGCGTAATGTGCAGCGCTTGGACAAGCATCTTCCACTGTTCTGGCCGATACGACGCCGCCAGCTCATCATATAAATCGGTGACGTAGAGTGGAGACGTCACGACATCGAGAACTGACGTGCGATAGAAATCGTTCAACGGCAGGGAGGCTACCTGCAACACGAGCTTGCAGATCGGTTCCTGAATCAACGGCCTCAATGCCGTCGTACGAAAGGGAATACGATGGCGATCGAAACTCGACTGAAGATAGAGGCTATAGGGATCGAGCGTCCGGGCGATGACACCGATTTCATCGAATCGATACCCGTTGGTTTCGATCAGATCGAGAATGGTTCGGCAGGTTGCTGCCAATTCTTCTTCCGCGCCAATTACGCTCCGTATGGTGAGTTGGGCGTGATCGTGCGCCACCGTTGACGATTCCTGTTCCAACCGGATCGTCACATCGTCCGACATCACCAGCGACTGGATATGGCGATCGAAAAAGCGCCGAGCAAACCCAAACGCCGGGTCATCCTCCAACGGAAAAAACAAGGTCGTGTCCTTCGCACGGCTGATCGCTTCAAAGAGGGACAGCTGCACCTGCGTCAGGTCATAGAACCCATAATAGAACACGGCCTTCAACGGCTGGAGAAACGTAGCAGTCGGAATGAACGGAATGAGGGCTTCGGCCAGATCGTCTTGCGTCCCAACCCCGAGGGTCTTGCCCACTTCCTTCACGGCCGCATAGAGCGACAGGAGCGCGCCGAGCCACTCCCGATCATCATCCTCGAAATAGCCTTCACGGAGACCTTGCAACGCTTGCGCAGCATCGACGCCGGCATCCTTTAAATCACGGATCGTCGCCCAGAGCGCGCCCCACGTCCCAGAGGATTGTCCGATTCGTTGCAACGGAGCCTGGCTGGTGAGCTTGCTGTGAACAATGTGACGGACGAGTTGTTCAAAGAAGAGCTCGTCAACGATGCGCGGCAGTGGGTAGTCGACCCGTACGTCTCCAGCCAGCCGCAGGGCCAGTTGATGGAAGGTCAAGACGTGTACGTTGAAGAGCGACAGCCGGTGTTCGACAGCGAGAACGGTGCGAAGGCGATCGGCGAGTGGCTTGGACGGAACGAAGATTGCGATCGGCGCAAGCGGATCAGTCGCCTTGACGCGTGTGAGTCGATGGACGAGAGCAGATTCAAGAGTAGGATGAAAGCGACCCGTGACGACCTGCAACATGGCGAGTCATTGTACGCTACCCGGTCTCCGGCCCCAAGAGCTCACCGTTGCAGTCAACGCAGGCCCAATCGCCGTCGATAAACGACATGGGGTCGGCGCAGATTGGGCAATCCGGCGGAGGCCCCTTGGCGATGAGTGGAAGATCCGGGAGCTCGTTGTCATATTCGTCCATGGCTCCCCTACCCTTCTCGCTGTTTGATCTTCAACTGAATGGCCTTCTCCGCGCTTTCTCGACTTGGGACACCGACGAACGTCAGGCGCCCATCGATGATCGTCGCCGGCACCGCACGGACAGAATGACGGTCGGCCAGCTCCTGGCCGTCCTTCGTGGTGATATCCACTTCACGATAGGAGAAGCTGTACTTCACGCGTAACTGTTTCCACAGACTTTTGGCCGATGGACAGGCTCCACAACTTGGCGACACGAGTAATGTAATGTTTGGCATGATGTTTCTGAAACAAGTACGAAATGATTCTGTTGCTAAGATCTTAGCACCCGCTGAAAAGACGGCGCAAGGACGGCATGTCCCAGCCTGTAACTAGCCCACCACCTGTCAGATCTTTGTAGCACTGGCGGAGTACATCTCCTGACCGAACCTTGAAGGAAAAGCACAGACAAGCTACTATCAACCACTCTTTTTCCACCAGATCTCCTCGGAGAGATCGAGGCCCTCGTGTCAGACAACCATTTTAGTCCATCAGTCGCAACAAGAGGCATTCAGCTTCCGTTGATCGCGCCTCTCCGACATCCACCTTCTGCATCAGCAGCTGAGCCAAAAGGGGTCGTCTACACAAAGCGTTGGGTCGTTGAACTACTTCTGGACTTGAGCGGCTATTGCTCGAATACCAACTTAGTGGACAGCCTGGCCATCGAACCAGCAGCTGGCGATGGCGCGTTTCTCGGTCCCATGATTGAGCGCCTCGTACAGTCGTGCGGAAAGCTTGGTCGGTCGCTGTCAGAATGCCACAATTCCCTGCTGGCCTATGAGCTAGATGAGGATAGCGCGGCGCGCGCGCGCGCGACTGCCCAAGAGATTCTGATTCATCACGGCGCACCCAACCCTCTGGCAAGGCGATTGGCCGATACATGGGTGCGAAACAGAGACTACCTTCTCGACGCCAACCACAGACAGGCCAATTTTATTATTGGAAATCCTCCGTACGTACGCCTGGAGGATATTCCAGAAGAAACGGCCTCGGTCTACCGGAGTGCGTATCCAACGATGCGAGGTCGTGCCGACCTCTATGTGGCGTTCTTCGAAGCCGCACTCCGGCAGTTGCAAACGGGCGGTGTTTGCGCCTTCATCTGCGCAGATCGATGGATGCGTAACCAATATGGGACTGAACTACGCCAACTGATTAGTTCGGCGTACAGCGTCGAGATACTCCTCAGTATGCACCACGCCAATCCCTTTGATGATGACGTAGACGCCTATCCCGCTATCACGGTGATTCGGCACGCAATACAGCAATCCACCATTGTGGCAAGCGCTGATCAGGATGCGGAAAACATTCAACCAGGACAATTGGCAACAACGCTCCAGACAACCAGCCAAACCATCCTGCCTCAGGGCATTCATCGAGCCGTCGTACATACATGGTTCAAAGGGTCAGACCCCTGGCCCTGCCATTCGCCGGAACAACTGGCACTCCTTCGACGGCTAGAAGATCAGTTTCCTCCCCTTGAAATGAATGCCAAGGTCGGGATCGGCGTGGCTACGGGGAACGATCGAGTCTACATCACAACAGATGCAGACCTGGTAGAGCCTTCCCGCCTGCTGAAGCTTGCCCTTGCGAAAGATCTGACGGACGGAACGGTGCGGTGGTCCGGACACTATCTCGTGAATCCATGGAACCACGATGGGCTGGTCAATCTGAAGCCCTATCCCAAGTTGCAGGCCTACTACGAGCGACATGCCGAAGCCCTGAAGAAACGCCACACTGCGGAAAAAAGCGCCGACAAATGGTACAAGACGATTGACCGCGTCACCCACACGCTCACCCATACACACAAACTGTATGTTCCAGATATCAAGAACACCCTCGAGCCGGTCTTAGATCGAGGCGAAACATATCCTCACCATAATCTGTATTTCATTCAGTCGGATGAATGGGACCTGGAGGTACTCGGTGGCATCCTGCTGTCGAAGGTGGGACAGTTTTTTGTCGAATCCTATGGAGTCCGCATGCGAGGCGGCTACCTACGCTTCCAAGCGCAGTACCTGCGCCGTATCCGCGTCCCTGCGCCACAGTCCTTGTCGAAGATCCAGTCCCATGAATTGAGAGACGCCTTCCGTCTTCGTGACAGGACCCGAGCAACCCAAGCAGCGTTGGATCTCTATGGAATCAACGCTCGCACGCTGGAGGTTGCGCTTGAACATTGATAAGAGATTGCAAACCGCCGTCCAAAGCTACTGGAACGCCCGCAGGAAAAATAAAGAGAAGCAGGTTCAGTCAGGGAAAATCGATGCCGGAACCAGAGGTGAGGTGACTGGAGGGACCCAGATGGGTGCCCTGGAAGTCTTGGTTTCGGACATTCTGTGCGAAGCCGGATTGGAGAAGGTCGATATCCGCACAAGAACCGCGCTTGAGCTACCGGGGTACTTCAGAGCCACGAAAAAATGGGATCTCATCGTCGTCTCCAACGGCGCTCTGGTCTTGGCCATGGAGTTTAAGTCCCAAGCCGGCAAGTCGATCGGCAACAATGTGAACAATCGTTCGGAAGAAGCAGTGGGCAGCGCCAAAGATATTTGGACAGCCTTCCGAGAAGGCCGCTTCGGTCAAGCGCCTCCTCCTTTTCTTGGCTATCTGTTCCTCTTAGAAGATCGTGACAATGTCAAAATCCCTGTCGCCAACAAGGAACCATACTTCCAAGTAGACCCTGAGTTCCGGGGCGAAGCACATTTCCAGGATACAGCAGCCCTCCGGCGGTACAAAGGCGTCTCCTACAGCAAGCGCTACGAACTTCTGTGTCGCCGCCTGGTGTTAGAGCGCCTTTATACCTCAGCCTGTTTCATGATGGCCACGAACTCCACAAAAACAAAAATCACGCAGCCAGCTGAAGACCTGAATTTCCAGCGCTTCGTGGCCGCCCTACGAGGCCACGTCGTCACATTTCTGGGAAGCCTCAGTAAATAGCTAGACCTCACGCGCTAACAAGGCAATCAGAAATATAGGATGTCCCCGTTTTCTGGCCCCGATTGCATGCGGACGCGTCTCCACCCTATTAACGATTTTGAGATCGGTGCTAAACTCACATCCTTTTGCTTATGCATGATTCAAGATCCGACCCCAACTCTGCTTTTCACTGTGGAAAGATTTAGGAGACAGGCGTATGTTACGTGTATCACCCATGGTCACCCGCATCTCGTATACCCTCCCGTGGCTGGCCGCCATCCTACTACTCTGCAGTCCCTTAACGCACGCTGAAGAAGGCCGAGGAGATTCGCCTCCACTGCGAGTCTTGACCTACAACCTGCTGCATGATGGAGCCTGGTCAGGATTCTTCGAGAGCGGCACCCATCTCGAAGAGCGGCTCGACCTGTCCATTCAAGAACTGAAGCGTTTGCAACCTGACATCATTGCACTTCAAGAAGCGTCAGACAGCCGAAAGCATGGCAACGTGCCGCAACGAATCGCTGAGGCACTCGGATACCAAATGGTGTTCGCTCCTGCGACCGAACATATCTTCGGCATTGGCTTTGTGGATCGGCTAATCACCTCAGCCATCGGCTTCAAAGAAGGACCGGCCATCCTGAGCCGTTATCCAATCGTCGCTTCAGAAGTCTACGACCTGCCTCGATGCCCACGTCGCATGGACCCTCGCATTCTCTTGCGAGCCGAGATTAAGGCTCCCGATGGGCCGACCCAGGTCTTTTCCGCCCACACGTCGAAAGGCGACGAATGCCAACTCCAACGAGTTGGCGAACTGTTCCGTGAACATCGAGGAACCGGGCGAGCCTTTTTGATGGGCGACTTGAATACCGGAGAGCAATCTCCAGTCCTCACCGAATGGCAGAAAGAGCCAGGATTCATCGACGCCTTCCGGATCGCGAATCCGGGAGTACCCGGAGGAACGGTCTGGCAAAACATCCAAGTCGAATGGCCCACTGCCGATCGCCGTGTCGATTTTATTTTCCTATTTGATGGAAGTACCAATGGAAGCTCGGTCGTGCGTTCAAGCCGTCTGGCATTTGACCAGCCCGGTCGACTCCCGAACGGCGACGCACTTTGGCCCTCAGACCATCGCGGTGTATTGGCCGAAATCGGAACCGCTCCTTCTGGAAACGGACCAACCGAAGTGGCCATCGAAAAGCCGCCCATATCTCCCGTGAACCGCGTCCGTCAATCGATTCGACGCGGGCCTAATCCCGTTGATCCCTTATCAAGGGTTAAGTATAAGAAGTGATGTGTCCTCTCGCCCACCCCGAGCCCCTGAAACAATCGGAGTTGGGATCCTATCGGCTCCGGATTGGAGATTGCCGTGTGGTCTTTGATCTGCAAGGCCAAGAGATCGTCGTCTTGCGAGTTGATCACCGACAAGAAATATACAAACGCTGATTCAAACGGACTGCAGCTGTTTCAGAACACAATAAGTCAAAACTCAATCCAGACCCCCACCATCTCCGTCCATACTCAAGCCTAACCACAATTCAGGTTTACTCCGCTCAACCGTCTGTCTGCGTTGGAATGATATTCTCGTTGCGTTCATGACGGAAGGCGATAGAATCACGTATCCAGCGATGTGGGCTCAGCCCCAGGATATAGTCCCGCAGTCAAGATCTCCTTCACCGCACTCTCTTTTTGAAGGCAATAGACTGTGGCAGCGTGAGTCACCTGCATGAAGATAATTCATGAAGCAAGTTGCTGACCCCAAGATCCTACAGGCGCAACCTTGCCTGGTCACTTAGACAATCAAGTGAAAACTAAAGAAGCATCACTTCGGCGGTTAAGCCAAGCTGGTGAGATTGTGAAGCACGGCGATTCATGTTCGGAAATTAAGTGAGGCAGCGCATTCTTTGAATTTAGGCTAACGATATAAGGCAGTTAGCTGCCATGCAAGACCAAATTGACCCAGTATGGATCGAGCAGTCAGCCGGTGACTTGCATCGAGAATCTAGACTGATCTAGACCTGAGGAATTGGCCTATTGTGTGATCGATTGTAGCCACCGGTGCCGACGCGAGCTAGATAGACCATGAAAAAATGTGGTGCCCTTCTTCTAATGATCGTCTGTGCAAATGGTTTCGCCGTTGATGGGCAGACTGCCCAAACCTCCGTTCGGTCGCCACAACAAGATGCAGACACTGCTGAAGCAAAAGATCTCCTTCGTCAAGCAAGCACGCTCGCTTCCCAGATCAATCTCGCCGGGTCGAACTCAGGATCTGATATGAGGACTACGCAGTTGGTCCGTCAAATCGTACACGCTCAGGCTATGGCCGGTGATATTGACGGAGCACTAAAGACAGTATCAGTATTCTCTGAAAGAAGCGGCAAGCCTTTAGAACAGAAAGCGATTGCACTCGCCCTGGCAAAGACAGGGCGAGTGTCTGAAGCACTAGGCATTTCCAGTGTGAGTGATCTTGCGACCTCTGGCATCGATCCCATTATGGAAGCGTTGCTGAAAGGTGGCTATACCCCATCAGTATTCGCAGCCTTAAATGATCTCCCCTCGAATGAGGGGAAAATCATTTTCCTGGCACGGATCGGCCGAGCGCAAACCAAAGCCGGGGATGCGGCGGCACTACAGACATTCCAGCAAGCTCTTCAGCTCGCCACTTCCACCATCGATTTTGCGAGGATTGCGAAGGCTCAGCACGAGGCAGGCGATCAGGCAGCAATGGCCAAGACCTTTCAGAGTGCCACGGAAAAGATTCTGTCCAGCAAGCCTAAAATCAGAACACCGCACGACAAATCGACGGTTGAGGGTTTGGTCATCATCGCCACGGCACAGGCGTATTTTGGTGATAAATCAGCAAGCGAGCAAACACTCGAGCTGGCTTTGGAAGATACACGTAGCCTTTACAAAGGAGAAACGGCCATTGGCGCACTAGACTTGATTGCACAGGTACAGGCCAATGCCGGCAACAGCCGTGGCAGCGCAGACACATTCCGCAAAAGCCTCGAGTTGGCCGATACCCTACCAGAGGATGGACGGTGGTACCCATTAATGCGAATTGCCCAGGATCAGATTTATGCTGAGCACTTCACTGCAGTTTCTGAAACGCTCCAACAAGCGATTCAGAGCGTGAAAGTCAGCACAAAGAGCCTCGACGTCACGAAGAATGATCTTGAGAAGTTAAAGAAGATGAGAGCAGGAGTGCTAGAAGCGATTGCTCTTATTGCGGCAGTAGCAGGGCAGGGAGAGATGGCTCTAGACATTGCCGAAAGTGTTGATCTTGTAAGCACCAAGCTGAAGACCTTGAGCCATATCGTCAACGCTGTCCATAAGGTCAAGCGAATGCAAAGTCCCTCCAAAATTCTTCTAAGACTGTCACGTGCCATAAAGAGAGTAGCCGACGATCCAGGGATTCAGGACACTAAAGGCTTAATTAATGTCGCCGTCGTTCAGGCGGGCATAGGCGAACTGCCACTAGCAGTAACCACCGTTGAAAAGATCCAGGAACCCAAGTCGTGGCCAGGTGCCTATGACTTTATTTTGAGAATACTCATTGAAGCAAATAATTGGGCCGGTGCCAGGCAAATAGCCGATAGGTTACCTAACGATTACTACTCTAAGCCAGATCTTTTAAAGAAGTTGGTCAAACACCAAGCTAAGGCTGATGGGGTCAAGGACATGCGGGATTGGTGCTTGCGTCAGAACACAGCCTTTCTCCAAGTATCTTGCTTGCTCGGAATAGCAGAGGGCATTTTAGAACGATCTGAGATCGAAGTGTTGGTTGAAAACCCCTTAAAAAGATTTGGGCTAGCCGACTGAAGATTGACGGTCTGCTGATGGCGGCGGATGCCCCACTTCTTTCCTGGACATGAAGATTGGGGTTACGTCTTGTATTAATACATCTCGCGTGCTTTTTCATCAATGCGCTGACACTCGCCTCATGATAGTGGCTGGTGTTCCACGAATTCTAACCTATGGTCCGGCATGCGTATTGACTTATTTGAAGCCGGAGACCGCATTGAAGTGGTGATGATTCCCTCGTCCCGCAGCAATCAGCCGCGAATCAAAAGCGGCTCCGTTAGACACTGTCCTAGGCCGTCGCGATTCACCTTCGGATCTCTCCCTCGTACGTCTCACATATTCAACGGAAAATCGCTGGTTTGACTTCCTGGCTAGGAAGGATCAGCATGCCTCATCCCATGTAGACAAAGAGGTGTTCTGTGACTCCCTGCTAGATCTCGTTAACGCCATTATAAGACCCCGCTCCAGAACAACCCCACGCCCTCCTGGTTCCCATCACCGCGAGGGCGTTCTTGTGTCTACATCTCTACCCTGCGTCGACAACAAGCCCAATCATTTTATCTGTCTTGGAAGGAGACCGCGATGACACGCTTAGCCACACTCATAGCCGGACTGATTTTTGGATCACCAGCCCTCGCATTAGCGGCAGAACACAGTGCTAGCTATCGAGGGATTGGGTTGATCTACTTCGTCTTCATCGGTGGCATCCTCATTTATGGGGTAAATGATGCCTTCGGGAAAAAGGCCATGTATGTGGCAACCCCATTTATTCTCGGATGGTGTTATTGGATGCTGCCGCCGAACTGAGCCGAGGAACAAGATAGACTGAAGCACCACGGTCTAACGACCGTGGTGTCTGTTGTTTCGTACTCATTACTCTCCGCTCCACTCCCACCCCTACAGATCTCATTGTGACAAGCTACATTGACACTGGTTCAAGAGTTGATGACAATGCCACAGGCTAGCCACATCGCAACAGATTCCTTAGGCTGGAAATTCAACCCAGATGAGTCAAATTCGAAGATTTAGAATGACCGCCTTGGCCGAGGGGAGTTCTTTTTTTCTGCTGCTATTCGTAGCAATGCCGATGAAGTATCTGATGGGGATGCCGAGGGTAGTAACCGTCGTGGGAGCGATTCACGGAATCTTGTTCTTGGCTTATGTCGCCCAGTTGGCCATGCTCCGGACTACGCACCAATGGGACAACAAATTTTCCTTCTATGCTTTTCTGGCCTCTCTTCTCCCATTTGGGCCATTCCTGTTCGATAAACATCTGCGCGAGAAAGAAGCTGCCACGGAAAAGCCTTATCGTTTGCCATCGTAGCCCCGCTCTTTCCACCGCTCTAATAGTTGAATCCGTTTCTTGAGCTGCTCGATTGTTGCTTGATCGACGCGGCTCCCAGTGCGGGCAATCAATTCTGCGTTGAGTCTTCGATGATCAATTCCACTTGTTCGCGCAAGACTGGTGACCAACAACCGGTGGAGATCTCGCAGATCTTCCTTCTGTTGGTGGAGGGATACAGCTGGTTCAGCAACGGTCGTCGCATCGGCCTCCCCTTTCGCCTCGTCTTCGCCGATCAGACTATCCATCCTGGCGACGGCCATCAGCGGCATGTATTCGTTCGTTGAAATCGTCACACGGTCGAAGAGGTCTCGTTGCCCGGCCGGCATGATGTCTTCTAAGACGTGATCGCGCTCCGCCTTAATCTGCCTCGCATAGTGCACCAGGACCGGATCTTTGGGCAGATACAGCCAGGCCCGCTGCGGTTTAGGCAGGCCCTCCTGCATCCGCACGAACCGGCCGACTACCTGACGGAAATACATTTCCGTGATCACGTTCGTCCCATAGACGCCGACACGGAGTCGAGGGATATCGACGCCTTCGCTCACCATGTTGACGGCCACCAGCCACTGCTGCTTTTTGTGACTAGCGAATTCCTCAATGGTGCGCGAGGCCGCAGGATCGTCCGAGACGGCTACTTCCGCCTTTGTCCCAGTGATACGGGCAACCAGGTCGGCCACCCAGCGCGCATGGTCCTGATCCATGCAGACGATTAGTCCGCCGGCATCCGGTTGCTCTTCCTTCCGAAGACGTGTCAGTTGCGCATGGGCGTCGGTGATCACTGGCCCAAGCCACGTGTCTTGCAGAAGCGCCGTCTTCAACCGTTCCCGCTGGCGATTGAACTTCAGCCCGTCTTCAAACGTGGCATGATGCTCACGGCCTTCCGACAGCCAACTCAGCTCGCCTTCGTAGCTCGGAAAGACAATGGGTCGGCAGACGCTATCCCGAATCGCATCGGTGTACCCATACGAGAAATTCGCCCGGCTTTCTCCTTGTTCATAGTGAATAAACGGGATTGGATTGTTGTCCGAGCGAAAGGGCGTACCAGACAGAATCAGTCGGAACACCGCCGGCTCGAACGCCGAGCGCAGCGCCTTCCCCCAGTTCTTCCCATCGCCGGCGTGATGTAACTCGTCAAAGATGAGCAACGTCTTCTTGTTCTTGCAGACCTGCAGGAAGATCTCCGGGGCCAGACAGACTTGCTGATAGGTCACCACCGCGCCGTGATAGTCCGGCGCCTCAGCAGCTTGTTCGTTGGTCAGCGCCGGATCAAGCTGCAACCCAATCTTCCCCGCCGCATCCGACCATTGTGTGCGGAGATGATTCGTCGGGCAGACGACCAGCACCCGGACCGCGGCCTGTTTCGCCAGATATTCATGCACTACACGCAAGGCAAAACGTGTCTTGCCCGCAGCAGGAGTCGCCATCGCCAGAAAATCTTTGGTCTGATGGGTACGGACCGCCGAGAGCGCACGGCCCTGCCAATCGCGAAGCGGCGCCGTCCAAGCAGGCAAGGTCTTCATAGCCAATTCATGCACGCGGACTGTTGGTGGCTGAGTGATGGCACAGAGAGGAGGCCAGTTAGTCCAGCCAGTCTTTTTCCTTGAGCTTCCTCGGCAGATACTTCTTCGTCAGGTATTGAAAATCCTTATTGGCCAGCGCGTCGAGTTCGTACTTCAGCCCACTCGCGAGCATGCGCTTGATCTCCACCTGCCACGCTGGCTTTTGGAACCACTGGTAGTTTAACAATTCCTTGGCACGTGCGATATCCTTCTCATTCAGCTTGATTCCGACATTGCGCGGCAGTTCGTAGCGCTCTGGATCAGCACTCGACAGGCCCACGAACTTGGCTTTTGGAATAGCCATCCGTTCGCTCTCAAAGGCCAAATTGATCGAGCCCTGTTTGACGACGGAATAGATGTAGTACCCCCAGGGATCGTTATCGACCAGCACATAGACCGGCAGCCGATGTTCTTCGTGCAGCCGACAGGCTAACCGCCGCACACCCCGAGGGGGCTGACCGTTTCCAGTCAGGAGAATACAGTTATAGCGCCGCCAGAACTTGTCCTCCGAGAGCCGGTTCCACTGAGTTCCCTTTTCGACAAGCAGCAGGAAATCTGCCGTACATCGCCGGATCTCCAAATACTCCGGTTCAACAATCGATGGGACCGAGTACCCGCCCTTCCCCAACTTCGAGCAATCGACACGATCGCCATCATCACCGAAGACCACCGGCCCCACGATACTGCCTCTGTTTTCCGCACTGACATGGAGCTCTTCTCGAAGCGTCGCAAGGGACACCTCTAAATCTTCAATGACCGGATCGGATTCGTCCTGTGCATCGAAGGTATTCTCGTGAGAATCTTTGATCGTGTGTTTCGTGCGGTAGTAAATTTCTCGAAGCGAGGTGGTGAGATCAGCCCGCTGTAACTCGGAGAGGGCATCGGCGACCAGCACCGTCTGCATAAATCTCTTCGCCATGCCAACATTGAAAAACGACCGCTCCTGCTTTTTACCTCCCATCTCGATGAGGCCCTTCTTTTCATTGAAGAACACATTCGAGAGGGCACGGATGGGAATCTGAAACGTCGGATCTTTTGACCGCTCGGCCGCTTGGATCACGATATCCGCCAGGCTGATCAGTTTTTTTTCGACTACGGTTGTCTTCTTCACTTTCGTCGTCGTCATAGGGTCCTACTTTTTCCTGCGAGGAACGGCTGTCTCTGCCGACTTGACCGACTTCTTGCCAGGCGTCTTGCCCGTGTTAGGTGTATTGGCAAAGAGCGCTGTCTGATCTGACTTCTTTTTTGCTCTCTTGGGAACCTGTTCAGGGTCAACCGGCGGCAAGGTCTTCCCGTTCTTTGCACGCGTGCCGATCGGCATCGCGTCGCCGAGAAGATCAGTCTCTGTTGTCGGCCTCGCTGATGACTGATGAGCCTCGACCTGAGTGGCCAATTCCGCCTCGCCTTCTATGCCATCCGCCGTCACGATAATCGAATGCGGCAACCCTTCTGGTCCCGCACTGGTCTTCCCCAAGGCTTCGTCGGTTTTCTGGCCGCCCGTCCGAGACGTCGCAATCTTCTGGAGCTGTGCCTTCAACTTTTCCTTCGGCAGCGTGCCTCCCTTGAGCCGATTACACGCGTCGACGACTTCCTCGATATACAGCTCAAAAATATTCCGTCGCCGAAATTCGCTGGCCGCCCGTTCGCGTCTTCGAATGAAGAGTCCCAACCGCCTGCCGCACTCGCGAAGCGCCAGCGTGATTTCTTTTTGGATTTCGTCGTAATCCGCAATCGCTTCCTTGGACTCACTGGTAAACGGCACCCAGACCGACGCCATGTGCACAAAGATCACCATCGGGCCACCCGGCAGGGCTCCACGCGACTGCGTCAAGCCATAGTTTTTCCAGGTCGTGCTCAGGACGGCTTTGAACATCGAACAGGCTGATTGCTGATACAGCAGCGGCACCCGATTCGCGTAGCGGATCACGCGGGCGAGCTCCGAGTCTTCCTCTTCATGCTCCCCTTCGGCCTTGGGCATGGCTGGCTGCTGCCGCTTGTTTTCATCTTGAGGCCTATTGCCGTAGGCCAGTCCTGCTTCGATGATGAACGGATTGCCGCGATACACCCCCGGTGGGCGACTGACAGCCGTGTAAAACTCACCCTTAATCTGCTTATAGAGTCCTGAGAGGATCGCCTTCTCGCCGATCGGCGAAATACAGTTGGTCGGCGGCGCCATGATCTTTGTTTCTTGTAGTGTCTTATACAGCGTCTCCGCTACTGGCCCCTTCAGCTCACGAGGCTTGACGTTCGGAGACACCTTGGCGGCTTTGCAGATCTCATCAGCGAGTTCCGGAGACACGCGGCAAAAATCGGCAGCGAGAAACCCGGAGAGCGCGTGGCTCTTCGTGTCCTGCAACATCTTGAGCAACATACCGAACTCAATACCGTATGGATGGGGCTTGATCTCACGGGGTTGTGGTGGCAGCTCGTGGTAGGTGCGCGGATATTCCTTCGTTTCCTTTTCGGGCGTGTGATAGATCAGCCTGACGTGCGGATTGGCGATCGAGGTCTGCTCCAGCCATTCATCGACCGATGCGCGGCCCTTCTGATACTTACCTTCGACTTCCAGCGTAACCTGCGTGCCTTGTGGCTGCTCCCAGTCGATCTGTTTATTCTCGTGAACCAACGGCTCGTTCTTCTTCGTATCAATCTGGACTTCGAAGAAATGCGCGGCAGCCTTCGGACCAATTCGGGAAATAATTTTGACCGGCTTGCCGGTCGTCAGTTGTCCATACATTCCTGCGGCGGAAATACCGATCCCTTGTTGTCCACGGCTCATCCGCAACCGGTGGAACTTGGACCCATAGAGCAGCTTCGCGAAAATCCGGGGAATCTGCTGGCGCACGATGCCGGGGCCATTGTCCGTCACCGTGATACGAAATCGACTCGCCTGGCTGGGTGCCACCGGCTCCCCGTTCGACACCACCTCCAGCTTGACCGTGACATCCGGAAGAATTCCCGCCTCTTCACAGGCATCGAGTGCGTTATCGACCGCCTCCTTGACGCAAGTCAGTAGCGCCTTGCGTGGATTGTCGAAGCCGAGCAAGTGCCGGTTCTTCGTGAAAAATTCCGAGACAGAGATTTCCCGTTGACGCGCCCCCATCTCAACCGCAGTGACTCGTTCCACCGGCTTGGCGGCAGCTTTCGTCTTTGCGGCTGGTTCGTGGTTTGATCGAGGAGCGGAAGATTTCGATTCAGGATCTGACGCGGACTCTTTCTTTGGTGCCATTCAACCTCTCATGAAACAACCATTCATTGTTTGGTACCACAAAACATTCGCGGATACAATGGATCAGATGGTAAGTAGCAAGAACGAAAAGAGACCTGTGTGCAGAACAAAACTCCCTAGCGGGTGACGGAAGGATCTCGCAGATAGTGCGCCGGTTCCATGGTCTCCACAGACCAGACCAGGATTTTTCGGTCCAGGGTGACCATGATCAAATGTTTCCCGTCACTCGTCCACTGCAGATCATATGGGGTTTTAACATGGAACGTCTTTCGCTTTGTTTGCGCCGAGAGGTCCCACACTGACACATATTCACCAACTCTGGTGGCAGCCCACCGATGCGATGGATCGACGGCCATTGATGTTCCCAACATCACGGGCGGCCCATGATCAATTTCTGTATCTCGGTTGGTGAAAGTATCCAAGCTTGCGACAACACCATTGCGCTTGATATCCCACAGGGCCAGGGTCGAAGCGTTTGGGTCACTGGATCGAGTAGTCGTCCAGACCAAGGACTGTTTCCATCCCAGACCGGACCAGACCGCCGGAATCCCGACCGGCTTCTCAACTTCTCGCCAGGTCGTCATGTCCCAGACGACACGACCAGTTTTCGAAGTCGTCACGAGGAACGAGCTTCCGTCCAAGAAGCTCAGACTGTCGACAACTTCTCCCTGCATGGTTCGTTTTCTTGCACAGCCGTTCCCATCACACACCGGAGAAAGACTGGTATGTACGAGCTCTTTCGCAACCGTTCGGGTAACGAGGTCCACGACCGGAACTTTCAAACGCTCCCCTGCAATAACGAGCAATCGATTGCCAGGAAGGAATTGCAGGGCCTTGATCCGACCTTGCCTGCTTGAATAGGGTGAGAATTCACGCCACGTCTGGGTTTCCCACAAGCGTACGTCCCCTTCCACACTGCCCACCGCCAGAATTGCGCCATCGGCGCTGAACGCCAGCGCATGGGCCGGAGCAGACAGGACCAGTTGACGCAAGAGTGTTCCCTGCCCCGGGTCCCAGATTTTCAACAGTCCATCGTCGCCACTCGAGACAAGCAGATTGGCACTGGGCGAAGTCACCACTGCGCGCAAGGCCAGCGCATGGACGAATGCCGGGACCGCAGGTGTCGTCGTAATAAATGTCGGTGGGGTCGATCGTTTCGCTAATACCTTGGCCTTCGATTGGCCTGGATCTAGCACCAATTCCGGGGAACGTGAGGGAACATCCCAGACCGAGATCTTCCCATCCACATCAGGATTGAGGCCTCCCTGCATTCCGACTACGATCTTCGAACCAGTCGGTGACCATTTGAGTAACGACACGTGAGGGCCCATGTTGCGGCAATCCTCTCCACACAAATCCGGCAACATCGTCCCAGTGTGTAGATCCCAGATCTGCAAGGTGTGAAGATGCTCCGATTGCCCAACTACGAGATCGGCATCGGCAGCAATGTCGACGGCACGAAGCTGTGTCGGTGAACGCATCTCGAGCCCTGAAGCTGCATAGGTGAACTCAGTCAAGATGACCAAGTCGCCCGTATCAGCATTGAACAGCGCGTAGCTCCCTTCCCCGTTGGCTGCTACCAAACGATGACCGTCCCGCGAGAAGACCTCGGGAGTGAGAGGGCCCTGTGCCCCTTCAGCACTCGCCAATGTGGCGCGGGTAACTATGGACGCCTCTACTGGGTCGATCAGGAGAATCGTCTTGCCCACACTCGCGGCCAAACGAGAGCTGTCGGGTGCAAAGAGCAGATCACGTGGTTTTCCTCCCTCAATGACAAGATCGCGGATGGTTGTGCTGGTGAGGTGATGCAGATGAATGGTGTGGCCTTGCGCAATCGCCAACAGCTTTGTATCGGGCGAGGCGGCCACCGAGGGGGGGTCTCTCTTCACCTCCAGCGCGATATGCTTGAGCGGCACCAGCTTTTTCCCGAGCTGCCAGACGGACACGGCCTCGTTCCCGTGACGGAGAATCATCCGATCCGTCTCACTCGAATAGGCCAGCAGGCTATAGGGTTGCGGCGATTCCTGTGGAATGGTGGCCACTGAGGCTCGGTTCTTCCAATCGTAGATCGTGACACTGTGCTCAACACAGAGCAGCCACCCGTCCTGCTTCAGCAACGCAATCTGCTGGCAGGGGAGACTCGGAATCTTCGCGACGAGTGTCTTCGTCTCAAGATCCCAGACCACCAACTCATCCGTCTGAACCAGCAGCAGCCGTCCATCCTCAGAGAATGCAGTCCTAGTTTTGGCAAGGGAACCCGCCACATCCTGGATTGATGCGGTGGCAAGGAAGGAGACAGCCAGCAGTAGGGTCTTCACACTCTTCCAAGACGGTTTCCAACGATTCATGGTCTTCGTTTCATTCACCCGATTGATGGCCCGAGCGAGACACACTAGTCGCCCGCTCCTTAGCCCTGCGTGTCGCCTGTGAGACAAAACCATCTTCCAACCTTGAAGCAGCTTCTGAGCTACCCCGAGTCGCCGGCAAGACATCGACAAAATGATCAAGGCCCTGTTTATCCTTCCATTGCTGAACGGGAGCCTTAGCCTTCATCAGGGTACTGTCGAAGATGTGCCACGAACTCGTCAGCACAGCCTGGCTCGAACTCAACCCCTCCATGAGCCGTTGGATAGTCACTTCTTCGCGTGCAGGAGAAGGGACTATTGGACCGGGTACGGGCTCAACCTCTGCTTGAGGGTGCCCAGGCAGGGTCGGGCGAACTGTCGTCTTCTTCAGTACGGTGGATCGAGGAGTTGGCGCCGCAAACGTCGCGGACTTCTTTTGGGTCAGGGGAGCTGGCGTATCAGTAATATGAAAATTTCCTTGGTCGTCGGTCCATTTATAGAGTTCCGTCCATCCGACAATCGGCCATAGGAGGGAACAGCTCATGCAGCTGAGGAGGAAGACTTTCATGTTGTGGAACCGTTGCAGTACCCAAACGATGCGTCAATTGACCAAAGTATAGCAGGGGGTCCTATTTGTGCCTGGATACACCGGAAACGAGTACTGCTCAGTCAAAATCAAAGAAGAGATTAGGAGAATCGAGGAGAGTGATGGAGCTAATATTTAGGGTGGGAGGAGCACGCACCTAACCGAGGACGATTAGGTACGGCGGAGATCTTGGGAGGAGTTTAGGCTTCCCAGTACAAGCTGGTCCTGCACACCGTCCTCTCGCTCGACCCCCTGATGAACCATATTCCCTCGGGGCGTTAACTCCCCCCACAACGGTACGATAGGCTTCATCGTGAAGTCAGTCAAGGGGGATGGAAAATTCAGCTTGTCAAACCTCACCATCTGGTGATTGCCTGAAACGGATGATAAGTTGTTCACGAGTTTTGGGGAAATCCCAATCCATTTCATTTACTCGGAAAAGGATCGCCTATGGCAACTGCATTCACCAGTGAGAACGTTCAAGACGCATGGTCGGACCTCGTGGACGATGTTCGTACCGCCGTATTGCTGACGTTGAGGAACGGACGACCGTTTGGATCGCACGTGCCCTATGTCTTCGGGTCGGACTGGACGCGGGCCTATCTACACCTCAGCCGACTGGCACTGCATACGCAATATCTGCTCACTGATCCCCACGTGGCGCTGTTCATCGCTGAGCCGGACGGCTCGGACAAAAACCCGCTGGCCTTGAGGCGCATGAACCTTCAGGGTGAGGCGGCAGTGCTTTCGCCTGATGCGCCATCATATGGTGAGATCCGGGAGCGTTACTTGGAACGATTTCCCCAAGCTGAGATGATGTTTGGCTTTGGAGATTTTGCCCTCTGGGAATTGCGACTCGACGAGGCGCACTTTGTGCTCGGTTTCGGCCAAGCCTTTGTATCAGCAGCTGCTAATCCAGCCAGATGGGTGCATCAGAAAGTGGATCGGATGGCTTCCAAAAAGGACTAATCCGATTAGGCTGAATTGTTCCGACCAAATCGTTTCAGGCAGGAAAAGCTGTTGGCTCCTACTCGCCTCGTTGAAATATCTTCACCATTTGATTTCCGTTAGATCGTTCGAGAATCCACACATCGGCAATACTCTCAAGAGCCGATTTCAGATCAGCATTGAGGATCTTTCTTTTTTGATCCTTAGTGAGTGTCCTCTTTTGTTCATCCGTCAGGGTTTTGTCTTGAGCCTCGATGAATGGATCATAGCCCTCAATGAAGGTCGGATTCTTCCAGTCTATCCAACCGTCCTTCAGCTGAATTTTAAAAGTATGCCATGTCGGTCCGTCGATAACGATCAGGGCAATTCGAGTGGTAGCGTGCGCGCCCTGCAGCTGCTTCGCAGATTGATAAACCTGGTACAGTAGATACTTAGCTGCGCATTAAGGTGAACGCCTCTCATATGCATCCTCTCCACTGAAGCCTTTCAAAACAGTGCCGAATCCATCATCATCTTGACCGATAAACTTGACTTCAAATGCCGTAAGGTCTCCATTCGCACTCTTCGCTTCGATATCCGGGCTCTCTTCTCCAAAAGCCTCCAAGTCAGAGATTTCCCATCCGTGTCTCTCCAACCACTCCGCACACTGCAGTTCTACAACTCGACCTTGAAATATCCTGAATCTTTTGTGTCTCTTCAGAGAATCACTGTCGTCAATCCAGTCTTCTTGCAGATCGTTGATGTATTGCTTCGTGACGCGAGAATTGATGCGGCCTGATTCGAGCAGAAAGCGATGCATAGGAGACGTGATGCTGCTCAAGTAGCCCCGATCCAATGCAAGGAGAAGCGTTGATTCATGGTGGGCCTCGCCGTCCGACCATAGGTGCCAATTATGGAACTTCGGCCAAATCTCATCAGGCACTAAGAGCTGATTGATAGCTGGACACCTTTCTCTCACTGCCGCGAACGTGTTGAGCAAGGAGGACCCCATAGTCGAAGGTGCTGGCTCTTGGCAAATGCAGTTCAGCATCTCACCAGTGCTATTTTCTTGATGAATACCAAGCTCTGAGAGAGCTTATTAGTTTCAAGAACCCTTAAGCTGCGGATGGGCTACGTGTCTTTGTTTCGACAGAGGAGGCCGAATGAGCTGCCCAGGGCGAGGCCGCCGAGGAAGGTGAGGCCGATGATGACGCCGAGCAGAGAGGTTGGTGACCCGGCTTGGCGACGGATATGGCGGCGGGCTTGGGACCCGACGGTCGCTTCGCCACCGATCCAGAATCGAGAGTCATCGGGCTGCGTCTCTGGCTCAAGCCTCACGGATTTCATATCTTTTCCCCTTCGTCAAGCGCAATACTTTCATCGATCAACTGTTCCAATTCATCCAACTCCTGCTTCGGTAAATCCACAAACCGAACCCCAAACGTTCGATCGACCGCCCATTGCACCTGAGCGTGCTGGATCAGGATCGATGTGTCATCTCCTGGAACAATCAGCTTAACAGCGATCTGTCTTCCTGGTTGAACCACAAGGGCGCTTTCAATCCGCGCGCCGCCGAGTGACAGATCGACGGCCTCCCCCTCCACCTCGTGCGAGTTCTCCTGAAGCAGGCTCTTCACGTGAACAGGGACTCGACGATGCCGACGGCGCTCCATATCAGTTACAATACCTCATTCTATCGGGGAAAAGCACGTGGCGCCCTTCCCAAGTCGCTGATAGTTCGAGCATTCTCTTGCAAGTCATCGAATCTTTTGGATAAGGTACAGCACGATGGAGCACGTTCGTTCGCGTCAGATCCTCTTTGCCTGCGCGAGCGGACTACTCTTGCCTTTCTGTTTTCCAAAGTTTGATCTGGGATTACTGGCCTGGATCGTCCTGATTCCCCTGCATCTTGCACTCGATCAATGTTCCAAACGGCGAGCCTTTTGGATCGGCTGGCTAAGCGGTCTCGTCGGATTCACCGGCATCATGGCCTGGGTCGTCACCGCCATGACGACCTATGGCAAGGTTCCCGAACCCGTGAGTTACGCAATTTTGCTGCTACTGACCAGCTATCTCGGACTCTACGTCGGACTCTATAGCCTCGCCGTCGTCTGGTTGCGCGAGCTCATCCCACGCTATGGGATTTTCTTTGCACCCTGCTTCTGGGTTGCACTGGAGTTGTTCCGTACCTACCTGCTCTCCGGCCTTCCATGGTGTCTCCTCGGCTATTCGCAATATCGCGAACTAGATCTGATTCAGGTGGCAGACCACACGGGTGTGTACGGCATCTCCTTTCTCATTGTCCTGGTGAATGTGGCCTTCGCTGAGCTGTTCATGTGGATCATGCCGTTTTTCCGTGGATGTCACCCGGTCAAGCTCCCGTGGGAACTCCTCACGACTGCGGCAGCCTGCATGCTACTATCCTGGTTCTATAGTTCGGCGGTCCTGAGCGATAGAGATCGGCAAAACCCGAAAACCTTCATTACCGTCGGTGTCGTTCAACCGAACATCGATCAAGCGGTAAAGTGGGATGCGTCCTTCCGCGACGAAACAATGCGGACGTTTGACCGCCTCACGGCCCAACTGGGAACCAGTGCCGACTTGGTCGTGTGGCCCGAGGCAGCTACACCGTTTATTTTAGAGCGGGAGAAAGAGTATCAGTTGCAACTGATCGCGTGGGCGGAACGTGCGCAGGCACCGATCCTCCTCGGCAGCCCGGCCTTGAGATTTTATCCTGATCGCCGCCCCTACCTGTTGAACAGCGCGTATCTGCTGGGGACAGACGGCATGGTCCTTGGCCGTTATGACAAACACCATCTCGTCCCGTTTGGAGAATACATCCCCCTCAAATCATCACTCCTGTTCTTCCTCGACAAACTCGTCGAAGGTATCGGCGATTTTGAATCAGGGCCGGGACCGACGACTCTTTCGTTCAGCCCGAAATCATGGAGCATGGAACGTTCGTCCGGTTCCCGACCCGTCAAGTTTGGGGTGGCGATCTGCTATGAGGTCATCTTCCCGGATTTGGTCCGTCAGTTCGCAGCGAACGGCGCGGAGTTTCTGGTGACGATCACGAATGACGGTTGGTTTGGACCGTCCTCGGCCCCCGCCCAGCACTTTGCCATGGTTGTCTTTCGCTCAGTTGAAAATCATTTGGCCTTCGCGCGAGCGGCGAACACCGGGATTTCCGGGTTCATCGATCCGTTCGGACAGATCATCGACACAACACCACTGTTCAGCGAGCAGGCATCGTACGCGATGATCCCGACCAGACAAGCCCGCACGTTTTACAGCTATTACGGCGATGTGTTTGCCCATGCCTGTGTTATAATCTGCGCGCTTTTGTGCCTGTTCAGCTATTTCCGCACGAAGGAACCAGTCATGACGGCTATCACGCCGGCATGACCGAAGAAGGAGGATCGTGGCATGATAGAAGACGTGGCAGTTCGTGTTCGCTCTCTTGCTGAACAAGTCTCTGAACTACGGGGGCATCTTTGACTTCGCTCATATGACGGCCGACTTGCAAGAGCTGGAAGCGCAGATGGGCCAGCCTCACTTCTGGAACGATGCCCGTGCCGCCGCCGCGGTGAGCCGGAAAAAGGCAACGATCGAGCGTGAGCTGCAGCAATGGCGCGACATCGAGACCAAAATGGGTGATGTGGACGCGCTGCTTGAGCTGGCCCACGAAAGCGGCGACTCGGCTCTGGAAACCGAGCTGGCGAGTGAACTGAATCAGTTGGAACCGCGCCTCGCCACACTGCGTGTCGAGCTGCTCCTGTCAGGAGAGCTGGACTCCAATAATGCCATCGTAGCGATTCATCCCGGTGCCGGCGGCACGGAATCGCAGGATTGGGCACAGATGCTCCTTCGCATGTACGTGCGGTGGGCGGAACACAAGAAGTTCAAGGTGGACACACTGGACCTGTTGCCCGGCGACGAGGCGGGCATCAAGAGTGTGACGATCTCGATCACGGGCCCCTATACCTATGGATATCTGAAGGCAGAAGCTGGGGTCCATCGCTTAGTGCGCATTTCCCCGTTTGACTCCAACAAGCGGCGGCATACGTCGTTCGCGTCCGTCTTCGTCTATCCTGAACTGAGCGAGGACATCGACGTCGAGATTGAAGACAAGGATCTTCGAATCGATACCTTTCGGGCAGGCGGCGCCGGAGGACAGAATGTCAATAAAGTGGAAACCGCCATCAGGATTACGCACTTGCCGTCCGGTATCGTCGTGCAATGCCAGAACGAACGTTCCCAGCTGCAGAATCGAAATGGTGCGATGAAAATCTTAAAGGCGCGCCTCTTCGAATTGGAACAGAAAAAAAAGGAAGCGGAGTTCAACGCCATCGTCGGCGAGAAGAAGGACATTGCATGGGGCAGCCAAATTCGATCGTACGTGTTCCAGCCCTATCAAATGGTCAAAGACCACCGGACAGGTCATCAACTCAGTAACGTCTCAGCCGTCATGGACGGAGACCTCGATGGGTTTATCGAGGCCTTTTTGAAGAAGAAACTGGGGAAGGGAAGTGATCAACTCTCACTGGTCGGCGGACCGGACGACGACCTGTAGTAGGATGGCTCAAGGGTAAGTATGGACGAACTGAACGAACAGCGGCAACAACGGATCAAGAAACTCCAGCTCCTTCGAGAGGCCGGCGTCGCTCCATACGGCAGTCGCTTCGAGGTCAAGGATCGGGCCGGACAATTACTCACGCTGCATGGTGAGAAGACCAAGGAGACGTTAGAGCAGGAGAAGGTCTCGTGCACACTTGCGGGACGAGTCGTCGCCCTACGCCGTTTCGGAAAGGCCGGATTTGCCGTCCTGCAAGACGGGTCCGACCGCCTCCAGGTGTACCTCAAAAAAGATCTTCTCTCCGAACAAGCCTACACCATCGTCGAGCAGCTCGATCTCGGCGACTGGATCGGCGTCACGGGAACGTTGTTCCGCACAAAGACGAATGAGTTCACGGTCGAGGTCCATCACCTGACCTTTCTCAGTAAAGCGCTTCGCCCGCTCCCGGAAAAGTGGCACGGCTTAACGGATGTCGAAACCCGATATCGGCAGCGCTATGTCGATCTGATCGCCAATCCTCAGGTCCATCAGATCTTTTCGACCAGAAGCCGCATCATCGCCGGCATCAGAACCTTTCTCATTGAGCGAGGGTTTCTTGAGGTCGAAACACCCATGATGCACCCCATTCCCGGAGGAGCGGCGGCCAAGCCCTTTGTCACACACCACAACGCCCTCGGCATTGAGCTCTACTTGCGTATCGCGCCGGAGTTGTATTTGAAGCGCCTCATCGTCGGCGGATTCCCGCGCGTGTTTGAGATCAATCGCAACTTTCGGAATGAAGGCATCTCGACGATCCACAACCCTGAATTCACGATGCTGGAGTTCTACGTCTCGTACGCGGATTATCACGACCTGATCGCGCTCACTGAAGAACTGGTTTCGAGCCTAGCCCAACAAATACTGGGTACGACCACTATCCAGTACCAGGGGAAAGAAATTGTCCTCACACCCCCGTGGCGTCGCTGGTCGTACCATCAAGCCATCCGAGAGGTGAACAATCTCGATCCCTCTGTCCTCCACGATCGAGAGAAAGCATTGGCGGCCGCTCAGCGCCTGAATGTGCCGGTGGATCCGAAGGCCTCGTTGTTCACGATCGTCAACGGGATTTTTGAGGAAACCGTCGAGCCTCATTTACAACAACCCACCTTTATTACCGATTACCCAATCGAGATTTCTCCGCTCGCCAGACGGAAGGATGCGGATCCGTCCCTGACAGACCGATTCGAGCTCTACATTGCCGGGCGAGAAATTGCGAATGCCTTTTCCGAGTTGAACGATCCGCTGGACCAGCGTGAGCGATTTGAAAGCCAGGCAGCTCAGCATGCAGCGGGTGATGAAGAAGCCCATCTCGTCGACGAAGACTTTCTCCGCGCCCTTGAATTCGGGATGCCCCCAACTGCCGGAGAAGGGATCGGGATCGACCGACTGATCATGCTGTTTACTGATCAAGCCTCTATCCGCGATGTGGTTCTCTTCCCCCAGCTCAGACCAGAGAAATCCTCGTGACGCTCCCCTACGAAATCTTTGTTGGACTCCGCTACCTGCGCGCCAAGCGTCGCAACCGGACCATCTCGCTGAATACGTTCGTGTCAGTTGCTGGGATTACGCTGGGGGTGGCAGCGCTGATTGGGACAGTCGGCATCATGACCGGCTTCCGGGAAGACATTCAGAGCAAGATTCTTGGCACCACCGCTCATATCATCGTCCAAGAACGAATGAAAGAGCACATGACCGACTATGACCGTCTGACCGATAAGATCCAGACGGTCCCCGACGTCATTGCAGCCACGCCATTTGTGTTCCGCCAAGTGCTCCTCACCGCGCAGAGCGGGGTACAGGGAATCATCCTACGGGGAATCGACCCGAAACGAGAAGCCAATGTCACCGAACTCGCCAAGAACATCACGGCAGGACAGCTGCTCGACCTGGTCACCCCAATCAAAGTGATGCAGGCCCCAGCCGATGACCCTCAAGGCGACCTCCGCGCCGTTGAAAAACCGGGCATCATTCTCGGCAAAGAGCTGGCGCTGAGACTAGGGGTGTTTGTCGGCGATACGGTCAACGTGGTCTCTCCCGTCGGCCCGATTAGCGCGATGGGGATGGTTCCCAAGATCCGAACCTTCGCCGTAGTCGCCCTGTTCCATTCAGGAATGTTTGAATACGATTCGTCGTTTGCCTATATTGAACTCGGCGAGGCTCAGAAATTTTTCAACCTGGGCACGAGCGTGACGGGAATCGAAGTCAAGGTTACGGATGTGTTCCGCGCCGGAGAGATCGCTCACACGATCGAACAGGAGCTGGGATTCAGCCATGGAGCCAGAGATTGGATGCAGATGAATCGCAACCTCTTCTCGGCCCTGAAGCTGGAGAAGACGATGATGTTTCTCTTGCTTGTCTTGATCACGATCGTGGCCTCATTCAACATCGTCAGCACCTTGACGATGATCGTGACGGAGAAGCAGAAAGAAATCGCCATCCTCAAAGCCATGGGTGCGACAAAACGCAGTATCCGACGCATTTTCATGCTGAATGGATTGATCATCGGATTTGCTGGGACAGCCATCGGCATTCCCTTGGGCTACGCCTTTCTCTGGCTGATTCAAACGTTTTGGACATTCGACCCAAGTGTGTACTACATCTCGAGCATTCCGGTTCATGTGCTGGCCGAGGACGTGCTTCTTGTGGCCGGCTCCGCCATCCTGATCAGCTTTTTGGCGACGGTCTATCCTGCCAATCAGGCCGCGAAGCTGGAACCGGTTGCCGCGTTGCGGTATGAATAGATTCTTAGGACTGAGAATCGATGGCCAAGGGATGAGTCGTACGTCTCATCCCAATATGCCTAGCCTCAGTCCTTCAGTCCTTACTGCTCATCATTGAACATGATTAAAGTCACCAATCTCCATAAATCTTTCTCGATGGGGTCCTATGAACTGCCAGTCCTCAAGGAAGTGAACCTTGAAATTCAGCGCGGCGAGCTGGTGGCAATCATAGGAGCCTCAGGAGCCGGCAAAAGCACGTTGCTCCATATTATTGGGACCCTTGATAAACCGACCAGCGGGACGGTCACGTTTGATGGGCAGGACCTCTTTCACATGACGGATCCTCAACAAGCGGAGTTCCGAAATCGGCGGATCGGGTTCGTGTTTCAATTTCATCATCTCCTTGCCGAGTTCACCGCGTTGGAAAATGCCTGCATGCCGGCCCTCGTGCAACGTCGCGAACTCGCTTCCGTCAAGGCTGAGGCAACAGCCCTCCTCACGGAAGTCGGATTAGGGGATCGCCTGCATCACAAGCCAGGAGAACTCTCGGGCGGCGAGCAACAACGTGTCGCCATGGCGCGTGCATTAATACAAAAACCTGACTTGGTCTTGGCCGATGAGCCAACCGGCAACCTTGACACGCGCAGCGGGGACGGATTATTTGGATTGATGCGCAGCTTGAACACAACGCGTGGAACCACGTTCGTGATCGTGACCCATAACGACAAACTCTCCGCTCAATCTGACCGCATTATTCATATGCGGGATGGCCAAATCGTTTCGTGATCCCTCGCACCGCCTCACCCGCGCGTTTTCCTAACGGGTGAACAGACCGTGATTTCTTGACGAACAATCATTCCTTCTCTAGACTCGCAAGACCGCTGATTGATTCGAGGACCTGACATGCGCTGCTCGCCATGGCTCCGAATGGCCATTCTGCTGCTGGCCTCAGCCTGGCCTTCTTACGGCTCGACAGCCGAATTTGTGATTGTGGGCCCTCGCGCAATGGGGATGGGAGGCGCTGGAGTCGCCGTGACGACCAATGCCCTCGCTACCTACTGGAACCCCGCCGGCTTAGCCATGACCCAGACGGTTGATATCCGCGTCCAGGGGGGAGGATTGGCGATCGATCGCCGCGGCCTGGGCGATGCGCTTCATGATCTGGAGAACTTCACGACCAGCGATACCTCGCCCGACAATTTGGCGAGAGGTCAGAGTATCGCTGACCGAATCAATCGACCAGGTGCCACTGTCTCAGTCAACGGATCGGCCGGTCTCTATGTGAAAGGGCACCTTGGCGAACATGCGTTCGGATTCAACGTGTCTGACGTGGCAACCGGCGGTGGGTTCGTTTCAACCCCAGTACAAGCTTCCCAGCCGGGCGGGCCGGGGACTCCCATCACCGTGGCAGGCCAGATGGCGCTGCGCGGTCTTGAAGCCAGACAGCTGGCCTTTTCCTATGCCTACGCCTTTTCCGACAAGACCTTTGCAATCGGGATCACCGCGAAAGTCATCCAGGGCGCCGCATACAACGGTTCTACGGACCTTACTGGTGGAAGCGGTGTCAGCACGACTGATCATTTCGGCAAGCCGAACATCTCCACGACCTATGGCATTGACCTGGGAGCGATCTATCGTCCATCTTCGTGGGCGAGATTTGCCGTCGTCGCCAAGGACATTAACAAGCCGACCTTCGATGCCGCCGGTGGAGGCAAGTTAACGCTGGAGCCACAAGTCCGATTCGGCCTCGCCATCAATCCGTACTCTTCTCTCACGTTGTCGGCTGATGTCGATGCGACCTCGAACAAGACCTTCGTCCCGGGAGTGAAGAACCAGCTCCTGAGCTTAGGACTCGAACAAACAATCTTGTCTGAATTTCTGTCGTTTAGAGTCGGTACCTTTAAGAACATGCAGGATGCCTCCACTCCCTTTGTCCCCACGGCAGGGCTGGGCATCCGATGGTTTAATTTTCGCGCCGATGCCGGAGGAGGGTATGACTTCCGTGAAAAGGGTGCCCTGGTTTCCGCTTCTATTTCATTCACATTCTAATGGTATACTAGACCTATGCTGTCTCGATCATCTGTCCACATCGTATCCATGATGGCACTCGTCGCGCTGCTCGGAGGCTGCGGTGGCTTACAGGAAGTGTGGGAAGGCCCAGGCGCAAAGGTCTTTCGACCCCAGACCATCGCGGTATTGCCGCCGATGGCCAGCCAATACGACAGCGCTCGGGAAGACATTCAAGAAGTCTTGGCCATCGCCCTGAATCGACAGGGAAATATTGAACGGGTCGTCTCGCCCGAAAATGTGACCGATATCTTCCAGGCCTCGAAAGAAGCGTTCGACTCGCTTGTGTTTTACTTCTCCCGCTTGGAGATGACCGGCCAATCCGATAAGGATTCGGCCATCAAGCTCGGGAAAGCGCTCAGCGTGGACTCCTTCTTGGTGGTACGCGTCAACTCCTGGGAATATGTACGAAAGGAAGGAGATAATGTCGGGCGAGTGGGGCTCAGCCTCCGTCTGATCGACGCCACAACCGGTACCACGGTCTGGAAAGCGCGCCATGAACGTTCAAACAGCTATATGTTCATTAAGCCAAGTCTGAAAGAAATCGCAAAAGAACTCGCCGACGAGATGATCAAGTACATGCCTCCCCAGACTAAGCGCTGATCCCCACTACTCTACCAGCAACCAAACACCTGAGATGAGAATTCCCGCACTTTGGATTGGCCTTACTGGCCAATCCATCTGACTCTGTCACCGACCACGACAAGCCAGAAGGCAATCGTTATAGTTACCAGGATCGGGAGCACATCAAGAAGCAGGTCACGATCGAATGAGAGGGAGCGACCATGAGGTACCGAAAAGTCATGCAGGTGAGTATGGCGATGGCACTGCTCACTAGCGGATCGATCTCAGCCCAGGCCGTCTTCCCCGAGACGGAATTTAGTAAGGGCGCCCCGGAACCCCGACACCCATGGCGCGAGATACCGCAAAGTAAGCCGAATCTTCCTAGAGATCATCGCGAGTTGAGTGATGAGCACCGCGACCTCCCTCGCAATACACAGGATACCCGGAGGGACCGTCAGGATCTCCGGCAGGACAAAGACGTGCTTCGTCGAGACGGGCCACAACTTCGACAGGAGGAACGAGCCCCGGCTAATGCCGGACAACCTCATCAAGATCGCCAACACCTGCGTCACGACCGCCTGAATCTCTCACCTGATCGACGAGAGCTGCAGGCCGATCGTCAGCATCGTCGGGGAAGCCGCCATAAGGACAAAACAAATCAACGCAAGATGCACCATGATCGGGGAGACCTACAAATCGACCGTCAGGCGCATCGAGACGGGCCCCCTCGCTCAACAGGACCGGATCGCGAATAACCATGTGGACCGGTCTCAAGCCTTGGCTCAGATCCTTTCTCGTGGTTCGAACTCATTCCTGAGAACACACAAGAAGAAAAAGATCGAGAGTCAAACCTGGTTGTGCATGTCAACCACTGTCTGGGGGAGACGCAAGACGGCTGATGGTCGCAGAATGCAATCCCACGGAACGGCTGATCGCTGAGAGACTATAGCCGTGGCCAGCCCTTCGACAAACCGCTTACTCCTGAGAGCAAGATCTGCCCCTATTCCTATAACACGTGCGCGGGACGGAACGTGCCGCGCAATCAATGCCCGTCATCTGACCGAGTCTTTCCATAAAACTGGGAATAGAGATAGATCTGGTAGATCAACATAAGCAGGAACCCACCTATAAACCAGCTAATCCCAGCGGTTAACCCATAGGAATCGGTAGCCGCATTATGCACAGTAAGACTGAGCGCTTGGTCAGTCGTTGAGACCAAGATGTTCGGATACATGCCAAACATCACACTGACAAGCATCAGAAAGATAAACAGACTGGAAGCAAGAAACGCAGACGTGTCACGCCCACGGATTCTGAAATACAAGCTGTATCCCAACGCGATGACGCCAATCAAGGGTGCAAGGTACACCACGGGATTCCTGGAAAAGTTGAGAGCCAAGCTAGGCTGAACCAGAGGCACAGCCATCACGGTCAATACGGTATACCCTGCCGACATCCACCCGAGGATCCGGGCGGCCGAGATGGCCCGTTGATACAGGAGGCCTTCGGTTTTCATGACAAGGTAGTTGGCTCCATGGAACGCCAGAATCACCGCACAGCTCAGTCCCAGCAGGATGGTGAACCAATCAAGAATCCCTGGCGCCGCTCCAGGCTGAAAGTCAGTCCAGAGCGGAACGAAGAAATACCCCTCTCGATTGAGAGGCACCCCACGAATTAAATTGCCCAGCGCCGTGCCGAAGACCATTGCCAGGAGCACACTGGAGGTCGTAAAGGCTGTATCCCATGCCTGCCGCCACAGCACATGGTCGACCTGTGCGCGCAGTTCCAACGCCAGGCCGCGAAAGATGAGCAGCCACAAGACAAGGATGAGCGCGAGATAGAAGCCGCTGAATCCAGCCGCGTAGGCCTTAGGATAGGCGAAAAACAGCACGCCGCCGGCCGCGATCAACCACACCTCATTCGCGTTCCACACCGGACCGATTGAGGCACGCACCGTTTGCCGATCCGCTTCAGTATGAGCAACGAACGGATAGACCATGCCGACGCCGAAATCAAAGCCATCCAAAACCACATACATGGCCAGCATCACGGTAACAATGACGAACCACGCCATTTCCATTACGCGCCTGCTCCATGATGAGCGGACATTGCCGGCACGTCGGTCGAGGCAGGCCCCTGTCGAATGAGTTTGCTGATGAGTAAGACAAACAGCAAGCCAAGGAGCAGATACAACCCCAAAAACCCAATCAAGGTGAAGAGGGCATTCCCCGAATGCACGAGCGGCGAAGTGCCCTGCGATGTACGCAAGAGGCCATACACCAGCCAGGGTTGCCGCCCCAGCTCGGCGGTCATCCACCCAGCAGACGTGGCAATGTATGGGAACGGGGCACACAACATCAGCCACCACAGCAGCCACTTCATATTAAACAGCCAGCCCCGCCACAAAGCGAGGAGGGCCACGCCAAAGAGAGTGACGATAATCGTCCCCAATCCAGCCATAACATGATAGGCATAATAGAGAAGCGGAATATTATCCGGCCACTCGTCGCGAGGAAACGCATCGAGCCCTTTTACTTTGGCATAGAGGTCTCTGTACACAAGAATACTGAGTGCTCCGGGAATCTCAATCGGGTTGTCGATGGTCATCGTTTCAAGATTGGGTTGCCCAATCAGATAGAGACCGGCCTCTCGCTCCGTCGTGAAGAGCCCCTCAAATGCCGCCCCCTTGACTGGTTGATATTTGAACACCTGGTCGGCGTTGCCGTGCCCGGTCGGGAAAATCATCAGTCCGGACGCGATCGCGCCGGCGACGACGCCGGTGCGGAGAAACGTTTTTGCATGGGGCAGATACTGACCGCATAACAAGTAATACGCGCCGATCGCAGCAACTACACAGGACGCCGTGACAACCGTCGCCGTCATGGTGTGCGCGAATTGCCAAAAGAGCCACGGGTTCGTCAGCAGCCCGCTCAGGCTGGTGACGAACACCCGACCGTCAGCTGCTACCTGATAGGCAACGGGGTGCTGCATCCAGGCATTCGTGGCCAAGATGAAATAGCCCGACAACCAGGTACCGAGAAAGAGCATGAGCGTGGCAAACCATTGCACCCGTCGACTGAATCGCTTTCGAAACAGCAGGATACCGAGAAACGAAGATTCCAGGAAAAAAGCGAAGATCCCCTCCATGGCCAGCGTTTGCCCGATTACGCCTCCCGCATAGTTGGAAAACCGAGCCCAGTTCGTCCCGAACTGAAATTCCAGCGGAATCCCAGTGACGACACCGAAGCCAAAATTGAGGGCAAAGATCTTCGTCCAAAAGTCAGCCACTTCCTCATAATGTTCATCGCCAGTGAGCAATACCCGGCTGCGCAAGTAGAGCAACAGCAAGGCCAGCCCCATCGTCAACTGCGGAAAGAGGTAGTGGAAGGTGGCAGTAAAGGCGAATTGAAGCCGATCGTAGAGGAGCGCACTGTTCATGACTGTAGATTAATCCTAGAAAGAGCGCACACCGGATCTCGCAATTTCGTTACTGTAACAACAAAACCAAAATGACCAAAGCATTGCGAGAAAAGTTAGCGAGAGATATTCGAGTGGCAGTTTCAGTGCACGGAATCAGAAGATGGTATTTCTCGACCATCAGCGCATGGCGTTTCAGACTACCATTACGAAGGACGGGGCGAGAGCCTCACAAGACTACAATGAGGACGTCTCTTATGAAAATCGAGGGGGAGTCTCATGGAGCACGTTGGACACAGCTCTGATCGTGTGCATCAACCAGCATCTGGAGGATTCGCAATGCGGCTGATCGTCGCATAGTGCAAGCCCACGGCACGACCGATCTCCGTGAGACTATAGCCGTGGTCCAGATGTGCCCGTCGAATGGATTCATTCCGCCGTACTCGGTCGGCCCGAGTCCTGGCTCCAAACAGCTGGCCCAGCGTCGGCCTCGCTGCAAACCGTTGTCGCCGGGGAATCTCCCTCAAGAGGCGCTTGTCTCGTAGTCCGGGTGCCAGCCATTCAACAAACCGCTCACTCCCAAGCAGCACTTGACCTCGCAGCTTCTCCCACGGTGAGCCCTGGCCAATTCCCTCAGCCACAAACGCCTGGTACTTCCGTTGAGCAGCTGTACGCTGCAGACTAAATTGAGACAGCAGCCAGTCGATTGTCAGATATGGAGGCCTGGGGGTGAGCCCGACGGTTGCACGATAGCTGGACCACGGATAGGTGTCGGCTTTGCGGGTGGTCTTGGCCCGCACTGGATTCAGCACAACGTAGCGGCAAAGCTCCAGCAGATAGCTGTCTCGATCTACGACAATAGCTTTAAAGCGGCCTTGCAGAACATGGCCAACCCGCTGATGGCGACGATTGAAGGCTTGCGTGTAGACCCCATTGAGCTGGCGCATGGCTTTGGAGAGATTGCCCTCCGGCGTTTCCACCACCAGATGGAAGTGATTATCCATCAGACAGTAGGCATGGAGCAGAAGATGAAAGCGGGAAACAACGCGCGCGAGCACGCCGAGAAACTGCTGCCGATCCTCGTCATCCAGGAAAATGTCCTGCCGAGCATTGCCCCTGACAGTGACATGATAGAGAGCTCCGGGGAATTCGATACGGAGTGGTCGAGCCATGCTGGGAAGTCTAGCCTACCAGCCATACAAGAAACAAGATCTGACCCCATATTCACGAAAATGTCTTAACTTTGCGACGCCCCTGGAAGTTTATGCGGAACTCCCCTCCCCTTCACCCGTTGCACTTGGAACTTGAAACCGCCCTTGAAAATACATTTCTTAGGGAAAACCAGCCGGATTGAGGTTACCGTCGCAGGCATAGTTCAGTCTGTCCTCGTACAGGCGAGGGCATCTTGACGGATATCAATACATCTACGTATAATTTAATCCTATCCGCCTTTGTATATCAAATTACATATAAGGAGCTGCGAATCGCATGACGAAGAAACATATTGTTGTCGCACTTTTCTTGCTCTCAATTGTTTTTTTGAGCATAACTCCTCAAGGGACACATGCTGCGCTCATTAACGCCGATCTAACAGCCGGTACCTGGTTGGTTAAAGGCATTGATAATGGTGGAAACCGCTGGGATGGGTCTACCCTGGTATTTGAACAACAGACAGTCCAAGGACAAGATTTTTCCCTGAGCGGGTATTTCAACTGGGTCGGGAGCGGAGGACAATTCGGGCGTGAGAATTTCACGGGCACCTTATTTTCCAATCAAGATCTTAAATTATCCGGCTTTGAAATCGTGCATCCCTCAATCGGCTTAGGTCTCGCCAATTACTTCGCGACCTTGGCGGGGTCAGGAACGGAAATTGTTAACGGTTCGTGGAGTGGCACAGCAATTACTGCGAGCAATAATTGGTCAGCCACCCTGGCCCCAGTTCCTTTGCCTGCTGCCATATTGCTATTCGTGCCAGGTCTCGTTGGTATTGGGGTGCTGGCAAACAGGAAGCGTTCATAACCTCTCTCCAACTCATACATGGCCGAAAGCATCACTTTACGGTGCTGCTTTCGGCTAACCCATTCCCCCCCGTTTCACAAGTGGTAAGTTATGAAAGACTATGGTCAGATCTTATTCTGTGCGTCAACCACCATCTTAGAACTCGTGGGCACCTTCAACCACAACGCCATGTTTCCATACAGAACTTGCCCAGCCCCAACAGACTCGACACGTCCTGGGGTCAGATCTTGTTTCTTGTATCAACATCCCGTGCCGGCTTGAGGCCTACCCCTGGTAGTTGGCTAGGCTGGCGCCATCGCAGCTTTCAACGATCGGACGAACTCGGCAACGTGGCCGACCATCTTGGGATCTTGTTGGTGGGACGCAATGCGTTTCACAATGGCGCTGCCGACGATGACCCCGTCCGCCATCTTCGACACCCGCGCTGCATCCTCCGGCGTCGCTACGCCAAACCCGACGGCCACTGGGGAGGTGGAGACCTTCCGGAGTTTTTTGACATTGTCTTGAACGTCGCCGACGTTGCTCAACTTGGAGCCGGTAATGCCCGTCAGCGAGACATAGTAGACGAATCCTTGCGACTCTCGCGCCACAAGTTTTCGCCGGCTGGGTGTGCTGGTCGGCGCCAGCAGGAAAATGAGCGGCAGTCCGGCTGCATCCGCCGGGCCTCCGGGCTTATCGACCTGCGTGGTGCCGCTTCACAGGGTGTTGCCATTCAAGGAGGCGTTCGTCCGCAGTGATCAGTGCTGCGCGATGCACGATAGCAGTCGCGGCAATGAAGCGATCCGCGGGATCCTTGTGAAGCGACGCCAGATCTGCAGCGAGGATGGCGATGGCGCCGTCGATCGGCCACTCTATCAGGCCAGCTTGCAGCCAATCTGCGCGCCAGGCTGCGGGCGATTCAGGAAGTGTGATGCGTCCTCGCGCGTGCAGCATGGCGCACTCCCAGAAGCTGACGGCGCTGACAGCAAGTTGCTGAACTCTCCACGCCTGCTTGATAAGGTGGCGAGCGGTGCGGCCCAAATCAGAGGCATCGGTATCCATCCACACCAGAGCATGGGTATCCAGCAGAATCATTTGAGCGCTTCCCATTCCACATCGATCGGCGAGACGATGTCACCCTTAATCTCAACCAACCCCTTGTGCACGCCGAAAGGCGACTGTGGTCGCTTCCCGAGATGGGGCCGAAGTTCGGCAATCGGCTTCCCATTCTTCGTGACCAACAGCGGCTTGCCGGTACGTGCCACTTCATCCATTAGGGCAAGACATTTGGCCTTGAATGTTGACGCATTGACAGTTTGCATGCGAGACCTCTCTAATTTAAATCTGACCACTGACATGGTCATCCTAGCATAATGTCGAATCCTGTGCCACGCCGATCATGTTTGAATACGGACAACCCCTTAGGGAGGCAGAGGAGTTGGGTCTGTCATATGTATTGGCTTGCGAAGAGACGGAAACAGATGGTCAACTCGCCTTCCTCTGCTCTTCCTTCAATCGCTCGGCGATCCACAGGTTGATCACGGATTGCCTCGTGACGCCAAGACGGCTTGCTTGTGCATCCAATGATTCGATGATCCAACTTGGAAAATCGATGTTCACGCGTCTCTGTTCATGCCCAGGGCGGCGCGCCTTGGAGAGAGCAAGATGAGGCGTCATATCTTTCCCCTCATCAAACATCTTCTCGAGGTGCTTGGCATGCATGGACGTCACGAACGAATAGGTTGCAGTTGTTTCCAATTGGATGTTTAAGGATCAACATTCTCCACTATGCAGCTCGATGAGTGCTTGGCCCACGCTCCAAGGAAATCTCAAGCCGGCCGCCACAGGCCGCGGCAATTTTTTGCAGTGTGCGGAGTTCATAGCGGTCGTAATCCGCACTCTCGTATCGGCTGATCGCCGACGCGGTGGTGCCGGTCCGCTTTGCCACTTGCGATTGGGTCAATCCTGCCTCTTGACGCAGTCGAGCGAGTTGCTCGCCAATAGCCAGCTTCCGCAACTCTTCCTCAAATCCTTTGCGAAAATTGGAATTCGCCAGCTTCCTGTTCAGCCATCCTTTGTCCCTTCCCACAACCTTAGCTTTCATGTCGCCCTCTCCTTTCAAAGTCTTTCTTATACGTATCGGCTCGGTCGATTTCTTGTTTCGGTGTTCTGTCGCCGGTCTTTTTGAATCCATGCGTCAAAATCAGCCGCCGGCCCACGAAAAAGAAGCAGAGGACACGATCAGCTTCGACTTTGAATTCGAAGAGCTGATCCGTCTCGGTGAGATGCTTAAACTTGCGCTCGTTCCAGATCTTCCCGGTGTCCCCCATACGCGCAAACAGAGCCGCGAACTTCTGCTGGGCCGCAAGAGGAAGCTGTTCGAGCCAGTCTTCTGCCGGAATGATGCCATTGGGAGCAACGTAAAACTCTATTCGGAAGACCGTGCCATCATAGACCAACCGGGTTAATGGTGACTTGCGTAACGGTGGCGTCATTTTCTCTCTCGTTAAATAATAGCATATATGCTATTATGGTAACAAGCAGAAGTCGATGGGACGAATACTGCAACACAGATGGTCAGTGTTTTCTGATCTGGCTGAGTCCTGAAGAGATGTTTACATGTGGAAACTGCTACAAGAGTGAACGACTTGCGAAAGAAATGATGTGCGACGGTTCAGTCATCGAATAATATGTGGCCGTACGACTAGCCTGTGGCCATGGCCATTTTCAACGACCGAACAAACTCGGCAACATGGCTGACCATCTTGGGATCTTGTTGATGGGACGCGATACATTGCACGATGGCGCTGCCGACAATCACCCCATCCGCCACCTTCGACACCCGCGCCGCATCCTCCGGCGTCGCCACTCCGAACCCGACGGCCACTGGTGCAGTGGAAACCTTCCTGATTTTTTTGACATTGTCTTGGACGTCGCTCACGTTGCTCAACTTCGACCCGGTAATGCCCGTCAGCGAGACATAGTAGACGAATCCATGCGACTCTCTCGCCACAAGTTTTCGCCGGTTGGGTGTGCTGGTTGGCGCGAGCAGGAAAATGAGCGGCAGTCCGGCTGCATCCGCCGGGCCTTTGAGCGGTCCCGCTTCATCCGGGGGCATATCCGGCACAATCAGTCCATCCACTCCGACAGCGCCTGCAGCCTTGCAAAACTCCTCACAGCCCATGGCGTGGATGGAGTTGTAGTACAGCATCAAGACGATCGGGATCTCTGTGCGCTGCCTCAGTGACTTCACCGAATCCAAGATTTTCCGAAGCGAAGTCCCGTTCTTCAAAGCCCGCTCAGCGGCCTGCTGAATGACCGGCCCGTCGGCAATCGGATCGGAAAAGGGCACCCCTAATTCAATGATGTCAGCGCCGGCCTGTTCTAACGCCACGACCAACTGTTCTGTTTCAGCCAATCCAGGATCCCCTGCCATCAGATAGGCAATGAGGGCTTTCTCTCTCTTGTCACGCAATCGCTGAAATGTGGTTTCCAGTCGTCCGCTCATAGCTCCACCCCTCGCATCTTCGCGACCTGCTGCACGTCTTTGTCGCCACGACCAGAAAGGTTGGCGATGATGAGCTGTGACTTTTTCAGCTTCGGGGCCAGTTTAATGACATGCGCAATGGCATGGGCGCTTTCCAACGCAGGCACGATCCCTTCTTCGCGAGCCAGTAGATCAAAGGCGGTCATTGCCTCAGTATCCGTCGCGTAGGTGTAGTCGATCCGGCCCTGGTCATGATAGAGACTGTGCTCCGGCCCAACTGCCGCATAGTCCAACCCGGCTGATACGGAATGAGTCAGATTGATCTGCCCATTTTCATCTTGAAGCAGGTAGGTCATGGTCCCTTGCAAGACGCCCGGTTTCCCGCCGGAAAACCGCGCCGCATGTTTGCCACTCACAATCCCACTCCCTCCGGCTTCCACGCCGACCATCTTAACCTTGGAGTCGCGGAGGAATGCATGAAACAGCCCGATGGAATTGCTCCCGCCCCCGACACAGGCCACGAGATAATCTGGTAACTTCCCCTCCGCAGCCAGGATTTGTTTCCGCGCCTCTTTTCCAATGATCGCCTGAAAATCGCGGATCATCATCGGATAGGGATGCGCTCCGAGAACTGACCCAAGAATGTAATGGGTCGTGCGAACGTTCGTGGTCCAGTCGCGCATCGCTTCACTAATGGCATCTTTCAAAGTCCGGCTGCCGGCATCAACACCAGTTACTTTCGCACCGAGTAATCGCATGCGAAAGACATTCAATGCCTGGCGTTGCATATCCTCTGTGCCCATGTAGACTTCACATTCCAGGCCAAACATCGCAGCTGCCGTTGCGGTGGCGACACCATGCTGACCAGCTCCAGTCTCAGCAATGATTCGCCGCTTTTTCATGCGCATGGCCAGCAACACTTGGCCGATGGCATTGTTGATCTTATGTGCGCCGGTGTGGCACAGGTCTTCCCGTTTCAGATAAATCTTTGCGCCGCCCAACTTCTTGGTCAGCCGATCCGCACGATAGAGACTCGTTGGACGCCCGACATACTGCTTGAGGTAGTAGGCAAGGTCTGCTTGAAATCGACGGTCCTTCTTCGCCTTGACATACTCCGCTTCCAATTCGAGGAGCGCCGGCATGAGGGTTTCCGGCACATAGCGACCCCCATAGGGTCCGAATCGGCCATGGCTATCTGGGAGCATCGACATGTGAACGTATCCTCCTGAATAAATCGATAGCAGTATAATCGTGCTTATTCGACTGGAACAAGCCTGGCTGCTTGAATAAACGCCTTCACTTTGTCCGGATCTTTCTTGCCGGGACTCTGCTCCACCCCACTGCTCACATCCACTCCGTAGGGACGAACCTGAGCAATTGCCTCAGCCACATTCATCGGCGTGAGTCCTCCTGCCAAGATGATGGGTGTCGAGCGAGCGGCATCCTGCGCTAAGGTCCAGTCAACCGTCTTCCCGGTCCCACCATAGGCCTGGTCCGAAAATGCATCGATGAGAAACCCTCGCACATTGGCACGCCCTTGGAATTCTGCCAGGGCGAGAAAGGTACCACGATCCTTGAATCGAAGGGCCTTCAGCGCTGGACGGCCAAGATTGTGGCAATAGAGGGATGATTCATCTCCATGAAGTTGAGCCAAGGCAAAGCCACATTCATCCATAAGTGCGCGAACCCTGTCGGCCTCTTCGTTGACAAACACCCCCACCGGGAACACAAACGGCGGAAGACCGGCTATGATGGATCTCACGACTGTCGGCTCTACCCAACGTGGGCTTTTGCGGTACATGACAAACCCCAACGCATCCGCACCGGCCTCGACTGCAACGGTCGCGTCTTCGACATTGGTAATCCCGCAGATTTTAATCTTCATACTGAATGATTTAGGCGGCCCCTTCACCGCGAGCAGCCAGGCCGAGTAACTCTCGGACTTTGTCCCCTGTGTGCTCGGCACGAATGAGCGACTCTCCGATCAACATGGCGTGTACACCAGCGTCGTTTAGCTTTGTCACGTCCTCTCGCTTATGAATCCCGCTTTCGCTGATGATCAACTTATCGGACGGAATCCGTTTTGCCAGACGAAACGTGACATTGAGATCAGTTGTGAACGTTTTTAGGTCTCGATTGTTGATCCCGATCATCCGTGCCGTAGGAATCCATTCCAATACCGTATCCAGTTCTCGCTCATGGTGTGTTTCAAACAGGCTATCCATCCCAAGTTCAGTAGCCAAGGCGTGGAAGTCCATCAGTTGCCGTCGCTCCAACGCCGCCACAATCAGCAAGACGGCATCGGCGCCGTGGGCCCGCGCCTCATAAAACTGAATGTCCCCGACCATGAATTCCTTATTGAGCGCCGGGATCGGAAGTGCGCGCTTGATCTCTGCAAGATACCGAAGGTCGCCTTGAAAAAACTCCTTGTCGGTCAAGACGGACAGGGCCGCTGCTCCATGCTCCTGGTAAATGCGCGCAAGCCCGAGATAATCAAACTTGTCTGAAAAATCTTCTCGCAAAAGCCCAAGGCTCGGCGACGCTTTCTTGATTTCCGCGATCAAGGCTGGGGCGGTGGGAGACCGTGTGGCATCCAGAGTGACGGCAAACCCAAGAACCGGCGGGGCATCTCGAATCGCCGCCTTGAGGTCGGCCAGATAGGAACGGCTCTGTTTGTGCCTGAGTTCCGCTCGCTTGTGCTCAAGAATACGATCGAGAATCATGAATCACTCACGCTGTCTTGGTGAACGCAATGAGCCGATCCAGCTTCTCGGAGGCGGCGCCGGAGTCGATCGTCTGTTGTGCAAGACGGAATCCGTCTGTGAGCGTTTTCGCTTTTTGACCGACAACCATCGCGGGAGCGGCATTCAGGCACACGATGTCCCGCCTCGCCCCCTTCCGGCCCTGCAGAATCTCTTTCGTGACCCGTGCATTTTCCTCCGGTGAGCCACCGACGAATTCTTTTCGCGCTACACGCCGAACCTCGAACTCCTCCGGCGCGATAAAGTAACTCGACACGACACCACTCTTTCCCTCGGCGACTCTCGTTCGGTCCGACAAGGTGATCTCGTCCAAGCCATCCAGACCATGAATCACGAAACAATGTTGCGATCCTAGCTCCAGGAGGACACGCCCGAGGATATCTGTCCACTTGGCATCATAGACCCCCAGCACTTGATGCGTGGCACCGGCTGGATTGGCTAATGGGCCAAGCACGTTCAGAATGGTCCGGATTCCCATTTCCTGTCGAACCCCGGCACACTGCTTCATCGCGCCGTGGTAGAGCGGCGCAAACAAGAACCCGATGCCCACTTCGTCGATACAGTCGGCCACACGGCTCGGCTCGAGGTCAATTTTTACACCGAGCATGCTCAGCACATCCGCACTACCGGATCTGGATGATACTGAGCGATTCCCATGCTTGGCCACGGTAATGCCGGCCCCAGCGACCACGAATGCTGCGGTCGTGGAAATATTAAATGTATCAGCCCCATCCCCACCCGTTCCGCAGGTATCAACAACAATCGACGACCCGACTCTGATTCGGGTTGCTCGTTCCCGCATGGCGCGTACCGAACCAACAACTTCCTCGACCGTTTCACCTTTTTGCCTGAGTCCCATGAGATAGGCAGCCATCTGAGCCGAGGTCGCAGCCCCATCCATGATCTCCAGCATGACCATTTCGGCCTCTTGCGCGGATAGATCAGTTCGGTCGGCTAATTTGGCGAGCGCGTCTTTGATCATGGCCACACAGATCAGGGAAGACTAGAGCGTTAAGAAGTTGCGTAGTAGATCTTTCCCAACGGTCGTCAGAATCGATTCTGGATGGAATTGGACCCCTTCGACACCCAGTGTTTTGTGGCGGATTCCCATAATCTCGCCCTCGACCGTTTCAGCAGAAATTTCACAACATTCCGGAAGATTGCCTCGATTGACGATCAGAGAATGATAGCGCGTCGCTACAAAGGGGTTGGGTAACGACTGAAAGATGGTCTTGCCGTCGTGTTTGATCTGTGACGTCTTCCCATGCATCAAGCGGGGAGCGCGGATGACTTCTCCTCCATAGGCAACAGCCATCGACTGATGCCCCAAACAGACACCAAGAATGGGCAACTTCCCCCCAAACCGACGGATCGCGTCGACTGAAATACCGGCTTCCCGTGGTGTGCACGGTCCCGGTGAAATCACAAGACGGCTTGGATGTAAGTCCTCAATCTGGTCGAGCGTGATCTGGTCGTTTCGATAGACCTGCACATCCTCACCCAATTCCCCGAGATACTGAACGAGGTTGTACGTGAAGGAGTCGTAGTTATCGATGACGAGTAGCATACTGAGACCTATCAATCGTCATGAGTCTTGAGTCGATACGCATCCGCACCCGTTCGATGAACTACCGACCAGTGACCATTCCCTATTCCAGCCCCTGTTCCGCCAGTTCAATCGCCTTCATCATGGCGCGGGATTTGTTGCAGGTTTCCTCATACTCATGTTCCGGGTTCGAGTCAGCGACGATGCCCGCCCCGGCCTGAATGAAGGCTCGACGGCGCGAGACCACAACCGTGCGGATATTGATGCACATATCCATATTCCCTGAAAAGCTGATGTAGCCGACGGCACCGGCATAGGGGCCGCGTCTGGTCGGCTCAAGTTCCTCGATGATTTCCATCGCCCTGATTTTTGGTGCGCCGGACACGGTACCAGCGGGAAAGCAGGCCTTCAGCACATCATACACCGTCTTGTCCGGGCACAGCGTACCGGTGACATTGGAGACCATATGCATGACGTGCGAGTACCGTTCAACATTCATCAACGACTCGACGTGGACGGACCCCTGTTCAGCCACACGACCGACATCATTGCGTCCAAGATCCACCAGCATAATGTGCTCGGCCCGTTCCTTCGCATCAGCAAGAAGACGGCGTTCCAATTCCACGTCCTCATCCATCGTTGCGCCACGCCGTCTGGTGCCGGCAATCGGGCGTACCGAGACCACCCCATCCTCACATCGTACAAGAATTTCAGGAGACGAGCCGACCAGTTCAACCCCCGCAATTCTGATGTAATACATGTAGGGCGATGGATTCACGAGGCGCAGGGCCCGATAGAGCTGAAACGGGGGAGCCTGGAGATTTGTTTCCCATCGTTGCGACAAGACACACTGAAAGATATCGCCAGCCCTGATGTAGTCCTGCGCACGAGACACGATCTTCTCAAATTTCGCCTTGCTCATGTTGACTGTGAAACGAATCGGCGTTCGCCGACGCCTCGGCTTGACAGGTCGAAGCGGTCGACGGATTCTGGCAATCATCGCTTCGATCCTGCCTGTTGCCTCACGATAGGCCGAACGAATGTCTCGTTCCGACTGGGACTTTACCTGTGCATTGGCCACAACCTTGATCTTCTGCGAGACGTTGTCGAAAATGAGCAGCGTCTCAGTCAATACAAATGCAAAGTCCGGAACATCGAGGTGTTCCTTCTTGCGAGAGGGAAGATCCTCGAACGTCTGCACGATGTCGTAGCCGAGGTACCCGACCGCTCCACCGACAAAAGGAGGCAGATCCGGAACCGTGACGGGGCGGTAGGTCTCCATGATTTCACGCAGACGGTCCAGTGGCGCGCCTCGGCTAGGGATTCGCCGGCAATCCGAACCCTTCTTCACACACAGATCGCCACGATCCTCGTAGATGACGAGCGGAGACCCGCTTCCAAGAAAGGAATATCTGGCCCACTTTTCTCCCCCTTGAATACTCTCCAATAAATAGGCTGAGGGCCCATGATCGATCTTGGCAAAGGCCGAGACCGGCGTATCGTGGTCCGCCAAGATTTCACGGAATAACGGAATGAGATTGCCCTGCTTTGCGTATGAGCGAAACTCATCCAGAGTGAGTGAATAGGTCGCTGCCCGCATGTCGTTCGCTTACTCTGCCCCCACCAGGATCTTCTGTCCGATCTCAACGATGTCATCCGGCAATTTATTCGACTTCTTCAACTTATCGACCTCAACGCCATACCGCCTGCTAATGCTATAGAGCGTTTCCCCCGCTTTGACCACATGCACCATCCCCGGTGTGACCTTCATCGGAGAAGCCGGCTCAGTCAGAGCCGCCATGCCTTTGTCTGAAAGATGACCACCGCTGTGACCGCCGGAAACAGCTTTCGGCAATTCGGCTTTTTTCGGTTTGGCTAGAGGGGCCTGGCCCTTTCTCTGCATATCCTCCAAGGCTTTTCGTTCCAGCACCGTCGCTTCCCTGATTGCTTCTGCCTCCTCTTGAAGACGCCCCATCTGCTCACGTGCCACCTGCACTTGTGCAGATAGCTCGCGATTCCTCGCTTCAAATTCAGACAGTTCGGCCTTGACGTGCCTGACTTCACTGTCCAGCTCTGCTGTCCGTTTCTCTTCCTGTGCCAGGAGGCGCTGAAAATTCAGGCTTCGCGCTTTTTCCGCGTTGTGTTTTTCCTCTAATACCACACACCCACTGACCAACCACCCACCACAGAGCAGTATTCCTAATGAAATAATCTTCTGGATTCGCTCACAGACCTGCTGCTCTCCCTTCTGCATATATCCTCCTTTACCCAGGCTCTCTGCCAACTTCAGACCTGCTGAAGCGACACTTAGAATAGTGGCCACTGATGCGAAAGTCAAAGCGGGCCAGGCCCATCGGGTTTGACCGTTTCCGCACCCTTATGCTACGGTCAGTACGGTTCAGGCCTCTCTCTCCTCTCATGCCAAACGTCGTCTTTCATGACACCTTAGACACGATCGCTGGGACGTCACCTCGTTGAGCGCAACCATGCGACAGGGTTCACTCCATAACGACTCTCTGCCCTCGTCCAAAGCCACTCCAGCCGAGCAAGAGCGACTCGCCCACCTCAAGGGCCAAATCCGGCATCATGACTACCTCTATTACATCAAGGATCAGCCTGAGATTTCCGATGGAGAGTATGATCGGTTGTTCCGAGAATTGACCAACTTGGAACGGACGTACCCGGAACTGGTAACCCCCGATTCCCCGACTCAGCGTGTCGGTGCCTCCCCCTTGGACACACTCGGCAAGGTGCAGCATGAACGGCCCATGCTGAGCCTTGATTCCTTGATGAATTCTGAGGAGGTCCTGGCCTTCGATCAACGAATGAAACGGGAGCTAGGTACGAACCACATCGGCTACACGGTCGAGCCTAAATTCGATGGCCTGTCGGTTGAAATTGTCTACGACCACGGGACGTTTGTTCGCGGCTCGACCCGTGGTGACGGACAGGTAGGCGAGGATATCACCATTAATCTCCGCACGATTCGCTCGCTCCCCCTGCAGTTGGAGACTGGATCGTACCCGGATCATTTGGTGGTGCGCGGCGAAGTGTACATGCGCCTTTCCGACTTTCATGCGCTCAATCGACGAATGACCGAGCGGGGGGACGATGCCTTTGCCAACCCACGTAACGCCGCCGCCGGTTCTCTTCGGCAACTCGATTCGCACATTACCGCCTCACGGCCACTCGTCCTCACCTGCTATGAAGTGACGGCAATGACCGGCCCCCATCCCCCGTCGCACTGGGCGGAGCTGGAAATGTTGGCCATGTGTGGGCTTCCGATCCCTCACCTTCGCCAACGATGCGAATCCATCGACCAGGTCTTGGTATTTCACCGGGAAACGGAGGATCAACGCGACAATCTCCCCTATGAAATTGATGGAGTCGTGGTGAAAGTCGATCGCGCGGATTGGCAAGCGCAACTCGGAATGAAATCTAGAAGTCCTCGTTGGGCCATCGCGTTCAAATTTCCTCCTCGGAAGGAGATCACAGAAGTACAGGACATTGTCATTTCCGTTGGCCGAACGGGAGCCTTAACCCCTCTCGCCCTCCTAAAGCCGGTAGACGTGGGTGGGGTCACCATCAGCCGAGCTACCCTCCACAATGCGGACGAGGTGGCAAGAAAGGATATCCGAGTAGGCGACACGGTTCGAGTCGAGCGCGCCGGCGATGTGATTCCGGCAATCACCGAGCGTATCCCTATCTTGAATGAAGTCAGGTCGGACCCTTTCCACATGCCACTTCACTGTCCAATATGCAATTCCACCGTGGCAAGAGAAGGTGCCTACTTCTACTGCACAGGCCAAGCCGCCTGTCCAGCCCAACTGAAAGGTGCCATTGAACACTTCGTATCGAAGACCGCTCTCAATATCGACGGACTGGGTAAGAAAACAGTGGCACAATTGGTCGACCTCGGCCTTGTGAGGGATCTTTCTGACCTCTATCGACTCAGAGCTGAACAACTTCTTGAGTTAGAGGGATTCGCGGAGCGATCCTCAACCCTTCTCCTTAACGCCCTCGCTCAAAGCAAACACGTCTCGCTCGACCGATTTTTGATGGGCCTGGGAATCCGTCAAGTAGGGCAGCACATCGCCAAAGTGCTTGCAAAAGAGTTCGGCTCGCTTGATGCTATCATGTCGGCTAACTGCGTCCGTTTTCAGGAAGTCCGTGAAATTGGTCCTGAAATCTCTGAGAGTTTGGTCTCCTACTTCCAAGAGCGTTCGAACCGACGGGTCATCGATGAATTGCGCATACTCGGCGTTTCGATCATCGACACACCCCCAGCTCAGAGCTCGGCTGCTCTGCCTTTCGCAGGGAAGAGCTTCGTGTTCACCGGTGGATTGGTGAGGCTGACGAGAGATGAGGCCAAGGCGCTGGTCGAACGGTTGGGCGCCACGGTGTCATCCAGTGTCAGTAAGAGTACGAGCTATGTCGTAGTCGGCACAGACCCTGGCTCAAAACTCGATCAGGCGAAGAAACTAGAGGTCGTTGTCCTTAGCGAGGAGGCATTCCTAGAGTTAATAGCGCACCAGCAGGAGAGCTAGTCACACTGAAGCTTCGACTGGAACAGGCACTTTCTCATCCTTGAAAATTTGCACGCTTCGTATCGAGCGAGGATCCGCCTCGTGAACAATCAGGCGGCAGTTCTCGATACGGAGATCTTCTCCTGCCTGAGGAATACGACCGAGATTTTCCTGGATCAGCCCTCCGATGGTCAGGGCTTCATCTCCAAGCTCAACTTTGAGGAAATCGTTTACCTTTCGAACTTCTGTCCGTCCGTGGACTAGAATTTGGTTCTTTCCAATACGTTTGATGAGTTCTTCAGTGATATCCGTTTCATCGACGATCTCACCCACGACTTCCTCAAGAAGATCTTCAAGCGTCACCAGTCCCATGACACCGCCGAATTCGTTGACGACGACTCCCATATGCCGCTTCTCCTGCTGGAACTGTTTCATCAAGTCGTCCGCCGTCTTGCCGGCCGGGACGAAGAGCGGAGGATGGGCGATATCCCGGAGGCGCAAATCGGTTCTCCCTTTAGCCAACTCGGTCAACGCCTTCGTCTTGTAAAGAATCCCGGTAATGTTATCGAGCATGCCGTCATAGAGCGGAATTCTGGAGTACTTGGAATTATAGAGCAGCTCTTGTGCTTCCTTGAGTCGAAGGTTCCCGTCGAGCGAAAACACGTAGATGCGTGGTGTCATCGCATCTTCCGCGGTAATATCTTTCAGTTGAAACACGTTTTTGATCATTTTGACTTCTTCTGATTCTAACTCACCGGCCTTTCCTCCCTGGTCGAGCATAATTTTCAGCTCTTCCTCTGTTACCAAGGGCAGTGTCAACCCCTTTCCTCCCGTCAAACTGTAGATCAGAGGAACGATCAGAAAAAGAAGCGGCCGCAACATGACCTGAACCCCATAGATGGGGTAGGCCATATTCAGCGTCACGGGTACGGAGAACTTTGCCGCCAGAGTCTTTGGGATGACATCCACTGACACGAGAAGCACAAAGGTCAGGATTCCAATCATGACTGCAATCGCTTCTTCAAGCACACTCTTGCCCTCATAGGCATTCAATGTGATGAAGGCGGCAAACATGGGGGTCGCAGTACTGACGAGACGGTCACCGACGAGAATGGTCGAGAGGAGCTTTTGGGGATCGCTCCTTAACTGAAGGGCTTTGGCTGCCCGTTTACTTCCGTTCTGCGCTAAGGCTTTCAGTCGTGTTTCGTTGACCGAAAAGAAGCCGATCTCGGCTGTAGAAATAACAGCGGATAACCCTATCAATCCTAGTAGGATGAGGATGTCCATCGCAGTCGTCTAGTAGGGACGTTGGACCAGTATGGCTGGCCTGATGAGAAGCCGGGCGTCGTCTCCCAGAGGATACCTCTTGGTCCACCCTTCAGAAGATCGTACGATTAAGATAACCGGACCACTTAGAATAGAGTTCACAGCACTACATCTATCACAGGGATCACATGCAGGCAAGCAATCCAAGAAATGTCGCTTGAAAATCAATTAGTTCCAAACAGAACCCTCAGAATGAGGCCACCATGTTTCTCGTGTTTAACTATCATCTCGCACAACAAGCGATTGCAGGTTCAATGTACGATCGAGGCGACTCGCGGCCATCTGAGCCTCCGGCTCAGTTATGAATCGACCAATCTGAACTCGGTAACGACGCCCTTCCTGGAGATCGATCTGAATGATACGTCCATCAGCAAAATCTCGTTGAACTTGTGCTAACAGCGCCCGAGCATTCTGAAGATCCGCGAACGCACCGACTTGAACCCGTAATACCCCCATCCCTTCGGGCCGAGAGTTATAGTCCACAACCCGAAGTTCGACCTGGTCAGTTCCGTTGTCGACCATCCCAAGCGCTTGGGCACCAGCCAACGAAAGGTCCAACACCCGTCCCCTCGCGAACGGCCCTCGATCATTAATCCTGACTGTAACCTGGCGACCTGACGTCAACGAATGCACAAGTGCCACGGACCCGAGTGGCAGTGTCCGATGAGCAGCCGTCAGTTTGTACATGTCGTACCGTTCCCCATTCGCCGTCTTGTTCCCATGAAAGCCAGGGCCATACCACGAGGCCATCCCTCGTTCTACGAACCCAATGGGATACCCAGGGAAACGATCAACAGAACGAGGAGGGGTGGTGCAGCCTTGAGAGAGGACGGCACCCAGTCCGATCACGACCATGGGCAGAGAAATAAGTTTCGTGAGCGGCACCGGCCGCATCAATCAAAACTCGTCGAGTGACTTATTGCGTAGAATAGCCAAGGCCTTGTCGGTATTGGAAACGGTCAGAACGACGATCGCCCGTTTCCCTTCCCGTGAAGGCGTACAATAGCCACACTTGATGTTGATCCGGCTCTTCATCAAAGTATCTGCCACTTTCCTTAACGCACCGGGCTTGTTTTCAAGACTTAGGAGGAGCGCAATTTCTTCGCGGAACTTAATCTTTGCCGCCTTAAGGGCCTCGCGCGCACTGTCCAGGTCAGCGACAAGCAGCCGCAGCTTGCCTGTTCCCATCACCTCTGGAGCGGAGAACGCCTTAATGTTGACACCAGCTTCACCGAGGACCGCCGTCACTCTGGCAAGAGCACCCGGTTTACTCTGACCACTGATAACAAGTTGTGTTGTTGTCGGCATAGTGAGACTCCTAGTTGACCTCCGGCATCAGGACTTTTTCCGCCTCGCCAAGCGAGCGGCTCGCAATGGAGACCACGACCCATAGTGATACGAGAGGATACGAGAGGACACCGGTCTCGCGCACAGTCTTCGAGCCCGTAACCGTGCCACAAAGAAGACGTCAGCACTCGAGCGAATTCGGAGGACCCGCCGCTTTCTACACCAGAGACACAATGACGGTCGCCTGCTCCGCATTCTTACACTCCTCGTTATGAACATCCACTCGTTGCGCCGCACGTCACACACTTCAGACAGGTGCCGTTTCGGACCATAGTGAACTGTTTGCACTCGGGACAGGGATCGCCTTCGTAGCCCTTGACCTTAGCATCCTTAGCATTTTTTATCTCTGTCAGAGTAAGCGTTTCCCTCGTGATCTCTACTTGTCGAGCAACACTATGGCCATTTCCATGACCATTTCCTTTTCCACTGTTCCGACGGATCGGAAGATGCTCCGTAAGAACAGAAGACTTGGCCAGTGCAGCGAGGTCCGCCTCTTCTTCTGAACATTCGGGATCCATGTCGTCTTTCTTCATCGAATCCATGCGCAGATCCTCCTCTTTCACCTGCGCTAGGTCATACCGGTCGAGATACGTCACGGCTAATTCACGGAAGATATAATCGATGATCGAGGTTGACATTTTGATTCGATCGTTCAATTTCACGGGACCGTTCGGCTCAAACCGGGTAAAGACAAACGCCTCAACGAATTCTTCCAACGGCACGCCGTGCTGAAGTCCAAGGGAGATGGCGATCGCAAAACAATTCATGAGGCTTCTGAACGCCGCCCCTTCCTTGTGCATATCCAAAAAGATTTCTCCGACCGTCCCATCCTCATATTCGCCCGTGCGCAGGTACAGCTTATGTCCCCCGACAATCGCCTTTTGCGTGTATCCACTTCGCCGACTCGGGAGCGAGCGGCGCTTGGCAAGATACCGAACGAGTACCCGTTCGGTGATTTTCTCCGCCATCCCCATCACGCTAGTGGTCGCCTCCACGGCCTTCCCACTGTCAGTCGAAGCGCTCAACGGCTGACTCAGTTTGGACCCGTCACGATAGAGCGCGACTGCTTTGACCATGCTCTTCCAAGCAAGTAAATAGGCCGCCTTGACGTCTTCAAGCGTGGCATCGGCCGGCATGTTGATGGTCTTGCTAATCGCGCCGCTGATGAACGGCTGTGCCGTGGCCATCATGCGGATATGCGCATCGACGGCAATGGAGCGTTGCCCGATTCGACCGCATCGATTCGCACAGTCGAACACTGCAAGGTGTTCGACCTTCAAATACGGGGCGCCTTCCACCGTCATCGTCCCGCAACAGAAATCATTCGCTGCGGCGATCTCTTCTTGTGTAAAGCCAAGTGTCTTCAGCATGTTGACGCTTATTTCATTCAGCTGGGCTTCGGTCAGGCCAAGCTTTTCAACGCAGAACGCCTCTCCGAGCGTAAACTTATTGAAGGCGAACTGAATTTCAAATGCTTGCCCCAAACTGTTCTCCAAACGATCGAGCGCCGCATCGTCAAATCCCTTTTGACGCAGCGTGTCATGATTGATGAACGGTGCGCCCTTGAGCGTCTGAGCCCCGACACAGTACCGAACGACATCCTGCGCTTGCTGATCCGTATAGCCAAGGTTGGCCAGCGCCATCGGCAAGCTTTGATTGATGATCTTGAAGTACCCGCCACCGGCCAGTTTCTTAAATTTCACCAGAGCAAAGTCTGGTTCAATCCCCGTGGTATCACAGTCCATGACCAACCCAATCGTGCCGGTTGGAGCAATGACGGTCACTTGAGCATTGCGATATCCATAGGCCGTCCCTAGTTCAAGCGCATGGTCCCAGGCGCGTCTGGCGGCGAGAAGCATGTCAGGCGGACAATGCTCGGGACGGATTCCCATCGGCGCAATCGTGAGATGTTCGTATTCTGCCTGTGGCGCCTGGTACGCAGCTCGACGGTGATTGCGGATGACCCGCAGCATATGCTCTCGATTATTTGTGTACCCCGGGAAGGGCGACAATTCAGCAGCCATTTCAGCCGATGCACTATACGCTTCACCCGTCATAATGGACGTGATGGCTCCACAAATTGCCAAGGCCTTGGGCGAATCATAGGGAATGCCTTGGCGCATGAGTACAGTCCCCAGATTCGCATACCCCAACCCAAGCGTACGGAACTGATAGCTCCTTTCAGCAATGGAGCGGCTCGGGAAGGAAGCCATCAACACGCTGATCTCTAACGCGATCGTCCACAGCCGAACGGCATGGCGAAAATGTTCCAGCTCGAATTGTCCATCAGCGGCATAGAACTTCGTGAGGTTCAGGGAAGCGAGATTACAGGCCGTATCATCCAAAAACATATACTCAGAACAGGGATTCGAGGCGTTGATGCGACCGTCCTCCGGACAAGTATGCCATTCGTTGATCGTGGTATCGTACTGCGTCCCTGGATCAGCACAAATCCAGGCCGCCCACGCAATCCGGTCCCACAGCTCCCGTGCCTTGACGGTCTTCCAGACCTTGCCGCTCGTTCGACGCTTGAGTTGCCAGTCACCGTCGGTTTCGAGCGCGGCAAAAAACTCATTGGGAATCCTGACGCTATTGTTGGAGTTTTGCCCGGAGACGGTCTGGTAGGCCTTCCCATCCCAATTCGTGTCATATTCATGGAAGACAAAATGCGTGAAGCCTTGCTGCGCATACGAAAACATTCGTTGGATATACGCCTCGGATACCAGATCCCGACGGGCCGATGCCAGAGCCTCACGCAAGACCGGATTGGTCTTCAGGTCGAGATCCAATCTGAAAGCGCCTTCACCATCGACCGTATGACAAGCTTTTAGCACCGCATTGAGGCGCTGCGCACAAATCCTTGACCCCGTCACCATCGCCGCGACTTTTTGCTCTTCGATGACTTTCCAATCGATAAATTCTTCGATATCCGGATGGTCGAGGTCCAAACAAACCATCTTGGCGGCACGGCGTGTCGTCCCTCCAGACTTAATCGCCCCGGCAGCTCGATCCCCGATCTTCAGAAATGACATAAGGCCTGAAGACTTCCCGCCGCCGGAAAGCCCTTCGCCATCCCCACGCAGTTTGGAGAAATTGGTCCCGGTCCCGGACCCATACTTAAACAACCGCGCTTCCCGAACCCAGAGATCCATGATGCCATTTTCATTCACGAGATCGTCCTCGATTGATTGAATGAAACAGGCATGCGGTTGAGGATGTTCGAACGCGTTGGTGGCTTTCACCACTTCGTGGGTCTTGGGATCAACGTAATAATGCCCTTGTGCTGGTCCCGATAACCCATAGGCATAATGAAGGCCGGTATTGAACCACTGGGGAGAATTGGGCGCTGCCATTTGATGCGCCAGCATGTAGCACATTTCATCATGAAACGACTCAGCATCGTCCGGCGTCTTGAAATACCCATAGGACTTGCCCCAATGGGTCCAGCATCCAGCCATGCGTTCGAAGACTTGACGGGCATCTTGCTCACCACCCAACACCGACTTGCCATCTGGACCGATGGCAGGCTGCCCATTCTGATCGCGCTGCGGAACTCCAGCCTTCCGAAAGTACTTCTGGGCCAATATATCGATGGCCAGCTGCGACCATGCCTCAGGAACGTCGATATTTTCGAGCTTGAAGACAGTGGATCCGTCAGGATTGCGAATCTCCGACGAACGCTTCACAAATGTGATCCCCTCGTAGGGATTCTGCCTACGACTGGTAAATCTTCGATCAATTTTCACGGGAGACCTCCTGCCGAGGGGAAAAGGATATAACTCATGCCTCTGATTAGACCATATTTAAGGTGTGTGAAGCTCATGTGGTTTTGCTGGACAGCTACATATAGCTATCATGTTTTTTTGTCAACACCAAGTATTGTGGATCTTTTGGAAATGAGAGGGAAAGCTGTGAATAGTCGAAATGCGAATATCCTGGCCAATTCTAGTCGCTTATCAGCGGGGTTATCCACAGAAATAACCGGTAGAATACGGCCCCGTCAGATTACCCTGGCCATTTTTTCTTGTTAGAAGGCCATTCGCCCGATCTTCAGTGTTGCTTCTTCGACACCCTGAATAGGAATGAACCAACCGCCGAGACCGAAGACAATGACTTTTGTATCCGCCACCTGTGTTTCATACCGGCTCATAATCCCCCAGTTCTGTCGCACTGTATTCGGCCTCACGAGTGATTCGAGAAGCTTCCTACTTTGTGACTGAAACACCTGCCGAATAAATTGTTGCTCTCGAGTCGGTGTCCCTTGGTCCATTCGGCCTATCGCTTTGCTCAATTCCAGTTCAACGAAGCGTAAATAGTCGTCCATGTTCGGGTTTGATAGAGCCAGACCGATCGCTCCGGCCAGTACAACGACTATTATGCTCAAACGAAGGAGACTCATGATGTTTTGATAGGATCGTCTACCCTCGAAATTGTTCGATGACTATCGAATCGCCTCATTTGACAAACAACCGTCCGCCAATTAGCTTAGCCAGAATTTTCTTCACAAGGTCTATCAAGTCTGGAGGAGACCATGTTCGTCTGGAGCAAAAAACTTATCGGTGGCCTGTTAGGCACATTCGTTCTGCTGTTAGGAATCTTCCTCCTCCAAGGCCCGTCGGAAAGCAGTAGTGTGCTCAAAACACACACCACCCAGTGGATTATCTTGAACTATGCATGCCTGCTCGTCTGGCTCTTCGTCTGGATGATCGACCAAGCGCGTGTCCGCGGGAAGAACGTCTGGATCTGGCTAGTGCCGTTCATCCTCGCTCCGCTGCCCACCCTCATGCTCTTCGTCCTCTTCCTTCAACGCCGATTGTCCTCATAGTCACTTGGAGATCGACGAAGCTACAGGTTATGTAACAGAAATATGCTCGGCGGCTTTCTGCTCCGGCTCGATGGAACGTCGGATCCGCCAAACGGCCCACAGACCCGGGAGAGCAACAACCACGGTCAAGACAAAAAACTGAGTCCATCCAACCAGGCTGACAAGATCCGCCGATGGGCGGCCGGCAAATACCCTCCCCAACGCCTCTAACGAAGACAGCAGCGCGAATTGAGTCGCGGTATACCGGGGATCGCAGAGCGACATCACCAACGCGACAAATGCAGCCGTGCCCATTCCGCCCGTCACATTTTCGATCACGACTGCCGCCGTCAACACACCGGCATGCTTCCCCATCACAGCCAATACCACAAAGCCTAGGTTCGAGACAGCTTGCAAGACGCCGAAGATCAGCAAGGACCGGACAAGCCCTGACCTCGTCATCAACAGCCCACCGATAAATGCTCCTATCAACGTGGCAAAAATCCCAAGCCCCTTTGCGGCGCCGACCTCAGTCGAGGAAAACCCCAATCCTCCAATCAGAAAGGCAGTCTGAAGTGTGGATGCAACGGCATCTCCAAGTTTGTAGAGAACGATCACAGCCAAGAACCCCAGTGCCGTGGGTCTAGAGAAAAACTCCACCAGCGGGGCACCAACAGCCTCCTTCAAACTCTGAGGAGCATGGGCCACCAATGTAGGATCAGGACTGATCAAAACAATAATCACCCCAACGACCATGATGGCTGCCATGGCCAGATACGTCATTTGCCACCCGACATAATCCGCTAGCGCCAGCGCCCCAGCTCCAGAGGCCAAGAGGGCGATTCGATAGCCATTCACCCACACAGCCGCGCCCAAACCACGCTCGTGAGGCTGGAGCGTATCCGTTCGATAGGCGTCAAAAACGATGTCCAAGGACGCCGCAAGGAATGCGACGAGTACGGCATAGGCCGCAAGCCATCCTGGGTGAAGCGTTGGATTGGTCATGGCCATGAACCCGAGAGCAACAGCCACACAGAGTTGCGTGAGGACCATCCAGCCGCGACGCCGCCCCAACCATGGCGGCACCACACGATCCATGATAGGAGCCCACAGAAACTTGAGCGTATAGGGCAGACCGACCATCGTGAAAATACCGATGGTCTTGAGGTCGACTCCTTCCACCGTAAGCCAGGCCTGTAAGGTCCCCGAGGTGAGGGCGAGTGGGAGACCGGAGGCAAAGCCCAATGGCAGCATCACGAGGATGCGGCGATTCATAAGGCTTGATATGTCGAAGGATCCTTGCTTCATGGACACTGACTCGGACACACGTGAGCTGAAACGGATGGAGATACCATCAGCAGGGCAACTCGTTTCGAGTTGCCATGCAGAATACCACCGCCTCGTGCCGCCACTCAGCAGAATCACAAAACAGGCGAGGACTATCTCACCGGCTGGCACTGAGGCTAACAGGGCTGTCCGTTGAACACACACGGTTTGTATCGTGAGATATCGAAGTCGGTATTTTCCTGGTAGACCTTTTCGTTGCCGTTGACCCCATCCTGTTCAGGGTCATTCCACATCGTGTGGTTCCACCAATAGAAGAGTGGCTGGGCCTCGGTCTGATAGATAGGATTCCCGTAGGTACTGCGCGAATACTCCTGCACCAGCCGGGCCGTGACATAGTCGATTTGGCCATTTTCACGAAGCGAATACAGCATGATGAAGAGACGGGCCTCATGGTCATACAGCTCATCGACACGGGTAGCAAGATCAGGCTCGGTGGGAAGTGAATCCAAGCTCCATCCCGCCACAGGATGGCTCCAGAACAATGCTGCCAACACACAAACGATGAGCAGACGCAGATGAACGATCCTCACGCTCTCCCCGGTAACTCGGATACAACCCGATCATGGGTCGTTCCGACAATTGGCTCACAATCCTTGAGATCCCCGGTCGTAAGAAGCAACCTTGCTGAAACAGGCCTGATCTTCCTATAATGCTAGCCTATGGTGACAACCCGTGCATCTCTTCATACGCTCGGCTGCCGACTGAATCAAGCCGAAACCTCAATCCTCGGGGAAGGGCTCAGACGAAAGGGATTTGAGCTCGTGGAGTTCGGCCAACCAACCGATGTTCTCGTGCTCAATACCTGTTCTGTGACGGAAGATGCCGAACGGACATCGCGATACCTGATCCGGAAAACGCTGAAACACTCTCCCCATGCCTTCATCGCTGTGACCGGCTGTTACGCCCAAACGGGTATGGCACAGCTCAAGCGTCAGGCCGGCATCGATCTCATCGTCGGACATCAGTTCAAGCTCGACCTGCCGGCCTATCTCCCAGCTGTTCACGAGCTGCGCAAACGATCGACCCCAGATATTCACCATACAAAGACGATGACGCGTGGGGACTTTGATCTGCCCTACTTTGCGGAACCGGACTCCACCAGAGCTCTGCTTAAGATTCAGGACGGCTGCAGCGCCATGTGTAGCTTTTGCATCATCCCGTTCGCCAGAGGACACGAACGCAGCCGAGCGTTCGACGACATTCTGCGCGAAGCCGAGAGTTTAGTGGCACGGGGCTATAGGGAGATCGTCCTGACCGGCGTGAACATCGGGCAATACGCTCACGGCAGGACCGACTTTGTTGCACTCCTTGGTCGGCTCGATCGGGTTGATGGCCTCGAGCGCATCCGGATCTCATCGATTGAGCCAACCACGGTCAGCGAGGAACTACTTGATCTCATGGCCTCATCCAAGAAGCTCTGTCCCTATCTCCACATTCCTCTGCAGAGCGGGGACGATCAGATCCTACAGGCCATGAACCGGCGCCATACGGTCAACGCGTACCGCAAGCTGATCGACACCGCGCTCAGGAAGATTCCCGACCTCGGGATCGGAACTGATCTCATGGTCGGATTCCCTGGTGAGACTGACGCCGCATTCCAAAATACGGTGGCTGTTGCCTCAGACCTCCCCTTCTCCTATCTGCACGTCTTTCCCTATTCCGCGCGACCGGGGACCGCGGCACTGCGCATCAAGCAGCGGGTCTCGTCCGTATCGATTAAGAAACGCACCAATTTTCTGCTGGATCTCGATCGCGCCAAACGACTGGTCTTTCACAACGCACAGATCGGCAAAACGGTCCCGGTTCTGTTTGAATCCGGCACACAAGGCTCCTATCGCTTCGGCACGACACCGAACTTCACAAAAGTCGCCGTCACGGATTCCGATAACCTCGAGAACCAGATCAAGCCAGTCATGATTTCTGCCGCAGCCGGTCGTTGCGTATTCGGCGATCTCGTAGCACCTCCAGCGGCGACGAACGCTTCCCTGGTGCTCCTATGATGGTCAAGTCCCTTCCCCAGGTTCACATCGAAACCTTCGGCTGCCAGATGAACGAATCGGATAGTGAGCTGGTCCGCTCGATGCTGAAGCGGGAAGGATTTGTCTTTACGGAGGACCGCGAACGGGCCGATGTGGTGTTAGTCAACACCTGCGCCATCCGGGAGAATGCGCATAATAAGATCTATGGCCACCTCGCTGAGCTGAAGGCGATCAAACGGCAACGCCCACTCGTGGTCGGTGTGCTCGGCTGTATGGCCCAGAACCTCAAAAGTGAACTCGCTGAAAAAGAGCCTCTGATTGACGTCTTAGCCGGCCCGGATTCGTATCGACAACTTCCCTCGTTGCTCACACACGCGCTGGAAGCTCAAGGACAGGGACTTGCCCAGAAGGGATTTGCGCTGGATCTCTCGGAGTATGAGACGTACGAAGGGGTCATGCCGGATCGCGAGAATGGGATGAATGCCTGGATCACCGTCATGCGAGGTTGCGATAATTTTTGTTCTTTCTGTGTTGTTCCCTACACCAGAGGACGTGAACGATCGCGTGATCCAGAATCCATTCTGCTCGAAGCGCGTGATGCCGCAGCCCGTGGCTTCAAGCAAATCACGTTACTTGGCCAGAACGTAAATTCCTATCACCACGACGAATGGGACTTTGCCCGACTGATCAAAGCGGTTGCAGACACCGATGCTATCGAGCGCGTGCGATTTACCTCGCCGCATCCTAAAGACTTTCCTCCGGCACTGATCGACGCGATTGCGGCTCATCCAAAAATTTGCAAACACGTCCATCTCCCGCTGCAGGCCGGAAACGATCGAATTCTCGAACTGATGGGGCGAAACTATACGGGGGCCGAGTATCTGGCGTTGGTTGGTCGCATTCGAGCCGTCATCCCAGACGTCGTCCTGACCACGGACATCATCTGTGGGTTCTGCTCAGAAACCGATGCGGAGTTTCGCGACACCTGCCGCATCGTGGAAGAAGCTCAGCTCGACTCGGCCTATACCTTTAAATATTCGGAGCGGAAACATACGATCGCGGCTCGGAAATACGCCGACGATGTGCCGGACCAGGTGAAGGGCCAGCGGGTGTTGAAACTAGTCGAGATTCAGCGGGCAATCACGGCTGAGCGCAACCGCCACTACATCGGCAAGAATGTAGAGATCTTAGTCGAGGGTGATGCAACCCGCTCACCAACGCAAGGCATGGGGAAAACCGATGGGAATATCACTGTTGTATGGGAGAAAAGCATCGGTGATTTTCGGCCAGGCACTCTGATTACGAAACAGATCTTTGATGCCTCGGCTGCGACTCTCTATGGGGAGTGAGATTCCAGTCTTGGAGGCGTTAACAGTCTCACCCTTTGGAACAATTCTGCACACCTCACGGTAGAAAGGAACATTATTTGACCGGCTCGCTCGGCCACATTCAGACTATTTCGTCGATCATTCATTCCCTGTATTCACTCCCATGTAACCTCGTTGATGACCAAGCCCACCCCCAATCGTCAAAGATTCTTCCTCCACTTGACCAATCCTTCGCCGCTAACCTGATGATTATAAAGGCACGCTTTAAGTCTCTCTTCTAGAGTGCAGTCACCATTCTTGACCTTCAGATGCTGAGCTCTAGTAAGGATCTCTCCCTCTTCCCTTGACCAACGATACAACCTGTCACTTCAAAAATGAGAAGGCATGGACCTTGCTCAAATCTCGGCGTCCACCTGTTCAGCAACCAGAGCCTTTGCCTCTCGCTATGAAGTCCGCCGACTCCGATTCAACACCGAATCCCAACCCATCTGATTCCCGTGTCACACTCGAAACAATCATTTCGGTTGGGGTAATCGGATGGCTGGTAATCGGCATAGTACTCATGGGTCTAGGTGTATGGTAGTTCGGTATAAGAACCATGATCACACTCGAAGCTTTTGCTATAGAGGCCAACCGGCCTCCTCGGCCACAAGACCACAGATGAGGAGACCCCCTATGCATATCCCTTTCAATGTCCGCAGTTCCCACTATATCGGCGTCTTGATGTCCCTCAGCCTGATCGTGCCCGGATGCTCCATGCTTTCCGGAGAGGCAAAGCTTCACAAAAATGCTAAAGGATCCGTCTATCTCAAGGAGATCGCCGATTGGTCATTTTCAGCTAACCATCCTGCCACCATCGACCAGATGACCATGCTAAAAATAGTCAAAGGCGTTGTGACCGACGATGTTCAGAAAATGTCAGCAAACATGCCCGCCAGTGGCAGCAAGCCGATGAGAGTGTTCAGCGATGAAGACGCCGAGTTTCTTGCTCCCCTGCTAGCCCAAGGTTTATCGCAAGCGAAACCGGAGCAGATTGTCGGTTTCAAGGTGTCTCCATCGGCAGGGTCAGGCGCTGAACCCACAGCGGGCACCCTCTATGTGCATAAGGGATCGATCCATTTGACAATCGCTCCATCTCTAAACAGGAAGGCCTCGGGGTTCTCTCCTCGTTCTGCTGCGCATCTTGAAAAAGCTCCTTCCTTTGTCGCTCTGGGAAGTGAGGCGATGACGATGGTCATCGACTACCAGCCTCTCGCCAAAGCAGCGATGCCTGGTTCGATTCACGCAGCAGGGTCACCAAAGTCTCTCCCAGCTTCTGCAGCACAGGCTGCTCCGCTGGTACCAGCCGCTGCGCCGACACTAGACCCATCGGTCATGGAAGCAGTAGCCCCGCAGGAAGCTTCCGCCTTACTAGACCCCCAAGAGTTTCCGGCTCGGCGCCGGACCGATGCAGGAACTCCTCAATTAAGTACCGATGAACTACTCAACAAGAAGCTGGATGAGGTCCGTGAAGCGCGAGAAGCTAATAAACGAAAAGATTCCGAGATCACAATGCTGAAGAAGGAAGTAATGTGGATGAAGCAAGCGCTCCGTCAACAGACGGAAGAAGTGAAAGCCATGAAGACCAGCAAGACAGCCGCCCGCTCAGCCCCAAAAAAGAAATCGGCGGAAGCGTATCAGACTCGGTGATCAACTGATCGATCTAATCGACGTCGCAGAGCTCAGGCTGCAGCAGAACAACCTCCCTGGACAGGGGCTGACGAAAGTTCATGCGGCAGTAGCAGGCATACGTCACATAGGTATCTTGCAGACAGTACTGCGCAAGCTCACGACCCTGCCTTTTCTCCCACATTTCGGCAACTTGTTCCCCACTACCCGACTTCGTGTCGACCTGTAATGCTCTAGCCAGGACGTCGAGCTTAACCCAGCCCCTCGTGTCCCAATTACTCCAGATGGCCATGGTGTCATAGACCGGTTCGGTACGGAACTTCGCAAGGTTGATATCGAGGCTGGGTTTCACTTGATTAATGATCGACCGCTTCTTGATGAAGGGTAGATCAAAGCCAAGTCCGTTGTGTGTGATGAATAAGGCAGGACGGTCCTGGGCTAGCCTCGCCCAGAATTGGCGGAGCAGCTCACGTTCGTTCGCACCGAACCAAGCGACGGCGCTGCGAGCTTCCATCTGATCAGAAAATTCCAGCAAGCCGATACAGACGATGCGGCTGAACGTCCCATCAAACGCCGACTTGGCGTACAGCTCATCCTCTGCGTGCCGGCGTTCTTCTGCCGCACCTGCGGCAAAGAGGTCATACCCCTCATCCGCTTGGGGGGATTCACTGCTCATCGGCGTCTTCCCCGCCAAACGTGCCCATTCTTCACGAGGAGCTTGGACGGTTTCGATATCGAGCACCACCTTCATCGTGACACTCCGAACGCATCGCGCCGCAAGGCGTCGATCACCGCGTAGTCTGCCGGCGGGAAGGTAAACTGCGTGAGATCTTCAGGAGAGACCCAGCGGATTTCTTCACAACCGATAGGCACAGGCTCCCCCTGTTCAATGGCACATAGAAAAAAATGTAACTCGATGATTTGATCCAGATAGTCGTGCCGAATGACCCGATACGGGATAGGTTGGTCGATGCGAACACTCAGCTCTTCAAACAGCTCTCGTTGCAAACACTCCGTGAGCGATTCGCCCATTTCCCGTTTTCCCCCAGGGAACTCCCAGAAACCTGCCAAGTGGACACCAGGTTTTCGACGGGCGATTAAATAGCGACCGTCACGGTGGATGAGCCCTGCCGCCACTTCAATGACTTGCATGATCAGCCTGCTACCGCTCACGAGTCGCCGGACTGAACGGATATGTCTTACAGAACGACTTCATCGGACACAGGAGACAATAGGGATCACGAGCCGTGCATACCGTCGCTCCAAAGTCCATAATCGCCTGATTAAAGTCATACCCTTTCCCACGCGGGATCAAGGTTTCCGACAATTCCCATAGCATCGCCTTCTGTGCCTTAGGATCACCTTCAGCGACAAACACCCTGTGCAAGACACGGATCACGTTCGTGTCCAGAATGGGCGCATCTTCATTGAAGGCAAAGGAGCGAATGGCCCCGGCAGTATAGCGCCCGATCCCTTTGAACGAGAGCAACTCGTCAGCATCGTTGGGAAGTTTCCCCCCGTACCGTTCCACCGTTTCGCACGCGATCCCGTGCAGCCGTTCCGGGCGAATGTTGTACCCAAGGGGATACCAGGTCTTCTTGACATCGGCGACCGGGGCCTCTGCCAAGTCTTCGAAACTCGGATAACGTTTCAAAAACTCGTGGTACTTGGGAATCACCCGATCAACTTGGGTCTGCTGAAGCATCACCTCTGAGACGAGGATGTGATACGGGTCTGAGGTCTTCCGCCAGGGTAAATCCCGGCCATGTTCCCCATACCACTTCAGAAGCCTCAGTTGGAATCGACGCTTAGCAGAACGCTCGGGTAGAACGGACTTGCCGGGTTTTTTCTTGTTGGAGGGGCGTCTCGCAGGCATGCATCAAGTCCTATAGCCACGGTCTCCCAATCTGCCATTGTAGGAGTCCCTTTCCTTTAAAATCAAATGCGCCTATGTACACCGCTCGATCGAGGAAACGTGTACTCAAATGTCCTCGGACCATCTGGTCAAGGAACAATTCGCATGGTACTCTATAAATAGCCGCATTGGAGGGAATGCATGAAACGGAAAACCTTCCGAGATCGGTGGTCCCGAGCCTTGGTATTAGCTGGGACTGTCGCCTGCGTCCTCTTCCCCTTCCCGACCATCGCTGAAACTCTCCAAATACCATGGGAGTGTTCGAATTACACAGGCGACGCGCAGACCCGTTGCGTGAACGCCTTCATGGAAGCACAACAGAAAAAAATCGCTGCGCTTGAAGGGAAACTCCAGGCCCAAGAGGGGGCAGTCAGTCAACTCAAGAGCCAGCTCGATCGACAATCAACCGCGACGGCGGATTTACAACGACAGCTTGTAGAACGGCCCACCACGAGCATTGTCCCAATCCCGTATTCCTATCCTTACTCCTATGGCTATCCCCTCGGGCTGGGGCTTGGACTTCATTTTGGAAATTCCGGGATCTATGCGTCACCCTTTGACCGCCCCTTTTGGGGTCCTCGACATTACGGATATTGGGGCTCTCGCTGGTAACGGTCCCCGAGCAGGGAAAACTGCAACACCCCTTCCGCAGTGAACGCACTCACTGCTGCCCAAATCAGTCTATTCATTGACAAGTTGCCCGCGGACACATAGCCTGCTACCTAGTACCCCATTAGTTACAATTGGCTATAATACCGATCGACTCGACAGGCAAAGAGCAACGTCTCATGCTTCGCAGATAGGCCAAGGAATCTGCCACGCAACATAAGGACGCACGATGGTCACCCGTAAATTCCCACGGTTTCCGGTAGCAATCCCCAGCACGTTAGTGCAGAGAGATAAACTTCGATACAACGCGTCCGTGAAGGATCTCTCGCTAAAGGGCTGCCGGTTAGAAAGCGTCGTCCAGTCCTTTACCGGCATGCAGGTGGAATTGCTCATTGAACTGCCGGGCGAACCCACCCCCATCCACATTAGTAAGGGGACCGTCCGCTGGTCCGGATCACAGGGCATCGGTGTCGAATTCTTAGCCGTAACACCTGCTGAACAAGAACGGCTTAAGCGGGTGCTCGAACAGCTCTCCGTAACGGTAGGACAGGCCCTTATCGTTCCAAAAGGCGAGCTGCCAAAGACGTGAAGCAGATCGCTCAGCGGTCAGCACAGACCATTCCCCACGTTTGACGAGCTCGATCATCGTTTTCTATAGACGGACGCCCCCTCAAGCTAGAACGCCGACATATCCGACCCACTGACCAGCGGAAATAGAATTCACCGCGCTTCGCGTCATCCACGCTCAGCGCACACGGGCTTCGATCAAATCCACGACTGCCGTCGGTTGCATTCCGTCCATCCTGGCCCGTATTCTCGTTCCATGGAGCTCTCGTCGTTGTCGATGGAACAATTGAAAGAATTGGTCCAGGGCCTCGTGGACGATCGGATTCGCGAGTTGATCGGAGATCCCGACCTTGGCCTCCAACTCGGCGATTCACTCAGAGCCCGACTCAAGCAGTCATTAGTGAGCAGTGACCGGCTCTCCGGAGAAGACATCGCCGAACGGATCGGCCTTCGCTGGTAAAACCCCATGCCCTGGTACCGCCTCACCTTTTGCCCCAGCACCGCACAAGACCTCGCTGCAATTGACAAGGCCATGGCTCAACGACTCTTCGACAAATCCAAGTGGCTAGCTTCCAATGTCGACAACCTGCGCCATGAATCGATCGCGGATGACCTTCCTGGACTCTGCAAGTATGCCGTAGGGGAATGGCGGATTTTCTATGCGATCGACCGCACGGAACAGCTCGTCGATATCCACGCGATCGTGCCCCAGAGTGCGCTTCGCTCCTGAAAAACCTCGGTCAGTTGATAGTCCCCAGGACGTCTGCGACATGCAGCTGAAACGTTCCCCGTGCCACGTCCTCAACATAATGACGCAAGGCCGCTTCCACCACTGGGAAGGCGATTTCCTCCCACGGGATTGCATGGCGGGGAAAGAGCTGCACATCCAGACTTTCAAACCCTGCGCTGAACTGCTTGGTCTGAAGACGACCGATGAAGGTCATGTAGACCTGTCCAATACGAGGCAGGCTCAATACCGAATGGAGCCGCGTAATGGTCACTTTCGCCTGCGCCTCCTCAAGCGTCTCCCGCATCGCCGCCTGTTCGGTGCCCTCACCGAGCTCCATAAAACCGGCCGGATAGGTCCAGAGTCCAAGTCGAGGTTCAATGGCCCGACGGCAGAGGAGGATCTGATCTTCCCATTCAGGAATACAGCCCGCGACGATCTTCGGATTATGGTAATAAATAGCCTGGCAGGTGTCGCACACGAACCGAGGCAGGTTATCGCCTGGCGGAACTTTTTGAATGACCGGCTTTCCGCAGGCGCTGCAATAATTCATCAGGTGGCCTCTGAATCAGCAATCCCCGGCAAGCAAAATGGATAGCACAAACCATCGCTTCTTTGCACCTTGTCCTCGCGGGCTTGAAGGCGTGCTCGAGGGAGAGCTCCATCGCCTTAGCGTGCCCACAACGACCAAGACAGAAGGGGGCGTTGGTTTCAACGCGTCCTGGTCGACCATGTATAGGGTCAACCTCAACACGCACATCGCCAGCCGTGTCCTGTGGGAAGTGGGCCAGAGTCCCTACAAAACAGAACGCGATGTCTACCACGCCGCCTATACGCTCGCCTGGCCTGACTGGTTCACGCCAGCTCAGACGATCAAGGTGAAGGTGAGCGCCCATCGATGTCCTCTCCCCAGCCTGGACTTCCTGACTCTCCGTATCAAAGATGCCGTCTGCGATAAGTTTGCCAAGGCCAAACAGGGGCGCCCCAACGTCGATACGGAACGGCCGGACATCAAGCTCGACGCCTTTCTGGACCAGAACACCGTCACGTTTTATGTGGATACCTCCGGAGAGCCGCTGTTCAAACGTGGCTATCGGGTGGGCTCGATCGAAGCACCCCTCAGAGAAAACCTGGCGGCGGGAATTCTCCAGCTCGCCGGCTGGACTGCGAACGATGTGCTGCTCGATCCCATGTGTGGGAGCGGAACAATCCCTCTCGAAGCTGCCCTCATGGCTCGCCAGATCGCGCCGGGCATCTCACGCAACTTTGGTTTTGAACGATTACTCCTTCACGACGCACCATTGTGGAACCACCTTCGAGAATCGGCGCAAGCCAAACACGTGGCTCAGGTGCCGTCCACCATTTATGCGTCCGACCGGGATCCGGCGATGGTGAAGGTTGCGCAGCGGATGTTTCAAGGCGCTGGGGTAACGGGTGACGTCCGGTTGAAGCAAAGCGATATTCTAGATCTGGAAGCGCCGACAGACACAGGCGTGATGATCATCAATCCACCTTATGGAGTCCGCCTCAGCCGGGCAGACGAACTGGAATCATTTTACCCCAAGCTGGGCGATTGGCTGAAGCAACGCTTCGCCGGATGGCGTGCCTATGTGTTGACTGGCGATGCCCAACTGTCGAAGCTGATTGGGCTGACACCATCCAAACGCATTCCCATCTTCAACGGGGCATTGGAGTGTCGGCTGTATGAGTTTGTGATCGTTCAAGGCGGAGCGAGGCGACGCCTTACGAAGCTAAACCAGGCTTGATTCATGTGCCATCCTCCTTCACGTTCATGAGTTGCCACTCACTCTCAATCCTTTCCCCTTGACTTCCGGGCGCGGGAACCTATCAGGCTGTTATACTGTCTTGAACCCTGAGCTAAGGATGGCCGTCATGGAAAATATTGTCTTATCGACATTGCCGATACTTCCCGTTAAACGAACAGTGTTATTCCCAGGCGTGATGCTACCGCTGACGGTCGGGCGGGAGCGGTCTGTCGCGGCGGTCAACGCCGCCATGAAGACCGAAGAGAAAATGATCGTCGTGGTCGCGCAACGAGATCCTCAGACTGAAGCGCCCGTCTTGGCCGATCTGTATTCTATCGGCACGAAAGCGATCGTCAAGCAAATCGGCCAGTCATCCGAGGGAGCGATCCACGCGCTGGTGCAGGGATTGGATCGTGTCGTCCTCATCAAGGAAGAACAGTCCACCCCCTACTCCACAGTGCGCGTCCGTTCTCTTGGACGTCCTACGGACGATGGGGCGGAAGTCAAAGCCCTTCACCGGGCCATTCAAGAACTGGTGTCCGACCTGCCTCGGTTGATTCAAGCTCCAGGCATTCAAGAAGTCGGTGCGATACTAAGCAATGAAGACGATTCTGTCGCACTAGCCTATCGCATTGCCTCACTCGTCAATCTCAGTTCGGTGGAAGAACAGCGCTTGCTCGAAAGTTCTTCGACGTTGGACCTTCTGCGCAGCCTCTACAGCGCGCTGTCTAAGGAGATTCAAATACTCCAGTTGCGAGAAAAGATCACCCAGGATGCACAGACAAAAATCGGCAAGAGTCAACGCGAGTACATCTTGCGCGAACAACTGAAAGCCATCCAGCAAGAGCTGGGCGAAGGCGAGAACGAAGAGAACGAGATCGCCCGGTTGAAGAAGCAAATTGCCGAAGCTGACTTACCCGAGGATATTCGCAAGGAAGTCGAGCGCGAGGCCACCAAATTGGGCAAGGTCCCGCCGACGTCACCCGACCATCAGGTGCTTCGGACCTACCTTGAGTTGGTCCTCGAACTTCCCTGGAAGAAGGCCTCCGAAGAACATCTCGATCTGTCAACGGTTCGTCAGGTATTGGAAGAAGATCATTATGGGATCAAGGAAGTGAAAGAACGGATCGTCGAACACTTGGCGGTCTTGAAGCTCAATCCAACTGCCAAAGCCCCGATTCTCTGCCTCGTTGGCCCTCCCGGCGTTGGCAAAACAAGCTTGGGCCAGTCGATCGCACGGGCGATGGGCCGGACCTTCGAGCGATTCAGCTTAGGCGGCGTCCATGACGAAGCTGAACTGCGCGGCCATCGCCGCACCTACGTCGGCTCGCTCCCAGGCCGCATCATCCAGGCCATCCGCCGGGCGGGAGTCAACAATCCGGTCTTGATGCTCGATGAAGTGGACAAGATGGGGCGTGATTTTCGAGGCGATCCGGCTTCGGCCCTGTTAGAAATTCTGGATCCAGCACAGAATCACACCTTCCGTGATCATTATTTGGACCTCCCGTTCGATTTGTCCAAGGTCTTCTTTGTCACCACGGCCAATACCCTCGATACCATCAGCCAGCCCCTGTTGGATCGGATGGAAGTGATTCGACTGCAAGGCTATAGCGAGCGAGAGAAAGCTGAAATCGCTCGGCGCTATCTCTGGCCACGACGACTCAAGGAAGCAGGGATTGAGAACACCAAAGCCCTGTTGACGGATGAGGTGCTGAATCTTGTCATTGCTCGGTACACGCGGGAAGCCGGCGTGCGCCAACTCGAACAGATGCTGGGACGGTTGACGAGAAAAGTGGCCCTCGCATTCGCTGATCTTCCGGAAGGGCAGGAGCGGCGGCCCGTCGATATTCAGCCGGATATCCTCGGTGAGTGGCTGGGCTCCGAACGGTTTATGCCGGAAGAGGCTCGGAAGAGTCTGCCTCCAGGTGTCGCCACTGGCCTCGCCTGGACCCCGGCCGGTGGCGATGTGCTCTACATTGAAACCACCTTACTCCCTGGCAGCCACGAGTTGATCCTGACTGGCCAGTTAGGCGACGTCATGCAGGAGTCTGCGCGTGCCGCCAGAAGCTATCTATGGTCACATGCGGAGAGCATGGGGTTGGACATCTCCCGTTTCAAACGAAACGGGCTCCACATCCATGTGCCTTCCGGCGCCATTCCAAAGGACGGTCCATCGGCAGGCATCACGATGGCGACTGCCCTGGCTTCCGCCTACGAGGGGAAAGCCGTACGAATCGACACAGCCATGACAGGGGAAATCAGCTTGAGTGGGCTTGTCTTGCCGGTGGGCGGCATCAAAGACAAAGTGCTGGCGGCACACCGTGCGGGGATCAAGCGCATCATTCTGCCGAAGGCCAATGAGAAAGACCTCAAAGAGATTCCGCAGGAAGTGCGCGACGAACTGACCTTCATCTTGGCGGAACGGATTGAAGAGGTGCTACCGGCCGCTTTTAATCTGGACCCACACGATATCTCTGCCGGTAACGGCAGCGAGCCTGTGGTGGCTTCCAGCCCCGCAGGGGACGCCTAGCCTTCGCAGAAGGCCCGAACGATCTGCGCCGTATTGAAGAGCAGGGCGTGACGGCGGGTGTACACCGCGTGGCCATAGTAGTGGTCGCGTGGGTTCGTGGAGCCCGTACTGTCCTTGTAATCGACAAGGAGACAGCGTCCTTCGCTCGGGAACCGCACAGCTCGTCTGGCACATTCTAGCCATCGCTCGAATCCATCGTACGGCTCGACCATCTCCCAGACTCGTTTGTTTGCCGCTTTCCCTAATTCCGTTGCAGGCACGGTATCGCTGCCTGCAACCGCTAATTCCTGAATGTAGTCTCCACCCCAGGCCACTGGCATCTCCATCGTAATTTGAGGGAGCTCCATCTTGGCTAACCAGCTCTTTCCATCCGTCCGCAAGTTCCGGTGATTCACAATGTGCAACAGCTTCCCGATACCGGAAGGGTCCCATCCATACCGAACCGGCATGCCAAATGTCACAATGTCGAGCACAACTCCGTTCAGGAGTGACGCTGTCGCGAGCAGAGATTCCAGTTGCCTCACAGTCGCGGCGACCTCTAGCTGGTTTGTCTGCTCTGCATAGTCGCCCAGAATGCTAAGCAGCTTGGGTCGCCCGGTGATGGGGCTCGGACAAAGCAAATTCGACACCAGCGCCAGGGCTAACCCAGCTTGCCCATGTGCTTGCACCAAAATGCGGTGTCCCATTCCCAAGTTCTGACTTCTACAAAGCTTGTGCAGTTCGTCGAGCAGAGATACTGCGGCAAGTGCCCGGCCTAGATGGTGGTGTTCTGATGACCACAGCAGCCTGATACAGGAGATGGGTTGAGCCAGATTAGTGTTGATGGCCTTCCTGAATGATTGAACATAGGCCTCGGTGAAATTACCCGCGTCACCGATCTGTTCATCAAGAAGCGTCTTCGTCGCGTCATTGTCTAGGAGCGGCGCCCTGAGCCCACCCGGCAGCAACGGAATCCCGTTGCTTTCCTCTCGCATGGCAGCCAGCAAGGCATCGACCCCCGACACCCCTCGTGAATAGCCTCGTTTCAGCCCACCGACCTCATCCAACCGCTGCATACCAAACACATCGGTACCGTGGATCGAGCCATGGAGAAAGACAATGGCTGCGACACCGGCCTGAGACAGGCGTGCCCCACAGGTGGCCATAGCCTCAGTCCAGCCTGGCGAGTCCGGAGGAACGACATCAGCCAGGTCAGCGACAGTCAATCGCTCACCGGGACTCTTCCGCGACAGCTCGTCATGCTGAAAGTTATTCTCGATCGGCATAGGAGCGTTACATACCCGATGGAGGTGACGGACTGCAACCAGCCCACAAGGGCTCTGAGATAGTTAATGCAGGTTGGTGGGATTTTGCTCTTGATCCGTTGAAGGCTTCGACTGGTTTTTGCTTTTCAGCATCACGGCGGTCGCTGTACAAACCTTATTCTCTTCATCGATCCGACGGTCGACGATTTTCACATCTTGCAAATATTCCTGCACGATTTCCTCACGAGTCAGCTCGATATCCTGCTCGCTCTCGCGCCCTGATCGTTCACGGACACGATCGATCATGTGTTCCTTCACCAACACCCGGATCTGCTTGGCCAAATCCGTACGCGCTGAGAGCTCCGATACGCGCTGACAGACAAGCTTGCCTTTGGTGAGATCGCCCTGGCCCTTGCCAATCCAGTACTGATCTGACGAGTAGCTCACTTCGGCTCCTGAGGTCGCGATGAACACGCCTCCCAAGCCAAGCCAGAGACCCACTGCAACAGCCACGATTCCTACGTTCTTCTTCAACTCTTCCCTCTCTAGCGGTTTCCGCCTGGTGTCCCGAAGGACGAAGCTCCCCGAGGAGGCGGACCTGGTTGCTGCAATCCCGGTAGAGCCTGAGGCACTCGCCTCGCTCCGCCAACCCCTTGGCCCGGTGAGCCCATTGATTGACGATCCCCTGGAGTCAATCCAGACGGTGTCCGATGAATGATCTCATTGAATGGTCGAACCCCCGGTGATCCACCAGGAGGTGGCACGAGCTCATGGCTCGGCATGCGAGGCTGCATAGCTCTAGGTATAGGCGGCTGTCTCACGCCCAGTGGTTGCCGGCTGGTGATGATCTGCTGCGCAATGGCGACGTGTGGATTGGCCGGAGAGAAACCGCTGGCACTATTCAGCAGATCGTGAGGAATGCCGACCGGCGAAACAAGGACCCACTTCGTCCAGGCCTGCGACACCATCGCGTTTGACTGCACACGATTGATTATGTCCTTCCGCCTTTGTGCGGCCTGTTGGACTTGATCCGGCGTGGCTGCATTCCCGATGGACTGATTGACCGATCTGAGTTCTTCTTGCAGCTGTTCGTTCTCTTGTTTCAGCGCAACCAGCTGCGCACGAGCGTCTTCGTTCTCCCGAAGGGCGACGATCGCTCGTGCCACCTCATCTGTATCCATCTGCGCCAAAAGATCAGCTTGTATGACCACGACATCTCCGTCTAATGTCGTGGAGATCTGTTGGTTGAGCACAATCACCAATCCAGCCGTGTAGGTGCGGATCTCATCTTTCGTCACATCCATATCGCTCACGACTGTGACGCTTTCAAGATAGGTCGCGACTTGTTCGAGCGCGTTTCGCTTGGCCGCCTCAGTGGCGATCCGAATGGCGTCCTCACGGGTATCGCGATCTCCCATTCGGTGCTCACCCTGCGCATTGACGACCCTGATGTCAGCGAGCGCGGGGGCAGCAGTGATGAACACCGCGAGCGCGAGAAACAAAACAATGGGTCGATACGATTGATACGACAGCAGGTAGATGGGAAGAGGCTGTTGATGGAAAACCTGACCGGACATCGCCTCCCCTTTCTTGCCCCTGCGCACAGATGGAAACGGTGAGCGGTTTCAGCATAGCAGCCGAAAGGTGGTTTCGCCAGCAATCGCCAGGTGCCTCCCTCACCTTGCCTTCCGGAAAATTTGCATGTTAGGGTACCGCTCTTACTTGTAGCAGGCTGCGGAAAAATTTGGTCGGTGCCAAATACGGCCAGAATTTTCCGTTTGGTGCTGACACCAGAATTACTTCAGGATGCTCAAAAAGGCTGTCCAGCAAGGCCGCAGCGAGCGAAGAGGCTCAGCGTACGCTTCGGTACGCTGAGCCTCTGAGCGAGGCGAGAACGCCGCTGGCGGACTTTTTCAGCATCCTGTTAGGATACATGCGGGTGATACTGAGATATGAGACCTCCCTCACGATACCTTCGCTTGATCCTTGTCGGCCTCCTGATTATCTTACTTGAAACCACGGTCCAAGCGCCTGTGGAGGCAGCTGCCCCGCTTGGGAAGGACACCGCTTCCTCCGTTTCTGGGACTGAACATGTCATCCTGTTTGTCCTGGAGGGATTCGGACAAGAGTCGCTCAAGGGCGGCGCGATGCCAGTCGTGAGCAAGCTCGTCAAGGAAGGGTCGGTGACCTGGTCCGCGAGCGGGGTGAAGCCGGCGCTACGATTACCCACCATGGCATCGCTGGTAACCGGCATGCCGGTGGAAAAACATGGGATTACCTGGAATTTCTTCGAATTCAGCCGAGGCTACCCGCGCCACCCCAGCCTATTTGACTACCTGGATTTAAGCGGAGGCCGCGACAGTGCCATCTTTTATATGGATGAGTCCCTGTATCAACTCGCCAAGCCGGAGCCCTACACCGACTATCAACTCTGCGGAGCATTGCGCCCTGAGTGCGGCTCCAAGAAACTCGTCACCTACATCCAGCAGTATCTTCAAAAGGCGACCAGCGGGCACGGCTATGGGCATGCGATTCCCTCCTTGCCTCATTTGCTGGTGGTTCACCTTCCGGAAGCAGGGAGGGCCGGAGTGACCCATGGATGGGACTCTACGGAATATCGGGAGGCGTTACGAACGGTCGATGGCGCAATGAAGTCTGTCCTGAACCTTTTCCAGGAGTACTCGCTCTCAGGCCGCACCGCCGTCATCGTCACCGCTCTCAGTGGAAAGGGGATCGACCCCGGCGCCGAGGCCCCAACGACTGAGTCGCCAGTCGTTCCGTGGATCGTCTCGGGAACCGGAATCAAACAGAGCCAACTTATTCGTCAGCCTGTGTCAATCATGGATACCGGAGCCACCGTGATGAAAATCCTGAAGCTGGAGACTCACACGGAATGGGAGAGCCAGGCCGTGAAAGACATCTTCGAAACTGCCGCGGCCACCCCAACCGCACGGCCCCGCAAGAAACACTAGTCCACCATGTGCTACGCTACCCTCATGCGACGCTGGTCTCTCCTGATAGTGGGTTGCCTGCTGGCCAGCCTGCCGACTATGGCTAGCCCTCAGGAGGGATTCGCGAGAGACCCACAGGCCGCGCATCTCAAGGAACATGGGATTACCATCGATGCGACGAAGCTGGTCCCCGCTTCCTGGTGGCAAATACCAGGCGTTACGCCCTCGATCTGGAATTCAGACCCCGAGTCACTCGATGCGCCCAAGACATCGGAGCGTCGGGAACTGCGGCTGAAGCCTGGCACATACAAGTTCATCAGCTTCACGTTCGATTTTCCCTTTACGGTGAATCTTAACGGCACTCTCGATTTTTCAAAGTCCTTGGATCAATGTGTCGAAGGCCGCGGGACACAGGCGTTGATGGTGGTGTGCAAGCGCATGTACCCGTATAGCGGACAACGCGACGCCTATTACGAGCAGAAACCGAACGATGGCTAACGTACTCGACGATCTGTTAGAAGCGCTTGAAGATGTGGATGACGCCACCCGAGAGGAGGCGGCACAGACGCTGGCTGGCCTGGGTGATCCAACGACCCTGGATGCGCTGATCAACGCCTGCAACGATGACTTCTGGTCCGTGCGGGCTCATGCAGGCTGCGGCATCGCGAAAATCGGCGGGCCGAAGGCTGTCGAAGCGCTGGTCGGCCTGTTCAACGATCCCATCATGGAAGTGCGCGATCAGGCCGTCGAGGCCACGGCAAAGATAGGCCCGATCGTACTCGATCGCCTGGTGACGGCCATGAAAGACGAACGATGGCGCGTACGAGAACATGCCGCCAAGGCGGCGGGCAAGATCAAGGACTCAGGAATAGTCGACGCGTTGATCGGTGCCTGTCGCGACCGAGACGGGGCCGTCAAGAGCGCAGCGGCGGAAGCCTTGGGCAAAATCGCCGACGCGAAAGCCATTCCAGCTCTGATCAAGCTGTTTCGGGATTCTTCGAAGATCGTGCGTGAGACGGCCGGAACGGCGTTGGTCTACATCGGGTATCCCTCAGTCGATCCGTTGCTCGACAGTCTCACGGACAAAGACTTTGTCGTTCGATGTCACGCAGCTCGGGCGTTGGGCGGGATGACCACCGACTATCAAATCGGCAGGTCCTGGGTACAGGACGCAAAGGTCGTGGACGCCTTGATCGCCGCCTTGAAGGACCCTGACCGAGCCGTTCGCGAAGACGCGACCATCGCGCTCGGCATGATCGGTGATCCCAAGGCGATCGATGCACTGGTTGAAGCCATGAAGGATGGAGCGGTGAAGCGCCATGCTATTGCTTCACTCGGCATGATCGGCGATGCGCGCGCCCTCCCAGCCGTATTGGACGCCTTGAAGGGCAAAGGCATCAAACAAGAGGGCACGCCGACACCCGGGTGCATCGTCAGCGAAGATGCGTTCATCAAGGAAGCCGCCGCCACGGCCCTTGGGCAGTTTCGCAATCCTCGTGTGATTCCAGATTTGATCATGTTACTGAAAGACGGGGTCTTGCGTGAAAAAGCTGCGGCGGCTCTGGCGGTGATCGGGGATGCGGCCATCGAACCGTTGATTGCCTTCCTCTATGATCCCAAAGCGTCTGAAGTCGAAGCTGAAAAAGAGCGCGTGCTTTCGTACGCGTCCGTTCGGCTAACAGCAAAAGACGCCTTGAAACAGATTGCGCTCGATACGTTGGACCAGCTTGGATGGACACCTTCTGATGAAGTGGTGGAGATCAGCTCAAGTCAGGCCGACAATCTGCGTGTCGATCGGCCGCTAGGGCAAACAGGTCGCTTCGGCCCGTCGGGCGACATGGCCTAGTTCTCATCTGTCTCCAGAAAATCCACGCCGCATCTACTTTCTCACTGCGATGCCGTGAATATCCCCGGCCTCCTTCCCATCCTTCATATTCGTGAGCGTCGCCTGCCCTTTGTAATGACCGACCTTTCCATCTTGATCGACATGAATCACGCCGACGCCCGGAATCGTCCCCATGGCATTATGGGCATCCTTGTCGTTGCCGGTCAGAGGGCTCGGCCCACGGAGACTGACGAAGACGTGTTGGCCATCCGGCGCCACGTCCATCAAGTCCGGAGCTGGATCGGCATTGGCACTTGTGGGCAGATCGACCGACCCCACGCTGAGATTGCTCAGGGTATCGAGAATTTCGATATTGTTCCCTGCTCGATCCGCATTCCACACATAGCGTCCAAGGCCCGCCATACCGTGTGAGTCGGCATATTTGTCATCGCGCTGAGACACGAGTTTGGCTGAAATGGCCTGAGGCAGTTTCGTGATATCGAGTGCATAGACATCGTACGACAGGGGGGCAATCGGCCACCCACCACCGGAGTTGATGTACATCGTGCCTCCCACCTCGATTCCGCCGCAGCCCGCTGGGTGAATCTGGTTGTTATCCAACGTCGCCACGACTTTCAGCGGCATGGCTGTGACATCAACGACTAAAAGCCCGCCGCCCCGGAGCGTCACGAAGGCATAGTGGCTTGACGATTCCGTGATCGGACAAATCGGCGACGTATCTGGACGTTCTCCGCCTTCGAACGCAGCCAGATTCAGGATATCCTTGTCAGGGTCGAAGGTGTAGGTATGTTTGGCATAATCCGTCCAGATACGGATGAATTTCTTTTCAGCGATGTTGGCGGTGATCGCCATTTTTTGATTGGGCGTCGGCCAGGCCGCGTGCGCGTTCTTCCCCATGGAGAGGCACGCCTCCGGCTTCTTTGTCGCTGCATCCAGAAAGAGAACCTGCCCGCTCAAAAACGAAATGATGACATGGTCCTGTGCGGCGTTGAAAAATAACATATGGGGTCGGCGAACGGCCTTCTTCGTGGCGTCTTCGCAAAACTTCCCGAGCTCTCCGGCGAAGTCGATCGTCTGCATTGGTTTGGCAGAAGCAGGCGCAACAGCCAGTTGGGCTCCGTCGTAGATATGGAGCAACCCTCCGCTCTCTTTCCCTGTATCGGATTGATCCGTCACCCACACCTCATACCCCTGTGCGGGAGACACCGTCCAGGCAAGCGTCACAAGTAGGACACTCCAACTCCACAACGAACGTACACGACGCGCCATACATAGCCTCCAGCTGTTAGAATACAAAACTGTCGAAGCACTATACTGTGCTTTTTCACACCAGGTTTCTAGGGGAAACCGACGTGGGATACCTTCATTGACCCCCTGAAAATCAGTATGTTAGGGTCAACAGCTTGGCTACATGAGGCTCCAGATGGGTGACACAGTCGCTGAACAGATCGCCGCGCTCACTGATGATGATTGGGCCATCCGTGAAGAAGCCGCGATGTTGCTCGGCACGATGCGTGACCCACGGGCTGTGGGTCCGTTGGTCTCTTTGCTTCGAGATTCCGACCGTGCGGTCCGCGAGGCGGCGATCGGAGCCCTGACAGCAATCGGAGAACCATCGGTTCCCGTACTGGGACTCTGTCTCTCCGACCCTCAGCCGGCAGTACAGGAAGCGGCTTCGACAGTGTTGGCCTCCATTGCCGATAGTCGGGTGCTGGCTCCACTCATTGCGTCGCTTAAGAACTCCGATTGGATCGTTCGGATGCAGGCCGCTCGAGCGTTGGGACGGATCAACGATCAGGCCTCGGTGCCGCATTTGATTCCTCTGCTCCAAGATAAGGTCAAAGCGGTGCGAGAAGAAACTTCGACGGCATTGGCGGCAATCGGTGAGCCGGCACTCCCCGCCTTGCGGGACGCGACGACACACGCAGATTGGCTCGTCCGGCTACATGCCGTGGAGGCACTGGGAAAAACAAAATCGTCACTCGCAGTTGAACCGTTGCTGTCCCTATTGTTCAATGATCATGATTCCGCGGTCCGTGAAGATGCCATTCGAGCGTTAGGAGACATCGGAGATCCTCAAGCTGTCGAGTACTTGCTGACCGTCATGAAAGAGCCAGGGCTGCGCATCTTGGCCATTGACGCACTGGGCCGCATCGGAGATCGTCGAGCCGTACCGATGTTGCTTGCAGCAGCACAAGGCGTGACCCCACCAGACCACATGCGGGCGGTCTCGGGCTGCGGCGATCAATGGACAGAAGATCGTATGGCACAAGCCGCAGCCGTCCGTGCCTTGGGGATGGTCGGCGATGAATCGGCACTGCCGACGTTGGTGGCGGCGCTTCACTCGACCTTCACGAGAGCGGAAGCCGCAGCAGCCTTGGCTCAATACCGGTCGAAGGCGATCCCCTTGCTCCTCCCGTTGCTGGTCGAACCGACGGATGACAACATGCGCTATCACGTGAAGGAAACCTTGGCCTTAATCGGCTGGAGACCGGGCAGAATTTAGTAGGATGTTGAAAACCATTTTGGTACCGCTGCCTAGGCGCTGCCGAATAATCTCGGATTAGGAGCCGAATATCCCGTAGGATGTTCAAAAAGGCCCGTTCAGCAAAGCCCCAGCAAGCGAAGCGGCAAAGCATACGCTGTTCGTATGTTGAGCCTCTGAGAGATGCGAGAATGATACTGACGGACTTTTTCAACAGCCGACAAAGTACCCATGCCTAAAGAAACGATTGAAACACTGGTATCTGAACTGATCCATGAAGAGGATTGGCGCCGTATGCGAGCGACGGCCGCCTGTGTGGCGGGCGGTCCTCGTTCAGTACAGGCACTCATCGACGCCCTAGGGTCAGGGCCCACCGAATTGAAAAAAGAAGCCGCCGCGATGCTGGCCCGTATCAAAGACCCGCAAGCCGGAGTGGCCCTCGTTGGACTACTCGAACATGATGAGGAGGTCGTTCGGAAAGCCGGTGCGGCAGCCCTTGAACAGATGGCAGGGGTGCTCGATACGGACACAGCTCGGGTGCTAGTTGCCTTGCTTCCCACGACTCAGGAACCCGTGACCAGACAGGTCCTGAGCCACCTGATCGGGGCGATTCCCACATCCGTCTTGCCCCTCTGCGACATGCTGAAACATCCTGATCAGGATGCACAAATTGCAGCAGCACTGATGCTCGATCAATTATTGGATCCCCGTTCCCTTGATGCATTCATCGATGCCATGGGCCAGCCGGCGGTTCGAGATATCGCCGTTGGCACGTTGAAGAAACTGGGCGCGATCCGGGAACGAATCGACGACACATTCGAGGCCTTGCGTGAAGTCGAAGGAGCCAGCGAGCGCGAAGAAGCTCGTATGACGGCGGTCATCGACCTACTCAGAATTGGACGACCGAGCGTAGAAATCCTGATTGAATATCTCGAAGACGACGATTGGCTCGTGCGCGAAGCCGCAGCCGACTTATTGGGAAAAATCGGAGATGTGCGAGCCGTCGAACCGTTGATGAAGCGGCTGGAACAGGACAAGGATACCGGGGTCAAAGAGTTGGCGATCAAATCCCTTGGGCTGATCGGCGATGCTCGGCCGACTCGACTCTATCTTGACGCTATCCCTATCCGTCCGCTACGGGTGTTTGCCATGGAGGCTTTGGCCAAGATCAAGGATGTCGGAGTCTTGCATCCATACAAGGACCTCTTTGACCGGCTCCGCACAGATCGTGACGGCCTCGTAGCCTATAATGCAGGTCTCATCGCCGATAAACTTGACGCCATCATGGCCACAGAAAGCCAGCCCCCCGAAGAGGATACTGAGCATGACTGAACACGGTGCATCTGATCAAATCGATCAACTCATTCACGCATTGCACGACGAGAACGAGGCCTTACGCGACCATGCGATCGCGAGCCTCGGCCAGACTGGTCCCGAGGCGCTTCCTCGGTTGATTGGCCTCATGGCCGATGAAGATGTGGTGATTCGAGAGGCTGCGGCCAGCGCGGTCGTTCGGATGGGGCCCTCCGTGGTCGAACCCATGATCGAAGCCCTGCAAGATGATTCTTGGGCGATCAGAGAACAGGCGGCCTCGGTGCTAGGGAAATTGCGGGACCGACGTGCCACTGAGCCTCTGGTCAAGGCGATTCATGACCGTGACGGCGCCGTCAGAACGGCAGCGGTGTGGGCGCTGGAGCGGATCGGCGATTCACAAGCGGTGCCTGGGTTGATCGATGCACTCATGGACAACACCCTACGCGAAGATGCAGCTCGGGTGTTGAAGAAGATCGGCGACGTGCGGGCGGTGGAGGCCTTGATCGATGGACTCTTAGGTTCCAACTGGATGGTTCGGCGTCATGCGGCCGAGGCATTGGGCAAGATCGGTGATCGCCGAGCCGTCACCCCGTTGATCGAGTCACTGAAAGATGAAGACTGGTTGGTCAGACGCAACGCCGCCGAATCACTCGCGCGGCTTGGCGCAACAGAATCCGTTCAGCCCCTGCTGGCGCTGCTTCAAGACGAGAACACGATGGTCCAGGAAACTGTCGAGGCAGTGCTGGCCAGTCTCGGCTGGACACCTGAACCGCAATAACTCACATCATAATATAGAGGATACATGCCCATGGCGGATGAAGCTCCGAAGTTGATTCAGATCGCGCTGAAAGGTGGAGAGAAGAAGGACGGGTTCAACCTGGTCACCGAGCGAGTTGTGGCGGTCAACCCTGAGAGCAAACAGCTCGAGGTTGAGCTCCTGGCTTACGACGGCAAGACCGTCGTGCTGGATGTGGCTGAGGAAGCGCTCGAGGACCTCAAAAGGATCAAGGTCGGAGACGGTGCCACGATTCGTGTGGTCGAAGAAGGCGGGAAGCGGGTCGCGAAGAGTTTTAAGATTCGCGCGAAAGATCCGAACGCCGCCAAAGCCGACGCCATGTTGCTCGATCTCAGAGATTCACACTGGTTGAATCGGAAGTACGCGGCAGAGGTCTTGGGGGAGTTGAAAGATCCGCGCGCCATCGATCCCTTGGTGACGGCGTTGAGCGACGAAGTTGGTGACGTGCGGCAACGCGCCTATGATTCGTTGATCAAACTCGGTGGCCCTTCCGTGCCATCGCTTATTCCACTCCTGGTATCCGAAGAGGACGAAATTCGTCAATCCGCAACTGAGATTCTTCGGAAGATCGGCAAACCAGCCGTCGATCCGCTGGCCACTGCGTTGACCGACGCCGATGATCGGCTGACAACCCGAATCATGAAGGTGCTCGATCGAATGGGATACAAACCGAAAACGAAGGACACACCGAAAGCTGAGTTGCCGAGGTTGACCTAGCAGGGTGTTGAAAACATCGGCCAGCGGCATTCTCGCATCGCACGCCTCGCAAAGTCGGCGATGCGGGCTCAGAAGCTCACCGTACGGTTCAGCGTACGATTCGCCTCTTCACTCGCTGCGGCCTTGCTGAACGGATTTTGGGGACACCCTGCGAGCTCCGCTCAGCGCGTGCTCTTAGGCCTCCGTGCCATACGCCCTACCGATACATATTTGAAGCCAGCAGCCCCCACGCGTTCAGGGTCATAGACGTTTCGGAGATCAAGCAAGACAGGAACGCGCATGATCGACTTCAGCTTTTCAAAGTCCAAGGTTCGAAACACATTCCACTCGGTCATAATCACCACCGCGTCCGCTCCTTCAGCCGCGTGGTAGGTGTCTCGGCAGGGCTGGAGTTCAGGCATGATCTGGCACGCTTCCGTTAGGGCCTCCGGATCATACGCGCGAATGCTCGCACCCTCGGCCAGGAGGGCTCGACCAATCGCCAAAGCCGGGGCTTCACGAATGTCATTGGTATTGGGTTTGAATGAAAGGCCCAGCATCGCCAACGTCTTCCCTTTCAGTCCCCCAACCGCCTCCCGGATCTTCTCGATCATCCGTTCTCGCTGAATATCATTCACCCGTGAAGCCGCGGAAGCAATCTGCATAGGATAGCCATTTCGCTCACCGGTCTGAATAAGTGCGGCGAGATCTTTCGGGAAGCATGAGCCTCCGAAGCCCGGGCCTGCATGAAGAAACTTCCCGCCAATGCGATGGTCAAGCCCCATGCCCTTCGCCACCATTTGAACATTGGCTCCAACTTTTTCGCATAGGTTCGCAATCTCGTTGATGAACGAAATCTTCGTGGCCAGGAAAGCATTGGAGGCATATTTGATGAGCTCAGCGGTCGGCACGTCGGTCACAACGATGGGGGTTTCAATTAGATAGAGCGGGCGATACAGATCCTTCATGATCGCCACTGCCTGATCGCTGTCTGCCCCGATCACCACGCGATTCGGTCGCATGAAATCTTCGATGGCCGACCCTTCGCGGAGGAACTCTGGATTTGAGACCATGTCGAATCCCAAGGCATTCGTCTGAGCCTTGGCAATCACCTCACGTAGTTTTGCACCGGTGCCGACGGGTACTGTGGACTTGGTCACGATGACCTTGTAGCCCGTCATGTGCCGCGCAATCCCTTTGCCGACTTCTTCCACATACGAGAGATCGGCAGACCCATCACCCCTAGGGGGAGTCCCAACAGCGATAAAGATGACCAACGCCTTCTCGACGGCCTTTGCAATGTCCGTGGTGAAACTGAGTCGGCCTTCTTTGATTCCCTTCGCCACCAATTCCTTGAGACCTGGTTCATAAAACGGGACGTCGCCTTTTTCAAGCTTCTCGATTCTTCGGCTGTCACTGTCCATGCAGGTGACGTGAACGCCAAACTCGGCGAAACATGCTCCTGTCACGAGTCCGACGTAACCGCTTCCGATCACACTGATGTGCATGGGCTCCTCCTCGTTGTATTACGTAAATCGTGTGAAAGTATAACAACCTGAGCCTTATGGAGCAACGAATTCCAAGAGCGAACAGTACTATGAACGGTCCTCTACATTTCGTTGACTCTCGGAAAATGCGTTGAGTACAATCCGACGCCGTTTCCCACTCTATGAGGAGAGAGGCTCAACACCTTTGCCAAATCGATGACTGGACATCCTGCACATATTCCCCGCTGGTTTCTGCTCTTGACCGCTCTCGTGACCGGGGCAGTGGTCATGGCCTTGGAAATCCTTGGCAGCCGGCTCTTGGCTCCCGTCTTCGGCAGCTCGTTGTTTGTCTGGGGCGCACTGATAGGAGTGATCCTGGCCGCGATGAGCAGCGGATACGCGTTCGGCGGGTGGATCTCGGATCGCTATACCGGCAGTGGGGTGCTGGCCGCCCTGTTGCTTTTTTCAGGAAGCTGGACATTTCTCGTCACGTGGGCGAACCAACCTATTCTGTTTGAGATCGAGAAGATGGTGCAAGACCCTCGCTGGGGCCCTTGCCTCGCCGCGACTGCTCTCCTCGCCCCCCCCGCGTTCGGGCTCAGCGGCGTCTTACCGGCCATGTTACGGTTGGCGGTCGCCGACATGGAGCACCTCGGTCGGCAGACAGGGCGCATGATTGCCTTGTCGACGGTCGGCAGTCTGGCCGGAACCTGGGGCACCGCCTTCTTTCTCTTATCGTGGCTCGGAAGTCAGTCCCTGATGGCCTGGCTGGGCGGTATTCAAGTCGGACTTGGGGTCCTGTGGTTTATGAAAGGAACATCAGCCCGCCCATTGGTATCACTGATGGCCTTTGGTTGCTTCGCCCTATTGGGAACCATGGCTCTCAACCCAATCCAACGATTGAAGACCCCTATCTATCAAGAGGAAAGTCCATACCAGCAGGTCCGAATTCGAGAAGACAATCTCTTTCGGTATCTTGTATTGGATCGTACGTTCCACGCCACGATGTGGAAAGTCGACCCGACAACCCTCTTCCTCCCCTACAGCCAAATGATGGTGTCTTCGCTGGCATTGGTGTCCGAACCGAAGCGCGGCCTCATTCTCGGGCATGGCGGCGGTTCGATCGCAAAGTGGTTGGCACGGCACTGGCCGGATTTGGAGATGGATATCGTGGAGTTCGACCCGGTCGTTGTCCGAATGGCCGAAGAGTATTTTGAGTATCGCCCGCCGGCGAATCATCACGTCTTCGTAAAGGACGGTCGAGCCTTTCTCAACGCGACGGATCACACGTACGATGTCATGTGGATCGACGCCTTCGCGCGAGATATGATCCCTTTTCATCTCACCACGACGGAGTTTTATTCCTTGGTGCGAAGGCACCTGAACCCGGAGGGAATCGTCGCAGTCAATCTGGCTTCATCCGGCAAAGAAGGCGACCTCGCTCGAGCCGCTGCAGTAGTTCAAACCATGCGCCAGGCCTTTCCAGTCCTCACCACATTCGGCGTCGAGGGGCCGTGGAAAACAGGAATGACCCCGGCTAAGAATCTGATCTTCTTTGGGGGCCGCCCGATTGAGCATGAATCAGAAAGCAGTCTTGTGGCAAAGGTCACGGACTTGGCGATGCATCAGCGCCTGCCGATGGAAACAATCGCGCTCTTGAGTACTCGCCGAACCGAACCCTGGCCACCTGGCGTCGTCCTAAGCGACGATTTTGCCCCCTACGATCTTCTCCTTGGGCGAGAACGATCACAATTGGTGGAATGAGGACAGGCTTCTCCGGATCTATTCGTTGGGGTGCGGAACAGGCCGAGTGGCTCCCTGTTCATGGCAGCCGCTCCAGGCGTGAATGTTTTGGTCACCGACCTCGACGAGAAGTCGAAGCATCTCGGTGATTTCCGTCTGTCTTTTGAGGAAATACCGAGCGGCGGACCCCTTCTTCTTGCCGACTCGCACGGTAAGAATGCGGTGATCCCGAAGCGCAAAGACATCCTCATCGGTCTCGTCGTCTCCCACGTAGAGAGCCGTGCTACAGTCAAGTCTGCGCATGTACTCCAGCAAGGCCGTCCCCTTGTGTGACGCCGCAGGCGGCATCACATTGACGACGGACTTCCCAAGGACAATGCGAGGAGGAGGAGACAATTCAGCAATGATGCGAGTGATAAGCGCCCGAGCCTCGTCTCGCTGATCGACCGTTCGATAATGAAATGAGAGCGAATAGGATTTATCCTCGACGACCACACCGCTTCGAGTCAGCTCATTCTGAAATCGTTCGGTGATCAATTCCAGCCATCCAGAACTGGTCTCTCGGACTTGCTGAATGTCCTCCTGGCGCGTGTGAGGGCCTTCTGAGCCATGGTTCCCGATCAAGTGAGGGACGGCGACCCCGACACGTGAGCGCAGATCCTCCACGGAGCGTCCCGAGATAATGGCGGTGGGAGCGCGCGTCGCGAGTTTCTCAAGCCAGAAACGGATGGGGCGCGAGAGCCGCGCCGCATGATGCTCTCGGACAATCTTCGCCAGAGTCCCGTCGAAATCAAAGGCATACAGAGACCGGCCCTTCAGGATGGCCTCCAGATCAAGCTTCCCTTTTTCCGTCAAAAGATAATCCATGGTCCTTCCATCAACTCAGCAGACTCGGCCGCCGCACCTGTTGCATGACTCGCTCCTTTTGTCTCATGCGTGCGGCATCGATAAGCATACGACCGGCCCAGCGATACACATTGAACTCCTGAATCAGTCCACGCATGCTCTGCATCCTGGCCCGCTGCTCCACCTTCGGCATCGTCAGGCCAAGGTGAAACGCAGCCGCAAATTGATCGATGTCGTAGGGATTGATGACGAGCGCCTCCGTCAGTTCCCGAGCGGCTCCGGTGAATTGACTCAGAATCAGCACTCCCTGCTCATCGTCCCGGGCACCGACGAACTCTTTCGCAACCAAATTCATGCCGTCATGGAGACTGCTGACCACACAGAGGTCTGCTCCACGATAACACTCATAGACCTGAGAGGCCTCGTGATGCTGAATCCGCAAGCAGATCGGTTCATAGCCTTCATGCCCAAACCGTTTGTTGATCTGCTCCGCCAACGCTAAGACCTGGCTGGTGAAATACTGGTACTGCTCGATCATGGCACGGCTGGGGGCGGCAATCTGAATAAAGGTAAACTTCCCGATCCATTCGGGCTGGAGTTCCAGCAATCGTTCCACAGCCATGAACCGCTCCAGGATCCCCTTCGTATAATCTAGACGCTCCACTCCCAGGCCCACGAAGCGATCCGGAGGCATCCCACACATCTCCCGCAACCTGGTTCGGCATTCAGGGACCGGCGGCTGGTCGCGCAACCATTGCAGCGGCCACTCGATGGAGATCGGATAGGGGTTGACCGCTGTCATCTTCCCCCCATAAGAAACCGTTGAACTGTTTCGATCGATGCGCGCCTCGAGTATCCGATCGACACAGTCGATGAAGTTGTTGCAGTGGACTCTGGTATGGAATCCCAGAATGCTGCTTCCGAGCAGCCCTTCCAGAATCTCCTGCCTCCAAGGACAGATCCCAAAACTTTCCGCATTAGCCCAGGGAATATGCCAGAACGTGATGATCGTCGCCGTCGGCAATCGATCTCGGATGAGCTTTGGAACCAGGGCGAGATGGTAATCCTGAACAAGCACAACCGGATTGTCGGTCGTGGCCTCCTCGTAGACGGCCTGCGCAAAACGCTCATTGATGGCAACATAGTGTTTCCAATCGGATGAACGGAACGTGGGCCGGACGTGAGCGATATGGCAGAGCGGCCACAACCCCTCGTTGGCAAACCCATAATAGTATCCGGCCTCTTCTTCGGCGGTCAGCCACACACGCCGAATCTCATAGGTGGGATGCGCCGGCGGAACACTGACATGGTTCCGGCCGTCTACCACCTCTCGATCCGCGGATCCGTTCCCGTGCGCGACCCATGTCCCAGAGCAAGCGCGCATCACCGGCTCAAGCGCCGAGACAAGCCCGCTCGCCGGCACCTGCACAACGATTTTCTGATCTTGCCAAAAGTGGGCATAGGGCTGCCGGTTGGACACAATCAGCACCTGATCGCCCGAGAACTGTTCATGAAGAATGGATTTCAGACTGGTCGGAGACCAGGAAATCTGCGTCTCATCGCGCATGCGGCGATCGGTCTCAAGAGCCTGGACCAACGAGCGCAAGTCCTTCGCCAGCGGCTGGAGTTCCGGAGCATGTTGCCCCTGCGTGAGAGGGGTCAGTAGTCTTTCTCCCTTAACCATCGCTCGTACCCCGGCCACCCATTCTTTCCAGCTGAAATGTGCGACCAGCACCGTGACGAGCGAAATAACTGCCGTCAGCCCCGCAAATAAATAAAAGACGTAGCGTTTGGTATCGCTGCTCCGTTGTTGGATAAACCTCATGTCCTGGAGGAGTAACAGACGTCCAAGCCGGTGCCCGCTGGATTCGATGGACGCCGACATGATATGGAGTGGTCCGCTACTGAACGACCGAACGGTAGACGAGTTGGGGGCGAGATCGAGCGTATCCTTGCAGGTGACGTCTTGCGGATAAGCCTGGGTCTCATAGAGCAGACTGTTCTCGATGTCGCAAAAGCCCAGGGCGTGCAACCGCTCATCCTGAATAATGCGCGTAAAGTAGGCAGAGATCTTGTCTTGAGAGTTCTTGACCAGAAGCTCCGCCAGCGGTCCCTCCATCGTATTGACCATGAGTTTAGACCGCATATCGAGATCGCGGACAAACCATTTCAATTGGAGTGAGTCGACGAGCGGAACGACCCCATAGGCGATCACGGCCAAGACGATCACCAAGGGAAGCACAAACCGCAGAGAGAGCGCGAGTAACCTCATGGAAACAAGGTAGTTTACTTTCGTAGAGAAATCAAATATGGTCAGCCTGTGTATCAGTACGGACTCATCGGAAACTGCCAAATTTCCGCGCTGATCAGTGCACAAGGGTCTCTCGACTGGCTGTGCCTCCCGAGACCAGACAGCCCACCGATCTTCGGGAAAATCCTGGACCAGGAGGGTGGCCAGTTTTCCATCTCCGCATCCATCCCGTCCTCGGAAACGACCACGACACAACAATACCTCCCAAACACCAATATCCTAATTACCACCGTCTCGTTACCCAATGGGGACGCCTTCCGGATTACCGACTTTTGCCCTCGCTTCCTGCAATATGGCCGTATCTATCGTCCAGCCGCCCTCTTTCGGATCGTCGAGCCGCTGAGCGGATCACCGTCGATTCGTGTCTGTTGCAAGCCAGTCTCCGGTTGGGAGAAAGCGCCGGTTCGACCTGTCCGCGGCAGCAGCCACGTTCGATACGATATTCGGGGAGACTACTTGCGGTTGCTGACGAATATGCCGCTGACGTACCTCTGCGAGGAAACGCCGGTCATCCTGACGTCGAAGATGTACTTCGCACTGACGTGGGGACTCGGGATTGAAGATGATCTCGTGAAAGTCAGTCACGAATTTCTCGATCAGACGACCAAGTACTGGCGGACCTGGGTCAAACAGTGCTCGATCCCGGTCATCTATCAGGAGGAGGTCATCCGCTCGGCCCTCGCACTGAAACTCAACTGTTACGAGGACACCGGCGCGATTCTCGCTGCGCCCACCACCAGCTTGCCCGAGGAGCCAGGGGGGCCACGAAACTGGGACTATCGCTACTGCTGGCTACGCGATGCCCATTTCTCGCTTTCGGCGTTTCACAATCTCGGCCAGTTTGAAGAAATGGAAGGCTTCCTAAAGTTTCTTCTGAATGTCGGCTATGCCAGTGAGCAATCCCACGATCGCTTGGCGCCGGTGTATAAACTCAGTCAGGACCTGCCCCTTCCGGAAACTGAGTATGCCAACTGGCAGGGATTTCTCGGAAGCCGGCCCGTGCGAAGCCACAACCAGGCAGCCGAACATATACAGAGCGACGTGTACGGCGAGATGATTCTCACGCTGGCTCCCATCTTCTTTGACAATCGATTCATTGACCTGCGGACCAAAGAACATGAAGCGCTGGTCGCCAATTTGGTCCGCCTCTGTGAGCGAAGCATCTCTCAGCCGGATGCCGGACCATGGGAGATTCGTAATGGCTGGAAGGAGCATTCGTTCACGAATCTCATGTGTTGGGCCGGACTAGACCGAGCCTACCGTATGCAGCAAGCCGGGTTCCTCCGCGATCTACCGACCAACCTGGACAGCGCCCGCGCGCGAGCGGCAAATGCTTTGTTGCAAGCCACCAAGAACAAGGCCCTCCGGAATGGACCGACTGACGAGAGTTACGACGCCTCCTTAGCTCAATTGGCCATTCTCGGATTTCCAGATCGAGAGGTGTGCGATACGACGATCACGCAGATCAAACACGCCCTCGCCGTGCGCCAAGACGGAAAGGAAACGGGATTTTTCTTCCGCTACCTACGGCAAGACGATTTCGGCAAGCCTCAGTCGAGCTTTGTCATTTGCTCATTCTGGGTCGTTCAAGCGCTCGCCAAACTGGGTCGTCTCGCTGAGGCAAAGCAGATCATGAAGCAGATTCTCACCGGGGCCAATGGCGTCGGGCTCTTTGCGGAGCACTTCGTGCCGGAAACTCGCGTCCAACTCGGGAACTTCCCGCAGGCCTATTCCCACGTCGGCTTGATCAACGCCGCGTTCGCCGTCAGCCCGCCATGGAGTGACGTGCTGTAGCAGCACAGTGAACGTATCCACCCTCTTCCATTAGGAGCATTCCGGAAACAGACAGTGGAGTCTCTGCAATCAGTGCTGCCGTGAGAGGCTTATCAGTCTTCTTTCAATCCCATAAACCATAGAAGAGGTGTCGGATCACCCCAAGGAAAGCATATTGGTGGGTTGAAGACTCTTTCCGGCGGCGTCCATGAAGGGATGAGCCGCCGAGATTAAAGCAAAGTCACTGGAGGTGTTTATCCGCGGGCGCCAGTTCGATAAAACGAAAAAGAGCCCGCGGGTCAACCGAAGGTTGGTTTGGTGGAGGCGAGGCGCTCAACCCATCGTTGATAGCCTCTATTGGCCCCTCTCTCACCTTCACAATCCAAGGGACAGTGCTTGCCACATGACACCTAACTCGGTGCCCTTGAGCCCCCACTTGATCGAATCTTCTTGGGCTTGTCGTGGTATATCCAAACAGGTATAATCGCCCCATGAAACCGCTTCGTTTTCTCGGAGACTCGCTGGAGTGTATCCGACGGTTTCCGGAACCGGTGCGACATGATGCGGGATACCAACTGGAACGAGTCCAGCATGGCAAGGCCGCGAGGGACTTCAAACCGATACCGTCGGTCGGAAAGGGAGTCGAAGAGCTACGCGTGTGGGGTGAATCTGGCACATATCGCGTGCTCTATATAGCCCGCTTCGCTGAAGCCGTCTACGTACTGCATGCGTTTCAGAAGAAAACACGGGCCACGAGCGAGCGCGACATCGAGCTGGCAAGAACGCGGTATGCTGAACTTAGGGGAGGGAGATATGACTAAGAGGATCCACAGTTTCAACAGTGTGTGGGATGCCTTGGCCGATACACCCGAACAGGCGGCGAATTTGCGTGCGCGATCTGGACTCATGCGGCAAATCACCGAGGTCATTGAGGAGAACGGGTGGACTCAGATGGAAGCGGGCGCTCAATGTGGGGTCACGCAGCCGCGGATTAATGATCTTCTCCGCGGACGGATCTCGCGCTTTTCATTAGATGCGCTGGTGAACATGGCCGCGGCGCTTGGGAGGCCCGTCCGAGTCGAATTAGAACATCCCAAGCACAGGCGGCTAACCCGGGTGCGTCGTTCTGCTTAATCCCAACTTCGGACAGGGGTCTACCCTACCGGATCAGCGATGCTGAGAACGTTGCTGGAGGGACACATCCTGTGTGAACCCATTGGGGAGGACCACAGGCCCGGTTACCGCTTCACGGCAACCGGGACATTTGGTCGACTGTTGACCGGAACCAGCGTGATCAACGCTGGTGGTGGAGGCGAGGGGAGTTGAACCCCTGTCCGAAGATCGTTAGTGCACTGTATCTACATGTGTAGCCGACAATTTAAATTTCGCCGCCGTCCACGCCAGTCGGCAGGCTTAGAACAGCCGCTAGCCCAGAAAGTTCTCGTCCGCAGCCGCTGAGCACCGGCCTTGGACCAGCCCGCTGCATCGCGCTCTTCCACCCCCGCGGGCATCAGATGGAAGAACGTCGCAGTTAATTAAGCTGCGAGTGCCAGTTCTTGATTGGCAGTTGCGTTTTCTCGGACTTTTACGAGTTCCCGAGAGCTCGACATGCAACAGTGACCTCAGTATCCCCGTCGAAACCGGTCGCCCCCTTTGTTCAGGTTGTAGAAAATGACCGCCAGCTGCGATCTCGCTCACTGCGGCCTTGTCAGAAGACCTTTTTGAATATCTTCAAAAGATTCCTGACTCACCGATACTTATCATAGATACTCATGATACCGCACCAGTCAATGGGAAGCCACCTGCCAACAGTTTCCCGCCCATGGGTATTGTATCAAGGGCGCCACCGCACCCTTCTATGCTTTCGCTACTTCATCCAGGCTTGGCCGGATGAGGTACGGGCCATAGACCCACGCAAAGAGCAGGTAGGCCCCACTCCAACAGAGCGCAGAGAGGCCAAGTAGCGTATAGGTGAGAGCCGTAGGAATATCGATATTGGGAACCAAGATTCGCAGGAGCGCCCCAACATTGATCAGCACATACATCGACACGGTAAACCCGTCAGCATGCCGCGGTCGTCCCGTGTGGCCAAGACTCGCGCGAGTCATCACCGCGAGCGTCATCGCGCCCATCGCTCCAGTGGTGAGGAGATGAACCGCGTTTTCAGGAGAGAAGCCAACCCCTAGAATCGATGCCCCAAGGGCGATGAGAAACAGCGCCACCCATCCATACCCGATATGCAGAATCAGCACGAGTGGTTCTTTCCAGGTCCTCCACCCTCCCCAGCGGAAAAGACGTACCACGCTCGCCACCCCAGCTACGAAAAGCGCGGTTCCTGTCCACATACTTTCCGGACCAATGATCCAGCTGATGACGCTCACTAACACAAGAATGATTGCGCCTCCATCAGTCTGAGAAAATACCTCCGGCAGTCTGAATACGTTCCGGTCAGCCAGGTACTCACGCGTAAAGGTGGAAGCGAGACGTCCTCCGATGATCGTCAATAACATCGTCATGACGGAGAGCGCCAGCCGTTCGGGAAGGTCTGTCGGCATGCCACGCAACGCAGCCACATGAAAGAGAATATTGGCGCCGGCAATAAAACTGACCAGCACACCAATCGGTGCGCGATCCCAGCTGCGAGCTGCAACGATTTCCCTCCAGACATAGGTAGCCAAGATAACTAGAAAAGCTCCATCGACAACTGCGGCAGCGGAGGCTCCCGGTAGAGGCACTGCCACGAGCAACCGTCCTGCCAGCCACGGCAGAAACAGGGTCAGTAACGGTGCCCCTCTCAACGGCATTCGGTCCGTCCAATTAGGCATGGCCGTCAATAAGAATCCGGCAATCAAGGCCGGCAGATACCCGAAAAGCATCTCATGAACGTGCCACTCACGCGGGGAATACAAAAAGACCGCTTGAGTCTTCCCTGCAAACAAGGCAACCCAGACAAGGACGGATAGCGCAGCAAACAGCGCAGCACCCAGGAAGAACGGGCGAAACCCATATGATAAGAACGCCGGGCCTTCGTAGGGAGGAAACGTCGGTTCGTCATCCTCTTGCGGCACGGTTGCAGCTGACTGGCCAGCCATCTGAATCTCGTTTGGTGTCATAGTACTTGATTGTGTGGTGTAGGTCAGAGCCTGTCAACCGAGGGCAAGAGTTCTATGGGCGGCCCGTCGGTCTTATCCCAGGCGGTTCAGAAACCGTTTGGAGGCAGGATAGGTGCTCCAAAGCAGTTTGAGGGTGATGGATGTCAACAACGCCGTGAGTTGTGTGGATTGCTCTTCCGTTTTGGCTACGAGATCTTGCCCCCGTAAGCGTGCCCACACGTCGTGCAAGGTGGTGTGGTGCTTCGAAACCAAGGTTTTCACGTTCTCGATCCAGAACCTGGGATCTTCGGGATCGGCAACATACTGTCCTTGGCCTCGGCCGAAATGAGCAATGGCCAGATACCGGATGATGACGTCTTGAACCAGCAAATCCAGATACTCATCCGACCACGTCACCGGAGTCGGGATACTCCCCGCCCGCCGTTCTGCCCAGGCTTCCCCTCCGAGAAATCCAAGCACACCTCCCACCACTGCCCCGGCGACCGTGAACAGGCCCATGCTGACCCCACCCGTCGCCGCATCAAGATGGAGCCCGGCATAGGCTCCGCTGGTCAGGGCTCCACCGATCCCGCCGATGGCGGTCCCACTGAGGGTCGCATCACCACGGCTCTGCGAGCCTCGTTGTACTTCGACATGTTCCATCCTAGCCTGGATCACGCCGATCGCATTCCCTTCCAGGCCATGCAAGGCAATGACCCCTTTCGTCGTCGTTCCAACCTCGTTCACCAAGTCCTTTAAGAGGCCATCGACGGCCTGTTGTTTCTGCATTTCCATCGGTGAGCCGTCACCCCTGGTCATCACCCGAGACTTCGCGGCGCGTGACACCAGCATAGCCCACTGCTCCATCGCCGCATGGAAGACGGTCAGATTCGCGGTTTGCCAGACGGTGAACAATCGATTCATGAGCTGGCGATCGTGAGAAGGGAGCAGCGATTGAATGGTCTCGAATAGAATACCTTCCTGGACCCAACAGCGGCTGAATGCATCAAGGCTATGCACACCCCTGACGAAGCCATACCGAGCGAAGTAATCCTTCCAAGGTTGTTCGAGACACTGCTGTTCTGCACGGTCCCTGGGGGGGCCGGTTTGGTTCAGCAGAACGATGACGGGCTTCCCGATCCATTCCAGTAGTTGCAGTTCCGGCGCGATGTATCCGGCCATGCTCGGTTCTTCGGTCGCATTCACCAGGTAGAGAACGACGTCCGCCTCTTGCTGGACATTCAACACCGCCTGTTGAGCACACCATGAAGGCCGGTCACGAAATCGATCCCACACTTCCGTCACAATCCGTACGATCGGATTCTTGGCCCCCTGTAACCGCGAGAGGATCTTTTGGCAGTTGGGAAAGCCGGGCGTGTCCCAGAGCTGGAGAGACTCCCCTACGTCCGTTTCCAACACCGTGTACTTTTGATTCTCAAGCGTGACATGAGCCCGATCGGCGACGAGGCCGATATCCTTCCGGAGCAGGGTTCTAGCCAGCGTGGTCTTTCCGATATTCGTATGGGAAATCAAAGAAAGGGCGATCTGCGATTTCTCGACACTCATTGTGTTCCTCGAAAATCACCAGGCCACAAACTATCGGACAAGGCTCCCAGTTCCCCCTCCGGCGGTCCGGAAGGGTCTCGGTATTTCAGGGCCTGGAGTCCGCACTCTTTCGCCAGCGTCACCCAAGCCTGGCATCGTTCCCTCAACCGCTTTTCATGGTCGATCTGCGTATAGGCTTCGCAATCCAATAGAACCAGCAGCATGTTGGGTCGGCCTTTACCTCGAACCATGGTTTTTAGCTCCTCCAAAAATTCGCTGTGTGTTTCCTCGGGAGCCTGGGCCACATTGAACAGGACCACGGCACAAAGACCGCGATCGGGATCGGTTGGAAATTGTGGAGGAGGCTCGCCGTACTGGACTGAGTGCCCCATGTGAATGTCCGCCAGAACGCCGAAAGCGTCGCTGAGGAATGCCAGAAGCCGATCATCGGCCTCCTTCACACGATGGCTATAGGCCAATACCTCCACAAGCGACCCCTTTCCTCGATAGGGATTCAGGAGACGCCGAAAATACGGTTCATCGCTCGGCAGCTGGACATCGGCGGCCTGTCGGGTCTTGCCCATCCATGCAGTCACGGCGAGCAGGGTTCGCGGGAGAACGATGAACAGCACCGTGGTCATCGCCCAGAAATGAATCCAGATCGCCGCATTACCCCTGGCCGTACCGCGTAGGTCGGCGATGGCTTCCACGCCAGGCATCGGGATCCCCAAGAACCAACCAGCCGGTGCGAAAAGGATAGAGAGAAAGGTGTGGACTCCCTCAGCCTCTATGAACGTGCTGTCCCATCCCGCCTTGTACAGAAAACTGAAACCACGCAGGTAGAGCCCCACAATCACACCTATCGCCAGTGCTGCCGCAGCCACATGAAGCAGGCTGCGGGCATGGGTGAGCAGCAATTCACGGCTACTGTGAAGCAGGCGTGCCGCGTAGGTCGCGAGGGATGCTGCAATCCATTGCTGTTCGTCGGAACTTTGTGCGCGATCAGACCGAAGTCGGCTGAGCCGTCCCTTCACGACCAGTCCCAAGAGCCATTCCACCAACCCCGGCAGACCTGGCTGCGACCGATCTCGTGACGGTCGGGGTACAACCATGCTGTAGAGCAACCCGATATAGGCCACCGCATGCCAGAGCAGGAGAGTGAGAAGGGGGAAATTCAGAAGGTTAATGTGGCCAGCTGGTCCGATAGGGTCGGCGAGGAAGCCTCCCACCAGGGCACAGCCGATCAGCAGCGTGACCGGAGTCTTGATCCGTAAGACGGCGAAAGCTGAGTTGAACACAGGATGCTTGTGCGTCAGTCGATTGACAATGTGCTCGGCCCGTTCAATAACCCGAGCGTCACCAGCCCGCATTGGATCCTCTGCGACCGTGCGGTCTCTTGGATCGTTTCCATGGCGAGGCGGCTCCCGTTCGTACCGCAAGATAAACTTGTGGTCCGGGTCATGTTCTTCGCAAGCCTGAACCAGTAGCACCTTAGCAAGTTGGGCAGGCGTCATCGATGGTCAGCTACGTACTTGCTGTTCAGAATGGATGGTCCCCCCCCCATATCGCGACTCGGCGCATTATCGAGTTCCGGAATGATTCCGTCAATGACATGTTGGGGGTTCTTCATCCCGTATCATGCGGCTGTGGGTCTCTGTACGAAGATCTGTATCATTTCGTCTCCTTGGACGTATCACTTGAGATACGGTCTGCAGTAGAAACCATTCCAGCGTGAGCGTCGGATCACACCTGGGAAGCATGCTCCAGTCTCAACCTTGACAAGCACATACGGCCACGCAGCGGTGCAAGTTTCCCCGTGGCATCATCATTGCGTATGTAAATGAGTCATTACGAGTACAGATCATCTGTGCTCGACCTACTCTCAAGGAGGGACTCCCATGAAATGCGCGAGATGCAGTGGCTTAATGGTTGTGGATCACTTACTGGATATACAGGAAAGTTATGTGCCGATGTGGATGCGGGGGCTGCGCTGCGTAGCCTGCGGCAATATCGAGGATCCCCTCATCCATTATAATCGGATGATGCACGAGGCTCGAAGAATCAGAAGGCGCATGTCGCGTGTGGTGCACCCACTCGCTGCACAAACTCAGGCAGCATAGCTGGGTTCCGACCACTTCCTCGTGGGCTCGTCACGGCTCGCTTCCCGTTCGCCCGGCAGTAACAGACCGGCAACGGGCCATCGTCTGCGTAGCGAGCCCTGCTCGAGCCTGGCAGACAGCGACGCTCGCCTCACGTGTTCTTTCTCGTGGACTCCCAAGGGCTTTCCACGGCTTTCAGTATGAATTGAGAGCTGAGCGTCGACCGCCGACAACCAATCGCGCTGATCGTTATTGATCTCCATTGACCACAGCCAACACCCGCCGGCCATAGCGTTCTGCTTTCATCTCACCGATACCCGGAATCTCTAACAAGGCTGCCGGCGTCCCCGGCTTGTAGCCTGCAATGGCCTTCAACGTTTTATCGTGAAAAATCAGGAACGGCGCCACGCCCTCTTCCTCGGCCAGTTCAGAACGGAGTTGCCTAAGCCGTTCAACCAGTTGTCGATCCGGCACTGACGCCTGAGCGATGCCTACAAAGACAGCAGACGAGCGACGTGGCTTGTCCACCGATACATCGGCCTGAGGGTCCTCTCGCTGTGGCAATGCTACCGCACAAACCCCTTGCAGTACCTCTCGCCCCTTGGACGTCAATTCGAGCGTGGGATACTCGGTACCCTCGATGCGAAGATACCCTGACTGAATGAGATTCTTCACCAGACCAGTCACAACGGGCTTGGTCTGAGCCCGACAGATACCGTAGGTCGGACAGTTTTCTGCACCATAGGCCAACAGCGCCTTCGAACGACTTCCACGAAGCATGTCGACGATGCGGCCCATGCCGAACCGCTCCATACACCAGGACACGGTTTCCAAGATGGCCTTCGCGGAAACTTCGGTTTTGTGGGAGATCAAGCGGCCAGGTTGTTGCGCTGGCGTGACACAACGATCGCACAGGCCGCATGGGCCTAACGCCCGCTCGGCGTCGTCGCTGAAATACTCAAGAATCGCGAGCTGCCGACAGGTCGACGTCGAAACATACCCCAACATTTCTTGAAGAAGCGTCTTCATTCGCCCAGCGCGATCCGTGCCCTCAGGATCTTTTGATGCCTGCTCGATAAAGTATTCTTGCGTGGCCAGATCACGCTCATGGAACAACAACGCACACGCCGCGGGCCGTCCATCGCGACCGGCACGCCCCACCTCCTGGTAATAGGCCTCGAGACTTCCAGGAATGTCGAAATGGACGACCAAACGAACGTCCGGCTTATCGATGCCCATGCCGAAGGCATTCGTCGCGGCCAGGATTCGGACCGTTCCTCGACGAAACTCCTCATGGACCATCCGTCGTTCCTCATCCGAAAGACCAGCGTGGTAATAGCTGACTGCCGGATACGAGTGTCCCAGCCATGCAGCCACCTCCTCCACGCCCCGGCGGGTCGCGCAATAGACCAGGATCGTCCCCTTCTCCGTTTTGCCAACCACGCGTTCCAGCGTCGCTAATTTCTCCTGGCGGGACTGGCAAAGATGAACGGACAGGGCCAGATTCGCTCGACGAAACCCTGCGACGAGTCGGAAGGGATCACGAAGCGACAACCGTTGGCACAGATCCACCTGCACACGAGCGGTAGCCGTGGCAGTCAACGCCAAACAGGGAGGATTTGTGAGCTCCTGCCGCAGGCGGCCAATCTTGAGATAATCGGGCCGAAAATCATGGCCCCACTGGGAAATGCAGTGTGCTTCGTCGACCACCAACAACGACACCCAGAGGGAACGCAACAACCGGAGAAATCCCTCGTGTTGCATCCGTTCCGGCGCCACGTAGAGCAACTGCAGCCGCCGCTCCTGGAGATCCTGCGTTACGCGATTCTTTTCTAACCCAGTGAGGCTGGAGTGAAACGCCGCCGCAGAAATCTTCCGCTGCTTCATGGCCGTCACTTGATCTTGCATCAACGCGATAAGCGGAGAAATTACCAGCGTCAACCCAGGGAGCAGGGTCGCCGGCAATTGGTAACAGAGCGACTTCCCCTGCCCCGTTGGCATAACCGCCATCGCATCGCGCCCCGCCGACACGGCGCGAATGACGTCTTCCTGGCCAGGCCGAAACGTCATAAACCCAAACCGTTCATTGAGCTGTCGAGTCAGATCATTCACAGGGAAGATCAATCAGCACGATAGAGTGGTACTACGAATCAAAGTGAATGGAGTATAGACAACTAGCGGCAAGCAAGTCGAGCGGGCGAGATCGCACGATAGGAGCTCCCCCCCCCAGCTTGCCAGGTGAGATGCACGATGTGCAAGCGCGTCACAATCTTCGCCTCTCATATCGCGGCATGTATACTGACTTGCATTTTGCAAGTTACAGTGCTACCCTCACCGCTGAGTATCACTGACACACAGGCTATCTGCAGCGCTATGACATTCAAACGCTCATCCTGCCCGATCACCAATGTTCTGGATCTCCTCGGGGATAAGTGGACGTTGCTGGTGATTCGCGATGTGGTCTTGGGCAAACGACGCTATCAGGAGTTCTTAGCCTCACCGGAAGCCATGGCATCAAACATCTTGGCGGAGCGATTAAACAGATTACTGGCTGCCGGCCTGATCCGTCGGCATGCCTATCAACGAAATCCCGTTCGCTACGAATATCGCTTGACCAAGAGAGGAGAGGGTTTGGAACCAATCCTAGAGGCGATCATTGTCTGGGGAAAGAAACAGTACCCGGGTACCAAAAAATTCCCCCGAGTCCGGGCATCGGAAACGCGGACACCGCATGCACGCAACCTCAAACCGCAGAAGGCATGATGCACGACCAGTAGCAGCAAGCACCGCAACCTGAAACGCAGAAATGCGATCACTCGCAATCCATTGAAAGAGGAGGGAAGAGCAATGCCATTATGGAAAGTCTATCATCCTGTCGGAGCGTTCACAGCGGAGGATAAGAAGGCACTGGCCCAACGGGTAACGGCAGTGTATGCCAGTATCCCGATCCCGAAGTTCTACGTGGTGTTCGTCTATGAGGAGATGGCGGAAAACTCATGCTATGTGGGTGGGGAACTACACAACAAGTTTATTCGGTTCAAGATCGACCAGATCGCCAGAACGGTACCAGGGCCGGTGCTCCGAGAGTGGTGGGTCAGGACACTTGATACCGTCATTGCCCCGTTCGTCAAGGACAGGGGGTATGACTGGGAGGTGTCCATCGACGAAACACCCTGCGACCTCTGGTCTCTTCAAGGAGAACTGGCCCCGCCGTTCGAATCGGTAGCAGAAAAGCGGTGGGTCAAGGAAAATAAAGCGAGTGCCTATACCTTGGCGGAAAAGCTCCCCGTCAATCTTGTTCTCACTCCCGGAGTCGCGGACCGATAGGCTTCACCACCCGTCGTACCCAAGAGAGATGACGGTCGACATGACAGCGTCGTCTTTCTTGCGGTGCGAAGTGGGGTACTCACCCGGTCTGCCAAAAATCGGCCCGAGCCTGGGTAGTCCGGAGAAAATAATCAGGAAAGAACTGAGCGGGAAGACATCAGTGGAAATGGTCAGGCGGCCAATGATTTGACTTCAGCAGCCTGGTCTCCCACCAGATTCAGTCCATCAAGTCGCTGGATTTTCGGCTGATAGGCACTCACCTTACGCATAATCATGACTCTCAAATCTTCATCAACATGAGCAAGCGCTTCTCGCACTCCAGCGATATCACCGTCCTCCGCCAGATGGGCGACAATGCCGATAAGCGGCAAGACTCCGGCATCGCCCATGGCCTTGGCAATCTCGATGCCCCCAGACCGATCTCCGGCCTTGACGAAGACTTGCGGCAACTCAAGGTAGAAGTGACTGGCCAAGAGCGACGGATCAGGGCACGAAACGATGGTATCTTTCACGGCCTGGACATTCCCCCGCTCTGATTCGACGAATAGCATCATTTGCCAGGCCTCTCGCAAGTACCGCTTATCAACGATCTCATTTGCAGTTTGCCGCGCCTCAGTGATATCGCCCGCGAGCGCTTGTCTGATCGCCTGGTCCTTCAACTGTGCATCCGTCATTGTTTGGGTTGTCATCATGTCTTGGCTCCTCTCTGCACTTGGTCGGACGACGAAATTGGAAATTCAAAACGCCTATTTCGAAATCTAGCGGTGAATGCCGTTCTTGTCGATCTTTTCCCGCCAAATTGACAGACCCATCCTCCGTCCAATCGGCGTGACACCTCTAACGATCAATCCTTGCTTCTATTCGCGAGGTCTTTGCTTGAGAACGATACAGAATTGGAATGTATCTGCGAGCCTGACTCACGGCCATTCAAGAATCATTTTTTTGTTACGCGCAGAGGCCCAACAGACTTTCCACGGAAGGAATATATAGACTTAAGCCATTGGCTTTCTTGCTACTTTTTCAGATTTGAATCCTGAAGAATTTCATTTTTCCGCTTCGCTTGCGCATCTGAAATGTCCAGCTATACTTCCCCAATGCGCTCAACAAAATACATCATCGTGCAAGACGGAGACGGGTGGCGCGGCTACCTGGAAGGCTACCAAGAGCAAGAAGCCTATGGGGAATCGTTCGAAGAGCTGCAGATCAAGCTGTGGCAACTACACCAAGAGCTCATCGCCCAAGAATCAGAACAGGGCCAATACGGGAGCGGGGAACAGGACCGGCATCATGGTCATACATCTACGCTCCCCCGTCACACCCCCACCTCGTCCCGCCCTATGTCGCGCGCCCAGATCAAGCGAAAAGCGCGGGTGGAGCAGCTCATGTTTGCAATGATTAGCAATCGCTGAGCCCGACCGGCGTTCAGCCACTCTCCTGTCACCAACCGCATGACCGCCGAACACAGAATACTGCGAAACGCTTCTGAGCTCAGCCTCTCATAAACTATTCAGCTCACCCAGCAGCACGAGACCAACGGTTGCTGCGGTATTCGCCTGACCTATCAGCCGATCTCACCCTGGAATCAACGCCTCTTTCACACGGCATGCCTCGATCTTTCCCACATCTTTCTCCGCCTGCGCCAAGCCATAGGCAACCTGCCAACGTTGCCGTCTCCCAACCAATTATTTCGACACACCTGTAAGATTCGCGTCCGGAAACCGACTTTGTAAAGGAGATAACCGAATGTTTCTATTCACCACCTTCTCTCCGTACCTGGGGAAGCTCCGATTGACCCGATAGGCGAAGTGTTGATACACATATTTCGTAGGTATTCTGATCAACTCTGCGAGGCCGGCCATGCCGATTGATGACATCACACACAAGGTCAGTGAGCGCTATGCCAAAGCCGCCAGTACCGGCGAAGAGATGTGCTGCCCCACCAGCTACGACATGGGACATCTCAAAACCTTCATTCCTGAAGCAGTACTCAAGATCTCCTATGGATGCGGCACACCGGCAGGTCTCAAGACGGTGCAGGCCGGTGAGACAGTCTTGGACATTGGGTCGGGCGGCGGGATTGATTGCTTTGAGGCCTCCCGCTTGGTGGGTCCCACAGGCCGCGTGATCGGAATCGACATGACCGATACGATGCTGGAGATTGCCCGAACACATGCAGCGGGCGTGGCCACGAATCTGGGCTATCCCACCTCGAACGTGGAGTTTCGCAAAGGCCTGGCGGATGCAATGCCCGTAGACGAAGGGACGATCGACCTGATCATCTCGAATTGCGTCATCAACCTGGCACCGGATAAGCGGAAGGTGTTTCAGGAAATGTATCGAGTTGCCAAGCCCGGCGGACGGTTCACCATCTCAGACATCGTGTCCGATCACATCGTGCCGCAGTACCTTGTCCATGACACCCCAAAATGGGGAGACTGTTTATCCGGCGCCTTGACGCTCACCGACTACATGAACGACATGACGGCAGCCGGCTTTCTTGGTATTCATCTGGTGAAATTTTCGCCCTGGCGCATCATCGATGGCATCCATTTCTTTTCCGTGACGCTGACCGGGTACAAGCTACCTCCGGCACCAGCGACTTCCTCATTCCAATATGCGACCCTTCGTGGCCCCTTCAGCCGGGTCGTGGTTGAAGGAGGCGCAGCGTATCGGCGTGGCATATCACAGCCGATCACGTCGGATGAGGCACTGTTGTTGAGCACCCCTCCCTTCGCTGAACACTTTCTCTTGGCCGCAGAGCCTGTGACGTTCGACAACCATGACCCACGTTGGACGGCTATCTTCCCGGCTGATGCCCCATGCACCTGGCAAGGCCATTATGCGTTGCTGGCCGGTCCCTTCGTTGAAGCAGCCGATGACGATCACCATGTCTATCGCCGCGGCGAGCCGCTAGAAATCTGTTCCAAAACAGTGACTGTTCTGGAGAGCGAGGGGTATCAGCCTCACTTTGTCATTTTGAATCGAGCCGGGAATCGCGTCAGCGGTGAAGCCGTCACCTGTTCTCCAAATGGAGGCTGCTGCTAGATGCCACTCACGTTGCTTGGCCGAAGCAACCCCCTCGCCTCAGCGGCTGAACAACTCCGTATCCTCGATCAACCGAGCGGTTCTCCACCGTTCGACCTGCGACTCACCCAAGCTGGAATGTTCCCTCTGCGTGCGAGCGGCATCACGGTCTTCCAAATCAATGTCGGTAAGCTCTGTAACCAGACCTGCCGCCACTGCCACGTGGATGCCGGGCCGGATCGTCCTGAAACGATGTCCTTAGAAACGGCAGAGCACTGTATGCGGGCTCTGGCGAAGACGGACATTCCCACAGTGGATATCACAGGTGGCGCGCCGGAGCTGAATCCCCTTTTTCGCTGGCTCGTCGAACAATCCCGCAGGCTTGGTCGGCATGTGATGGATCGCTGCAATCTGTCCGTGTTGCTGCTTCCTTCCCAGGCGGATCTCGCGGAATTCCTGGCTCACCACCAGGTGGAAATCATCGCCTCGCTTCCGTCGTACCGTGCCAGCCAAACTGATGCACAACGAGGCGACGGCATTTTTGAGAAATCGATGGAGGCACTTCGTCTGCTGAACCGGTTCGGCTATGGCCGTTCGGATAGCGGGCTCGCCCTGAACTTGGTCTACAATCCCGTCGGCGCGTTCCTGCCTCCAAAGCAGGAATCGATCGAAGCACAGTTTAAGAAAGAATTGCGGACCCGGCATGGGATCGAGTTCAACCGGCTCTACACGATCACCAACATGCCAATCAGCCGGTTCCTGGAGTTCCTCCTCGAAAGCGGCAACTATGATCAATATATGACGCGCCTGGCCAATGCGTTCAGCCCGACTGCAGCCGCCGGCGTCATGTGCCGGTACACGTTGTCCGTCGGATGGGACGGCAGACTCTACGACTGTGACTTCAACCAGATGCTCGAACTCCCGGTTGATCACGGAGCGCCGTCGTATATCCGCGACTTTGATCCTGATCAACTCCACCATCGCCAGATCGTCACGCGCAACCATTGCTTCGGTTGCACGGCCGGCTCCGGTTCATCCTGTAGCGGGACTACTGCTTAGAGGGTCTTCATGGACCTGTCAGTCCTCACATTTCTCTTGATCCTCCTGCTCTCCTTTGCGAACGGCACGAATGACGTGTCAAAGGCCATCGCCACATTGGTCGGCAGCGGCGTCACAAACTATCGAACTGCCATCATCTGGGGCACATGGTGGACGATGATCGGAGCTGCCACTGCGGCGTTCGTGGCCAGCGCGATGGTCAAGACGTTCAGCAGCGGGCTCATCGAACCAGGCCTCGCCATCCCCTCTTCCCTAGCTCCGGCAATCCTAAGTGGTGCTGTGCTCTGGGTGCTCTTTGCCTCAAAGACCGGACTTCCGGTCTCTACCACCCATGCCTTGACCGGCTCGCTCGTGGGAGCCGGCCTCATGGCGTTTGGAACCGAGGGCTTGATCTGGGACACGGTTTCAAAAAAGATCGCGCTTCCTTTATTGCTGAGCCCCTTCCTTTCGTTCGCGGTCTCGTGCCTGGCTCACCCTCTTCTGCGCCTGGTTGCGAACCGATGGGAAGGCCTCTGTGTCTGTGTCCTGCCAAGCCATCGCGCTCTCGTCACGATCGACGCACAGGGGTGCACCCGGACCCTATTTCAGGCCGGAGGTCTCGGCGTACCGATCGCGTCGGTGCCCTCGCAATGCGACCGCGCAGGCCTGTCCGGCCCAACGCTTGGCCTCGACTCCATCCACTGGCTCTCAAGCGGGCTGACGTCCCTGGCCCGAGGTATGAACGATGCGCCAAAGATTGCCGCGATGCTGTTACTCGGAAGTCTCCAGGCTGGCTGGCCCAGTGTGGCTCTGCAACTGCTCGTGTTTGCCGGTGTGGCGATCGCCATGGGAATCGGCAGCTATTGGGGTGGGCGCCGCGTCACGGAAGTGCTTGCGGAAGATGTGACGACGATGAATCATGTGGAAGGATTGTCCGCCAATCTCACAACCTCTTCGCTCGTGCTTCTCTCCGGATCGCTTGGCCTGCCGGTCTCAACCACCCACCTCAGCAGCTCCGCGATCATCGGTATTGGTCTGTTGAAAGGATCGTCCGCCGTCCGCTGGACTACTGTGCGGGAAATGATCCTTGCATGGATAGTGACGCTCCCTGCCGCTGCGCTCCTAGCTTGTCTGGCCTATATTGTCCTGACCAGGGTCCTATAGGCCTTGTCTATCACGGCAACAGTCTGCTATGGTGCCGATCTGTCATTCATTGTCATTGGAATTCCTACATTACTGATATGGTCTGGGACCCAAAAGATCCGTGGGGCAAAAAGCCTGACCCGCTTGAGGAAGTTCTCAAGCAGGCCCAGTCGCAATTCAAGGACATCCTTCCTCCTGGTGGCCTGAAAAGCCTCATCCCCTCTGGCGGAGCCTGGAATATCATCATCGCCGCTTTGGTGATCTTTCTCGTCTGGCAGAGTGTGTTTATCGTCGCCCCGGATGAAGAAGGTGTCGTGAAACGATTCGGCGTTCCGGTTCGGGCCGTAGAGCCAGGTCCGCACTTCAAGATTCCTCTGATTGAATCCGTCCTCCAACCGAAAGTCGCCAAACTCTTTCGCGTAGAGGTCGGGTTCCGCACCAATCAACAAGGCCGCCAGCAGATGGTGCCTCAGGAAGCCTTGATGCTGACCGGTGATATGAACATCCTCGCCATCGAATTCATCGTCCAATATAAGATTAAAGAGGCCCGCGACTTCTTGTTCAACGTGGCGGACATCCATGAAACCATTGGTAAAGCAGCCGAAGCCTCCATGCGTGAAGTCGTCGGAAAAAGTAAGATCGACGAAGCTCTGACCACTGGAAAAGCCGTGATTCAGCAGGACACCTTGATGTTGCTGCAAACGATTCTCGATCAGTACCATGCTGGCGTACAAATTGCCGCCGTGCAACTTCAAGACGTTGATCCTCCGGAAGCGGTCGCCGCCGCGTTCAAAGACGTCACCAATGCCAAGGAAGATAGAGAGAAGCTCATCAACCAATCCCAAAGCTACCGGAACGACATCATTCCGAGAGCCAAGGGTGAAGCCGCCGAGCTGGTGAACCGGGCCAGAGGCTTCGCGCAGGCTCGGCTCAATCGTGCCCAGGGCGAGGCGAACCGCTTCCTGGCTACCCTCAAAGAGTACAACCAAGCGAAAGACGTGATCAGCAAACGGATTTATATCGAAACCATGGAAGAAATCCTTCCGAACATGGAGAAAGTCATCATCGACGGGAAAGGCGGCGAACGGGTGTTGCCGTATCTCCCGCTGGACCGCCTCTCCAAGTCTAGATCCTCATCCCTCGCCAAACCGACCCAGCAACTGGAGGCTGATGAATCCAGACCGGAGCCTACCTCCATTCAAAAGCCGAGAGGTGGCCGTCCATGACGAAACAAGGGATCGTTATCGCGCTCCTCGCCGTGACCGTTGGATTGTTCGTGCTGGGAGCGTCTCCCCTTTTCGTCGTAGACGTGATCCAGACGGCCATCGTCGTGCAACTCGGCAAACCCGTTCGAAATATCACCGAACCAGGGTTGTATGTCAAAATGCCGTTCGTCCAGGAGGTAACGTACTTCGAGAAACGATTGCTGGATTACGATTCAAACGCGCAGGATGTCATTACCTCCGACAAGAAGACCCTCTTGCTGGATAACTTTGCGAAATGGCGCATCGTCGACCCGTTAAAGGTCTATCAGAACTTCCAAAGCCAGCGGGGCGCGCTCCAGCGGCTGCATGACATTATCTATTCCGAGCTCCGCGTCGAGTTGGGTCGCCATGAGTTGCTTGAAATCGTGTCGAGCACGAGAGCGGACATCATGAAGGTGGTGACCGAACGGGCACACGAGAAGGCATCAGTCTACGGCATCGAGATTCAGGACGTTCGGATTAAGCGCGCTGATTTGCCTGAGCAAAATGAGAAAGCGGTCTTTGCTCGGATGCAGGCGGAACGGGAACGACAGGCGAAGCAATATCGAGCTGAGGGCGCGGAAGAAGCGCAAAAAATCAGATCGGAAGCCGAAAAAGACCGTGAAATTCTTCTGGCCCAAGCCTATAAGGAGTCGGAAGAACTTCGAGGCGGCGGCGATGCCAAAGCGTTTCGGATCTATGCTGACGCCTACCGACAGGACCTGAAGTTTTTCGAGTTCACCCGCTCCATGGAAGCCTACAAGAGCGCCTTCAAAGATGGCACGACCCTGGTGATGAGCCCAGATTCGGAATTCTTCCGATACTTGAAGCAGCGCTGAGCGTCTACGACAGCCCCACTATTTTCCCGCTGGCCGGATCAAGCCTAATCCGCTCACCGATCGGCCTCTTTGGCAACCCCGGCATCAACTGAATCCCTGAACAGACCGCCGTCACAAACCCGGCACCAGCTAGGATCCGCAATTCTTTGATTGGAACCGTAAATCCAGTTGGCCTCCCCTTCGCCGTGGGATCGTGTGAAAGCGACAGCGGTGTTTTCGCCATGCAAACGGGTAAGCCCCCATACCCCAACGCTTCGGCAGTATCTATTTGACGTTCCACCTCCGGCTCGAACGAGACCCCAGCAGCTCCATACATATTTGTGGCAATGGTTTCTATCTTTTTTCTGATTGGCCATGACACATCATAGAGATACCTGAATTGGGCAGGTCTTTCGGATGCCTTGAGGACAGCCGCCGCGAGCTGTTCGGCCCCTTTCCCACCGTTGGCCCAGTGCGTAGAGACCGCCGCATCGACTGCGCCCATCCTCAGTGACTGTTCCCGAACCCAGTCCAGCTCATCCTGAGGATCATTCTTGAAGGCATTGACGGCAACCACAACCGGGACCCCATGCGCCAGGACATTGGCGACATGCTGTTCCAGATTAGCGATCCCCTTCGATAAGGCCTGCTGGTTCGGCCCCGTGAGACTCGAAGGCAACGCAGCGCCAGCCTTGGCGACGCCACCCCCACCATGGAGTTTCAGCGCCCGTAAGGTTGCCACAACAACCGCCACGGTCGGAGTGAACCCTGACGCACGGCACTTGATATTGAAAAACTTCTCCGCTCCAAGATCACTGCCGAAGCCCGCCTCGGTCACGACAAAGTCAGCGCATCGAAGTGCAATGGCATCGGAAATGACCGAGCAGTTCCCATGGGCGATGTTGCCGAACGGTCCCGTGTGCACAAATGCGGGAGTCCCTTCTAGCGTTTGAACCAGATTCGGCTTGAGGGCGTCCTTCAGAAGCACCGCCATCGACCCTACGCATCCAAGCGCCTCGGCCCTGACCGGTGTTCCTGACATTGTGAACCCGACCACTATTCGGCCAAGCCGCTCATGGAGATCGTTGTAATCCTTCGCAAGTGCCAACACCGCCATAACCTCTGAAGCCTCGGTGATGACGAATTGGCCACGACGTCGACCGGTTTCTTCCCCCAATAATACGTCTCGGAGAGCACGATCATTGACGCTCAGCGTCCGAGGCCATGGAGTTCTGGTCGGATCGATTGAGAGAGAGTTTCCATGAAACAGATGATTGTCGAGGAATGCTGAAAGCAGATTGTGGCTGGCGGCTACCGCATGGGCATCTCCCGTCAGGTGAAGGTTTATATCCTCCATGGGCACGACCTGAGCATGCCCCCCACCGGTACCGCCGCCTTTCACTCCAAACACAGGACCGAGCGATGGCTGTCTAAGAGTAAGCGCGGTTCGACGCCCGAGCCGGGTAAGCCCCATGGCAAGACCAATCGATGTCGTCGTCTTTCCCTCTCCCAAGGGGGTTGGGTTTATCGCTGTGACAAGTACATACCGTCCTCGCGGTGCAGCATCGAGGCGATCCAAGATTTGTGGAGATATTTTGGCCTTATCCCGTCCATAGAGAGTTAGCTCTTCGGCGCGAATCCCAAGCTGGGAACCAATTTCTAGGATAGGGCGAGGGGTAACGGATTGAGCAATGTCGAGATCGGTCAAGAGGCTCTCGTCTCGTTATCTAGATCATACGGAGCCGCAGTATAGCATAGGTTCTAATCAAGGGGGCAGACGGGCAGAAGCCAATGGGACCTGGCAGCTAACTGCTGGACTTTCGAGAAGCGGCAGAAACAGGTTGGACTGACTTCGATTATATTGAAACGGTCTGCTATTCCAGAATGTACTTGGTTGGGTCAAGCGCTTGGCCGTTCAATTTCACCATGTAATGCAGGTGAGGACCGGTGGAAAGGCCAGAGCTCCCGACGAGCGCAATGACATCGCCACGCTCGACCCTTTGGCCTTCCTTCACCAAGGCCTTCGCCAGGTGTCCGTAGAGGGTTTCTACTCCGAATCCATGATCGACGCGGACCATGTTCCCGAGCTTAGGATCGTATCCTACGGATGTAATCCGACCTTGGGCCGGAGCACGGACCGGGGTGTTTGGCGCAGCACCGATATCTAATCCATCATGCCAGGCTGGCTTCTCCGTGAAAGGAGAAATTCGCGGGCCAAACCCAGAGGTGACCCACCCCTTGACTGGCCAAATCGAAGGCGTCGAGGCCCAGCGAGACGAGCGCTGCTCAGCTGCTTGTGATAACTCGTCAAGCATACGTTCCTGCACCGTGGCTTGTTTTGAAAGCCATTCCAACCCCTCTTTCACTGATGTAACTGCCAGGAGGGCATCTCGAGAAGGCTCTAGACTAACAGCAGACGAGTGTTCTTGATTACCCTCAGATGTTTGCTTAGAGATACCTGAGGAAACATCCAGTTCGGTTCTACTGGGTATCGAGCCTCCTTCTTCAGAAATTGGCACCTCTTCTCCACCCCTACCGTTGGCCATATCTCCCGTCTTGGGTACTTCTATGCCGAGCATGACCCGAAGCCTTTGATTCACCTCATTCATTGCCCCAAGGCGCTTCTTCAAGTCATCAATAGCCGTGGAGAAGGCTGCCGTCTGCTCTCGTGCGCTCATGGCTTCCGTGCGAAAAGCTGCTAACTCCCATACCTCTCCCGTTCTGATGGCATAGTGAGAAACCACGAGAAGATCAGCAAGAACGACCAACCCCACACAGACCAACAATCTGCGGAGTAGTTTCTTCGAAAAGCTGAAGCGAATAGGCTTTGCCGTGGATCCCCTGAAAACTACAACGGTATAGGCATCGCCGTCTTGAATATTTGTCTGGTTCATAACCTTCGTCTCCCGTGCCTACTTGTACCTGGAAGGCATGTCAAAAATTACCCTACAAGCTACCGATCTAGCCCCCCATTGGTCAACCCAAAAATAGTGCTTCGACGGTCTGGTTTCAACCGCATTATCTAGGAGGTTTCTCGGCGAACCCACTCTAGATATGGTGAAAATCCTTGGCACACAGGAATTGCTATAATTTCCGGCACTTTATACGAATGGATCTTCTGTATTGTTTCCTCAAGGGAGTTGAATTTATCAGAGGTTGTCTTGATCAACACTAGTGTTTCCTGGTCGTTCATCAACTTTCCTTCCCACCAGTACGTTGACCGCACGGTGGGAATCGTAGAAGCGCAAGCAGCCAGGCGAGACTGTACCACCAGGTCGGCAATCTTCATCGCTTCATCTTGGCTTGCTGTTGTGACCATGACAACCACTACCTGGATGGATTCAGTCCCCATAGGATAGCTAGGATACCCAAGCGCCTCTCGACAAGCAACCTGATCATTTCAACGGCGCGACCCGCTCCCCGGTTTAACCCTGAGCAACATCTGTGCCTTTCCAGCAAAGACTCACAATATACATTACATTTATTTACAATGACTTATGACTCCACAGCGACTGAAGATATTGCTCTTGGATGAGGGACTGCATGGCAAACGTGGTATTCAGGCATTTTTTGGGACACCGACGTTCAAAAACCGACTTTCCCCGAGTTTTCCACAGGCTGTCTTTAAGGTGGCTTAGGTTCTAACTCCAAGTGCAACACGACCGGCCCAACTGGGCTAAGGTGTTGCCATGCACACGAGATCCTATCGCCACCTGAGTGCCGACGAACGTGAAACGTTGAGTCTGGGATTGGCCCACGGCCATTCGGTGCGGACGATGGCGAGGGTGTTGGGACGCGCGCCCAGCACCATCAGCCGCGAGTCGGCTCGCAACTCCACGCGCGGCCGACCCTATCGAGCCTGCACCGCACAGACACAGGCGGCTACCCGAGCCCGTCAGCCGCGGCGGTCGCGCAAACTCCTGGACCCGTGGCTGTGGCAGTATGTCCAGACCCAGCTGCTGCAGGGCTGCTCGCCCGAGCAGATTGCCGGGCGGCTCCGCCGCGCGTATCCTGGCGACATGCGCAAGCATCTTTCGACCGAGACGATTTATGCGGGGCTCTATGTGTTGCCGCGCGGAGCGCTGCGCAGCGAGCTGTTGAGTGCCCTGCGTCAGGCGCGCAAGGCGCGCCGCCCTCGAGCGCGAGGGACGGATCGACGCGGCCAGATCCCCAACATGACGCCGATTGACGCACGTCCAGCCGAGGTGGCGACCCGCACGGTGCCCGGCCACTGGGAAGGTGACCTCATCAAGGGGGCCCGTCAGGGCTCGGCTGTCGGCACGCTGGTGGAGCGGACGACGCGCCTGGTCATCCTGGCTCGGATGGAGGGGACGGATGCCACGAGTGCCCGACAGGGCTTCACCAAGAAACTCGGCACGTGCCCGCCGCACTGCGCAACACGCTGACGTACGACCGTGGGAAAGAGATGGCGGAGCACGCGCAGCTGGCCCAGCGACTCGCGATCCAGATCTTCTTTGCCGATCCGTACAGTCCGTGGCAGCGAGGCACCAACGAGAACACGAACGGACTGTTGCGCCAGTACTTGCCCAAGGGCACGGACTTATCGGGCTACACACAGCGTGACCTGAACGCCATCGCCCATCGGCTGAACACGCGCCCGCGAAAATGTCTTAACTTTGCGACGCCCCTGGAAGTTTATGCGGAACTCCGCTCCCATTCACTCGTTGCACTTGGAACTTGAACCCACCCAGTAAATAGTGATGGAACGGGGGTGTCCAGCAAAGTGCGCTCCTGATGAGGCGCAGATCCTACCCCGTCAGACTACCTATGCAAAATCCAGATGCTCGCTGTGTTTCTATTGTTTCTTTTGTGGGGGTAGAAAACAACCAGGAGGTGAGGAATGCGTGGGAGGGGGTATTGAAGTAGAAAACGAGATACTTGGTTCCGCGTCCTCCCAATTAGTCCGGGAGGACGCGAGGTTCCAAGAATACTCGCTTAATTGCCTGCCATTGAATCGTTTTGCAGGGCGCTGAACCTCAAATTCGTTGGGGCTGGAGGCGGGCTCGAGCCTCCTCCACCACCCGACGCTCCTTCGATTTCAGGGGCTGCTCCTATCCGCTGACCAGCATTCGTGTCCCATCCGGCAATCACAAAGTGCGAGACGCCACGCCATCCACTGCAAGACCCTGCTCCCCTTTCTCGGTACATATTGGCGACCATCGGTAGTTGCCGAGGACTTGACATGATTTGTTGGTTAAATGCAGTTGTCCAGTCATCTGGGCCTGAGTCTGTCCCGTAGGTGTCTGCTGCGACAAACTCGTTTCCGCCATTGACTTTGGTCACGCCCGTCGTCGTCACATCTTTCATGTAGAGAATGGTTCGCCAGCCTGGCCCGGATCGATTCGTGGTTACGACCTCCACCCGGAACCAGTGTCCCTTCCAATCATTGTTATTCAACGCGAGTGCGGCACCTGGGGTAGCCCAGCAACAGTCACGAGGGAAGTAGCTACCGCTTGTGGTTCGCCAGTTAGCTCCAGTAAAATTGTACATATGGATATTCCCCACGAAGTTCTCGAAGTGCCAACTTCCGACAGATCCTTGTAGGAATTTGGAATGGCATGCAGGGGTATCGTCTCGAAAATTATAATCAGGGCTATAGTACGTGTAAAACCTTACTGCCATACGCGCATTGTAGGTACTCCCTAGTGCCGACGAGTTAATATCACCGCCAATAAAGAATATTCCATCTGCGCCAGCTCCAGAGGACACAAACCGTGGAATCTTATTACCCAGTCTCGCCAGCGCCGTAGCATCAGTTCGTGCCTGGATGTCTTGCGCGGGCCGTGAGATAGGATGCCCAGCCACTTCATAACCGCACTCTTTTATCGTCGTATCAGTGGGATTCCAAAAAGCCTGATCAATGTTCTTCGTGAAGCTGGTCATGAGGAATGGTTCTGAACACACGCAATTGGAACCCAGCTCATCACAGCGCTGCTCAGCAGCCTCGGTACTAGCTACCCAGACCAGCCCCAGAACTCCCATCGCGAGACAATGGAATGCTAGTCGAGGAATCATTCTTAATCGAAACATTGTGTCCTCCTCGTCGTCAATATTTAGGTCTTTATATATCGCCACGATCGTTCATCGCTCTATCCGTTCCATCCTTCACCATTACCTCTATATATTCGGTGTAAATCATGCATCAGTTGCTGTGGCCGTTCTGCGTAGGCCATGATGTACCAAGCAATTGTCGGACCACGCTAGACCAACAGAAAATCTTAGTGTTTACAAACGCTCTTGACTAGTGTCTAGTGTGCTAGCTGTAGGCACGTCCCTACATGTCGCTTCACTGTGCAATTCGGTCTATTGAGCGAATGGCACTTACTTAAGCTTCTTGGGATGGCCATAGTTCCGGATGTCCTCTCTGGCGATCGCACGGGGTTTGATGAGTAATGGGTAGGGTTTGGGCCGTCGCTTGATGGCTCTGGGTTCAAGACGTCCGGGCCGGTTACCGACCCGTTGTTGAGCGATCAGGCCCCACAGGCCATCCCGCGTCGTGTCGCAGGTAAGACCCTGGCCATGCTGCTCCCAGGCGATCCAGAGCTGCAGGGTGTGTTTGAAACTCAGCTGGCGTGGCCATGAGCCAGAGTGGAGCGCCGCCTGAGCCATGAGCAGCCGAATGAGATTGTAAGCCAGCAGATAGACCCACATCTCCTTGCGAGCCATGGTCGTCGTCTGACAGCTCAATTGCTCCATACCCAAGGTACTCTTGATGTGACGCAAATCCAGTTCGACATGCCATCGGCTTCGAAACAGGGCCTTCAAGGCTGACTTGTGCGTGGTCTTGGGACATAGCAGCGTCGTCACCAGGATTTTCCCACCGGTGCGCAACTCCCGTACCATCAGCGTGCTGGGCGCCTGATCGTAGTCCGTCTGAGTCATCCAGTCTGGTTTATGAATGGGTTTCTGGAGCACGATCAGGTGATCGCGTGGACCTACCCGCTGTCCACACCGAAAGTCGGTCCGGCGCTGGCGGGCCCCGTATTGCTCAAAGACCGCATCAATGCCCAGCGTGCGCAAGGTGCACAGCAGGAAATACGAGGCGTAAAAGGCGTCGCCGACCAGCAGGTCTCCCTGCTCCAATGTATGGAGTATCGACCGGAGGAGAGTCTGTTCATCACCGCCCTTTCCCTGATAGCGTCCAATCGCCGCATTGAGCACGGCGCCACTTTCAAGACACAGCAGGCCCACGACCCGGCACAAGGGGAACCCCAGCCCAGGCTTCTGACTTCGCGGTTGGGGATAGGCCGCCTGATTGGCTGGTGTGTCCGGCAGCACCACGGTCGTGCCATCGACCAGCCGGACTGGACGCCCTCGCCAACGCTCGAGAGCCTGTGTGCTGATCCGTCGCCCGGTCTGTCTCACCAGTGTCGACAGGAGCTCCAGCGGTAACCGTTGTCGCGCCCGACAATAGGCTCCGGTATGCATACTGCAACGCGGAAGGCCTCGGGTTATGCGATTGACGGCCGTGTCGTTGACGACGTTCTGGCACGAGCCATCTGCACTGAGCGCCTGGGCGAGAAACATCGACAGGGTCTGAGTTGGGGGGAATACCCGGCTCCGATGCGGCGGGATCAGTGACTCGATCTCGCTCACCAACTCAGGGCGGGTCAATAGATTGAAGAACGTGGACGCATCACTGTTGTGGGCGTGACAACGAATCTGCTGTTGTTGCTGTGCACAGGGGTTCCGTTTCGGATACATGCCGGCTCACTCCTCGGATGAAAGATCGGTAGGCGTTGAGGCCCCTACCGTATCACCGGAATCAGCCTGTTGTGCGTCACAGCGATGCTGTAGCTGTTAAGTAAGTGCCATTCGTCTATTGAGCCATTATTTTATGGTAATTAGGGCGTTTCGTAACCATGAGGTAAGCTGGAGGCCTGATGGTTGCAGGGCAAAACCGAGTATTTGGGTGCGCGGCCAACTTATTGCGAGGCAAGAAGTGCGTGTTTTGCGGTTCATTTAAGGTCAACCGGACGAGACGCGGCTATGTGAAGTGTCGGAGATGTGGCAAGCAAAAGAGCTGTGCCAAACTGCGGCGTGAAATCACGATCCTCCAAGGGTTCTATCAGCAAGTACCGGCCTACCGGTTGGCACATGACCTGGCTGTCGATGCAAAAGTCATCAGCCGGGTGTACCAGAAACTGCGCGCTGCCAGCTTCCATGTCGCCGAACTGGAGGCGATGGCCAGCAAACTCTCCGGCGAGATTGAGGTGGATGAGGCCTATTTCGGCGGACGGCGCAAAGGCCCGCGCGCGGTCTGGGCGCAGCCGGGAAAAGCGTGGTGTTCGGCCTCTTAGAGCGTGAGGGGCGCGTGTATACCGAGGTCGTGGAGAACGTGTCTGCCGACACCCTTATGACCCACATCCGCGCCAAGACCCGCAAGGGATCCGTCTATTATACTGACGCCTTCAAGGGCTATCAGTCGCTCAAACGGTACGGCAAGCATCACACCGTCAACCATAGCAAGCACCTCGTTGATCGTCGCACGAAGAACCATCTCAACGGGATCGAAGGCTTCTGGTCATTCGGCAAGCATATCCTCTATAATTACCGAGGTGTGTCCCAATATCACTTCCCGATGTATCTGCAGGAAATCGAGTTCCGTTTTAATTATCGCAGGGACAATCTCTTTAAACTGTTCCTGCAGACCTTCTTTGGTTACGTTTCGCCCTAATTACCGAATTCAATTAGTCAGTTTTACTGCATGAAGGTTTCACGAGCTCGGCACTAGGCTGGCTAAGAGATGCCCGTGACCGTGTCCTCCATTACAGCGATACAATCTGGCGAATGGTCTCATCTAATATTCTTCCAATTAATTCATGACCCAACTTGCTTGGGTGCATCGTATCCCAAAACAAAGTTTTCTTATCCTGTCGATTAAATTCTTCATCCAGATCCACCAAGGGCACCTGCAAACGTTCTGCTAATCGACGAATCGAATTATTATAGGCCCCATGTAAACTGAGCAATCGAGGGACGCTATATGCCTCGGGAAAAAACGGGAAGAAAATATTCTGCGCGCGTAAATCATCCAGCGTCATGGACCGGATAAGCGCCGTCGGCCGCGTCATCAATAGTACACGAATGTTCCGCTCACGTAGTACCTCAACCATTGCCGACACATTCTCCTCATACGTCGCAGGCACAAAGGCATCGAACACATGATACTCAGCTTCCTCCCCCGTCACTTGTGGCTTCGATAGCGCAGGCCTCACGTAGAAAAACATTACCTTGCTCAGCCCTTTGTAGATATAGCTATTGTTCAGAACTCGCCCGAGCCACGTGACCTGGCCGGTGCCGGACATATTCTTCGGGCTTTGCTTCATCAGATCATTCCAGCCGATATAGATAGTCACGAGATCGGGCGAATATTTGAGGATATCATCCTTAAGACGTCCCAACGCATACTCAGAGTTATAGCCCTCTATGCCGGCATTGATGACTTCAAACTTCTGAGCCACGGCGTTCAACCGTTTTCCGAGAAATGCAGCATAACTCACATCCCAGTCGCCGCCGAATGTACAAGAGTCACCTAGCGTGAAAATCCGGTAGACCCCCTCCGCCTTCTTGTCCTCAAATTCTGGGCCAATGAAACCTTTGGAGTTAATACGGATCTTCCGCCCGTCGGACAAGGTGGTCTGCAGGCCCGGCACTAACTCAAGACGTCCTGTTGACGCGTTGTAGTGCTCATACGCCGTACGAAAATACCAGGAGTAGACACGCAATCCCCCTTCGGCAAGAAGAAGCAGAATCAATACAGGAAGCAAGGAAAAAGCAACCGCCTTGGGCCAGGTGATCGACCCAGCACCACCTTGACCGCCTATTCGCTGTTTTTCATCAACAGCTGCCCTGTTACTCGCATTACCCAGGACACTCATATGGCTACACGCTCCTTACTCCTGCACACTCAGTGAGAGCCCTTCCCTAGATATTGCCGACTCCACTCTTGAAAGCAAAGAATTCCCCAAAGTCGTATTTCATGATTATGCTGGCCCGATAGATGTTCGTCTACCAACTTCTTGACTTTAGGCCAGTCAAACCAGGGAGATTCCTTGGCCGCTCGACTACCGGTCACATCCAACAACATCGTCTTCAAACTGCCACGCAACCAATAGGCCAGCGGAATAGAGAAGCCTTGCTTCGGCCTGGCGAAGTGTTCAGACGGCAGCAGATCTCTAATGACTTTCCTAAAGAGGACCTTTTTCTGGAACCCCCGTACTTTATACCGGGCGGGCATTTTGGAGAGGCATTCAATCAACTGGTGGTCGACAAACGGTACGCGGACCTCTAGTGAATGGGCCATGCTGATTCGATCACTTAGCGTCAACAGGTCATCCGGCAGATACAAATGAAGATCCGAAGTGAGGGCGACGTCCAACGGTTCCCTCACCGTCAAGCCACGAATAATCTCCTCATACCGGGGGGCTCCGCTGCCGACCTGCTTGATCACATCGGAGTGCAAAATGTCAGACGCATTCGCGAAGGCTGCGATGAAGGAAAAGTAGCGCTGTGCAAGCGGTAATTCTCCTGCCGCCATGAAGCGCTTGACCCGGTCAATCATGGGTGAAGAGCCGTCTCCCGACGCCAGTGATCCAGCCAGCGCCGCCAACGAAGATCGAATCGGGCCGGGAATCCACCGGAACCATTCCCCCATTTGGAGGCCGACATATCGTTCGTAGCCCCCAAACAACTCATCGCCTCCGAGCCCGGATAACGCCACTTTCACATGGCGCACTGTCTCACGGCAGACCAGCCAATTCGGAATAGCAGACGAATCGGCAAACGGCTCGTCGAATGACGCCACGATCGACGGCAACAGAGATCCAACCTCGGCAGCCAAGAGACACTCTTCATGCTTAGTTCGATACTGAGTGGCAATGACTCGCGCTGCGTCTCGCTCATCAAAATCACCGACCTCCGTGGTCAACCCTACCGTAAATGTCCGCACCGGCTCCGCCGAAGCCTTAGCCATCAACGCCACCAAAGACCCGGAATCGAGCCCTCCGCTAAGAAAGGCACCTACCGGGACATCGGCCACCATATGGCTCTCGACGGCATCACGCAGCTGCTCACGGACCTCCTCAATCCACTCGTTTTCTGACTTCGCAAAGTCGGGCTGCGGCTCGACCTGCCAATAGCAATCCACGGAGGCCCGGCCATGCCGATAGAGTAGCCGATGGGCCGGAAGAAGCTTCTGTACCGCATCAAAAATCGACAACCGCCCAGGCACACAGAGATGCGCCACATACTCTGCCACAGCTTGCGAAGAAACCGCGCGAGGCAAGTCCGGAAGAGTCAGCAGTGACTTGAGCTCCGAGGCAAAGGCTAATCCCGTGGGAAGTTCGGCATAATAGAGCGGCTTGATTCCCACCCGATCTCGAGCCAGCATCAAGGTCTGCCGACGGAGATCCCACACAGCAAATCCAAACATGCCGCGGAGCTTCAGGACACAATCAGGGCCATATTCCTCGTACAGATGAACGATCACCTCGGTGTCGCTTGCCGTGGCAAGTCGATGGCCTAGAGCCTCCAATTGCCGCTTCAATTCTTTGTAGTTGTAGATTTCTCCGTTGAGGATGACCCACACCGTGCGATCTTCATTGGGAATCGGCTGTTTGCCACCATCCAGATCAATGATGCTCAGCCGTCGCATGCCGATACCGACAGGACCTTCGACATAGCTCCCGTAATCGTCTGGACCACGATGCACAATTCGGTCACACATACGCTGAACGGTCTCGTAGGAAACCGGATGCGCGGGATCGCTATGAACCATACCGGCTATTCCACACATTGCATCACGTTCCTCTCTAGCAGAATACGGGAAAAGACCGCCAGCGGCGTTCTCGCCTCGTTCAGACGATCACCGTACAGCCCAGAGCACGATTCGACTCTTTGCTCGCTGCGGCCTTGTTGGACGGCCTTGTTGCGCACCCTGCATGGCTATTCAGCGTCGTCTCACACCGCAATCTCTGTGATGACGGCACCGGTCACCATGAGTTTTCCCGCAACCTGCTAGGCTGTCGGTAACGTCGGTGCACTTGGGGAGGCAGCCGCACGACCTGTACGCCCGGCCATGACCTCTCGTGTCATCTGCATGAAACACCGCTCGTAGGAGGCTTCAGAAAATAAAGCCCGCGCCCGCGCCCGCGCCGCCTGTCCCATACGTGCAGCCAACGCTGGATCGGACAAGAGACGATCCAGTTGTCGCGCACAATCGTCGGGATCCTCCTGCCGGACAATAAATCCGGTTCGGCCGTCCTCCACACAGATCCTGGCACCATTGGTATCGGATGCCACTATCGGTTTTCCACAAGACATCGCCTCGATAAACACCCGGCCTAAAGCTTCCGTTCTTGTGACATTCACCAGCGCATAACAATCCTTCAATTGGTCTCTCACTGCTTCCATCCAGCCAGGCTTGAGAAACTCGATCCGTGGATGGTGCCCGGCTAAGGCCTGATACACCGACAACTCAGGCTCAGGGGAATACCCCATAATGCGCAACGATACCAACGGATGTCGGTCGGCGATCAACAGGAACGCCTTGACCAAAATATCAACTCCCTTCAAGTGAAAGGGATGTCCGATAAACAACACATGCGTTCCCTGGGTCGTCGGCGTCGCTTCAAAAAACTCGCAGGCCACGTAGTCGTGAAACTGGTAGACAGGCAAGGCAGGATAGAGCCGGCGCACATAGGCCGCCTGGCTGGAATTGAGCACCTTTGCCGCATCGGCCCACCGCATCGATAAGGAGAACACCATCTTCATGATGGCATTCTTGATAACGCTGGACGACGGGGGATATTCATGGAAGTCCCCATTCATTTGGACAATGAGTCTGGCACCCAGGACCCACTTCAAAAACACCCCCGCCAATCCGCATGCATATGGATCGTATGCAATTACGACATCGACTTCTCCGCGCTTGAGATACCAAATCGGCAACCACCAACGAGCCACCAACCCGTTCCAAAGTCCCTGCCAAGTCGACGCGCCGATCTCTTTCCACCGCAAGAGAAACCGCCCTAACTTCACCACGGGCTGCTGCCGACTACTCAACGTGAAAATATGCCCTGAGACAGACTCTGGAAGCATCGTAAACTGACCGGAAAAGTTAGTCTTGCAGGGATCCCAGACCTGAGGAAAGATGAAAAGAATACGCAACGGACACTCCCGCACCGCCACCGACAATTTCTCCTGCGCATCTCGCTCAGGTCGTTCCCCTGTTCCTGGCATATTCATGCGCTCTGATGCCTCGCTTTGACCTGTTCGATGCACCGCACCAGATCAGCCCCTTCGACCTTCCAGTTGTACCGTTGCTGAATCGCCTGCCGCCCGTTACACCCCATGCGCTCACGAACCTCGACGGGCTGCATCTCTATTAAGCAGCGCGCAAAGTCCTCTGGATCGCGATCGCGGAATACGGCCCCGCAACCAACATCCCGTACAATATCCGCCACAGCTTTGATGTCGGATACCAAGACCGGAATTCCCCACAACATATAATCAAAGAGCTTGTTAGGCATCGTGGTATTCCACGCTTCCGTCCCGTAATGAGGAATAATCCCCACATCCGATTCGGCCATCACTGCCTGTACCTCGCGGAACGGTAATCGGCCGCAGATTGTGACACGGTCGGCCACTCCTTCGGTCGTGAGCAACTCCTCTAGCACTGATCGTGATGGACCTTGCCCAATGATCGTCAAGCGGGCGGGCATACCATGTCGCTTGAGCTGCACCATCCCCCTGATAGCAATATCGACGCCCCGACTGCCATCCAGATTGCCCAAATAGACGACGTGCAAGCCCCGTTGAGGCGCTGGATTCGTCCGGGTGGCTTGCGCGGCATCCCACTGATCAACCCGTGGAGTATTCGTCACAACGGTGAGCCGCTGGGCTGATACTCCAGCGGCCTTCAGCCGGTCGCGAGATTGACCGACGACCACGACGATATGCTCCATGAGCGGAAAGGACAGGCATTCGATCAGCCTAGCCAGACTCGGATGCCGAAGCATCCGCCCCAATGCGCTGGTCGGCGTGTACAATCGCCGATCCTCCAGCATTGCCGGGTAGTTCTCCGCCATATCCAAGACCACCGGAATCCCGAACAGCTTTCCAAGCAGGCCGGCGGGAATGGCCAGTGGCAGATCCCTCACGAGAATTAACTCGATGCGATATCGGCGCATGACCCTGGCGATTTCTCCCCACCAGAACGGATTGCCCGGATGAGGGAAGTTGCAGATCTCGTGGAGCGGACCCAGGAACATTGGAAATGCCGGCAAGCGATGGATCTGAAACTTCCCTGTCGATTCCGTCCGCTGAAGGCGACCTCCATTCCGGCAGACGAGATGCACTTCGTGCCCGGCATCGGCCAGCGAATCCGCCACTTTCTCGACCCGGATGTCCCAGGGATAGTCTGCATCCCAGATCTTGCAAATCCTCATCGCGCAACCCTTCGTGCCTGTTCGAGTCCCTGCCGATACAGCACACCGTAGGCATGACCCATTGCATCAGCCGAAAACCTGCTTTCAATGCGGGCGCGCGCGCGTTTTGCCACCACCCTCGCCTGCGACGGATTGGTCAACACATGGATCAACGTCTTCGCCAGAATATCGGGATGATGGGCAGGAACTAGCCAACCGGATTCCTCATGCATCACAACCTCGGGAATCCCGCCGACGGCCGTCACTACCACCGGTAACTGCGCCGACATCGCTTCCAATAGTGACAGCGGCATCCCTTCGCTTTCCGACGGCATCACAAAGCAGTCCATGATATTCAGCCACCGGCGGGCATCCTCCTGAAAGCCAGGCAAGTGCAAACGGTCGGCCACGCCCAGCGAATCAGCTTCTCGCTCCAGAATGGCCTTTTGATCGCCACGACCAAGAATCACCACATGGATATTCGGGCAGGCAGCCTTCATAAGCGGAAGTGCGCGGACCAGATCGATATGCCGCTTGACCGGATACAAATTCCCAATCGCTCCAGCGACCATTGCATCGACCGGGATGCCGCAATCCGCCCGCAGCACCGCGTCAGGCACGACCGGCGACCATGCGCCTGTATCTATCCCGTTGGGTACCATGGTCACACGAGAAGCGGCTACTCCGGTGGCCCGGCAAAAAAACGACTTCAAATCCTCAGATACCGTAACGACCGATGCCGCCGTCGCTGCCACCCACCGATACAACAGTCGGCGGCGGCGCTTTTCAGGATAATAGTTCTTACCGTGAACGGTCGCGATGAGCGGCACTCCGGTCAGCCGCGAGACCACCGCACCGAGCACATTCATGTAAAACTCGTGGGCATGGATCACCTGAATCGACGAGATGCGAACAACCTTTACCAGATGGCGGATACGTCCGAAGTCTCCCCACGCTCCCCCCTGAATCCGCACATGTGCAAGCCCTCTCTCTTGTACCTGGGTCTCCAACCAGCCCGGCTTCAGGAGGCCGACCGTTGAATGGAATGACGCGTCGAGGTGGCGTGTCATCCCCAACAACATGCGTTCAGCCCCGCCCGGCCCGCCGGTCTCGATCAGATGCAGCACCTGCATGACCTCGCTTGCGCTTCGCATCATGTTGAAATCCAAAGATACCGAGATCCTTGCCTTATCTCCCACACTCCATACACACAGTCACAGGTAGCTTATGAGAAGGATCGACTGCTGTACATCAGAATGATGAAATCTACTTAGGTCGACTCGACTGGACGAGTCGCTGGCTGGGGCGCGCTGATCACCTTCAGCGCAACGACGAGCCCAGTCAGCAACCAGAATGGCGGATAGCCGAATGCGGAAAGAAAGATTCCCGACACGAGAAACCCCAAGATCCCGCCACGCAACCCATGGGCATACAGCGTCAGACGGCTTTGCTCAATGGACCCAATCCTGGCAGGTTCCTCTACCGGTACAGATTGAGACTGGTGCAACCTAACAGCTGAATCGACGGAGAGAGCCTTCACAGGGGCCAATCGATCGAAAGATCCTATCCATTTATGATCTGAAGTGAGCGGCTGCTTCGCTGTAATCATTCCGCCGAGATCGCGAACGTTGTACCAGAGAATGGCGAGAAAAAGGCCAAACCCTGCTCCTCCAATCTCCGCAAGCGTAGCAAAATATACAGAATGGCATTCCTGACCATCGAGCGACCTGCCCAATCGTTCAAATTGATCCGGCGTCTGATAGTTACCGACTTCCCATTGGAAATTACCTGCTCCCACTCCAAAAATGGGATTAGCCTTAAACATCTCACGCGCTGTTTGCCAATATTCCCTCCTGAGAGCCCCTGTTCCTTTCCGAGGATCTTCATTGCCTGCCTCCGTTCCAATCGAAGCAATCTCATCCCAGTATTTCTCCGGAGCGAGCGGAATCAGAATCAGCACCATGACAAACCCCAGGGCCAAAGTCTTGGACTTATTCGGGGTCAGGAAAAAACAGTAGCCCAGCGCCGCAACCAAACCAAGAAATCCCCCCCGCGACATGGTCGCGGCAACCCCAAGAACCATGATACCAACCGCGAGGCCGTATAAGATCCGTTGCAGTACAGTCTTCGCGAGAAACATGGAGAGGAATACCAGGGGAATGAAACTATTCAGCGCGAGCGACGTATCATTTTCATCCCCTACGTGGCCGCCTGGTCCACGACCACCATGCGTGATGGCATATAGCCCCAAATACACCATCACTACAGTAATCCCCCCTATGAAAACAGAGAAGCGCCGCTCAGTATTCACGACATGGACCAAGGGGATCACAATACAAATGAGGAGCACCCCCAGGTTTCTGAACCACATGAAGACATTGTAATTATTCTCAGCAAACGGCCCCATCACTGCAATCACTGCTTCCAACGCGAAGAAGCAATAGAATTGAGGTGCCCATATTTTCTTTGGTTGCGAAAGCCAGACAAACACCAACGCAATGGAAATCACGAGCGGAATGCCCATGGGGTTAGGCGGCCGCATATACTCCATCCCCAGGTAGACGAGATACATCACCATGGGAAAACTGAAGGTCACGGCATCCGATGCCTGAGGGGCCATCCACTTCTGTACTACTTTTTTTGAAACTCCCGCTGTTTCGCTCATATCGCGTTGTTGTTCCACTCGTAACCTAGGCTACTCTTTCCACACAGGCTCCGCTCCGCTATCGACCTGACAGCGAATCCAACAACTGGTCGCATGATCGCTTGATCTGTTCAAAGCAGTGCTCGAATCGCTCATCGGACTTCCCGAATGGATCGCTGATTTCGTAGAATACCCGATCAAAGTATCCTAGCATTACTACCTTCGAGGCCCCTACTGCATACTGTTTCAACAGCATATCCCGATGTCCAAGATCCATCACGAGAATGAGATCGGATGCGGCTCCCAAAGCCGGCGTAAACATCGTGGTTCGGTGACTATCCAATGACAACCCATGCCGGCTTCCCACCTTCTGCGCAGATGGATTCGCAGGATGTCCAGGACTTGTATCCAGCCCGACCGATCGAATGTCGAGGGAAAGTCCACGCTGGAGACATTGCACTTTTAAATAGGCCTCGACAAGCGGACTGCGACACACATTGCCAGTACAGGCCACAAGAATGGATCGCACTGCCTCCGGTCTGGGACGTGCGACAAATTCCCTCCCTGCTGCCAGTCGATCCGGTAGCCTCTCCAGCCATTCAAGCGCCATCGAGCCAGCGTGAAACGGCAGTGCCATGGTCCTCCACAGTCGATCGCTAAACGGCAGCAACGCACGGATATAGCGCCCCCACTCGTATCTCGCAGGATTCAGATCCACCCAGCGCTCGACTTCCCAATACTGATCTCGTCCACCCGGGGACAGAAAGTCGATCACACAGCGCCACCGGCTTGGGCTATTGACCGGCATATTCAATTGAGCATCGGAACGGGTAAGACGAAGCAAGAGATGGTCCAGATCACCCAGGAACCACCGTGAACGAGTCCCCACACGATAGCCGGTTGGTAAACTCTGCCTCGGATGGTCCATCGCGAGTTGATACAGCAAAAATGGAAAATTGATCCCCGCGTCAACGGCTAATTGCAATGACCCCCACCAGCGCCCGTTCACCTCCATAAGTACGGGCCGATCCCTCTCTCCATCCATCTTGAATTCCACCATCGCCACCCCATGCCAGTCCACAGCTTCCAACAGACGCAATGCGTCATCAGCCAGAGGCTTGGGGACTGCCATACTTTCTCTCAATACGCTGACTCCCCCGGAGGGCGGCTTTTCACGAAGTCTCCGATGTGCAAAGATCGCAATAGGGGCGCCCCGATCCATCAATGCAAATACGCCCTGCCCTTCACCGTGCACCCGACGCTGGATCATAGATGGTTCAGCCAGATAGGTGATGTCCCGATACAACCGCTGCAACTCTTCCCGTGTCCTGGCGTGATGGACAGCAGTCTTGATCCAAACGCCCCCGACATGGATCATTGAACATGCCGGCTTGACTACCACAGGATAGGCAGACACTTGCCCCAGCAACGCATCCGTCAATCCGCCGGCAGGAACGAATACCGTGTCGGGAATCGGCACCTGCAGCTGGGTCGCCAACTGCATCAGCGTATATTTATCCGACAACCGCTTGTAGGATGTCATAGACGGGATCGGCAACTTCACCGCCGGCTCAAACTGGGCCCGAGCTGCCCCAACCAGCGTCGTCGCTAGATCAGTGATTGGAAATATCATGCCGATATTCTTACCGCGCACAACATTCAGAAGACTAGCGACATAGCCGTCTGGATTCGTCACGGGCGATGGCGAGACAAATGACTCAGTACAATAGCAAGAGACTCCGGCCAGCGAGGGGATCTGCATCGCTCCCACCACCACCTCGATTCCCTGCTGGCCGAGTGAGCGCGTCACGGCCAGGGCGGCCCGCTCATCTCCGTCTGTGACCAACACCTTCATCGTTGCATCCGCTCACACCTTCCGCACGGCCATCCCAGACTCGAGATCTTCAGCTCGCCGCACAGGCCCCGATAGTTTCGATGAGTTCAGCAGCGTGTCTATCGCGCAACTGTCTATACAGTGCCAGGTAGGATGCTGCCATCTTCTCACTGCAAAACTCCGACTCGACTCGTTTCCGCGCACACCTCCCCATAGAATGGTAGGCATCACGATCATGCATCACCCTCTGGCAGGCCTCGGCAAATGCGGCGGCAGTTCTCGCCGTCACCAAGACTCCCTCTTCCTGATCCCGAACAATTTCAGGAATCCCCCCGACGGTAGGAGCGACAACCGGCGTTCCGCAAGCCATTGCCTCTAGAAGACTCAGCGGGATGCCTTCATGCCTCGATGTGTTCAGATACAAATCGAGTGAGCGGTAAAATTCAGTCGGGTCAGGGCACGGATCGGCAAACGAGACAACCGCATCAAGCCCTTCCCGTCTGACAAGAGCCTGTAACTCGTCTTTCTGCGGTCCCTCCCCCAGCAGCACCAGCTGGACATCTTCTCCTGCCTGGACTAACACCTTTCCTGTGGCAATAAACAGCGGGAAGTCTTTCACCGGCACAAACCGTCCAACACTTCCGATTCGAAACGGTGCACCAGGCCGCCTCGCCGCTGGATCCAAGGGAGGCAGATCGATCCCGTTATGAATCACGGAGACCTGCGCGGCGCACAACCTTTTTGCCCCCACCAGCATCCGGCGAATATTCTCCGACACCGCCACAACCGAATGGAACGCCTGGCGTAACAACCTATCGTCGACCTGTTCAACAACATAGCGGCGCAACCGTGCCAGACTCCATCCGTCGCCGGCTTCGGAAAGCCCGTGCAGTGTGGTCACGAGAGACTTGGCACCAAGCCGCCTGCGAATGCAGCAGGTGAGGAGATTTTCCTTATTCCGATGCGCATGGATGATGTCGATCCCTCGCCCCTGGAAGGCCGTTCCCGCCTGCCTGACTAAGTTGAAAAACGTCTGATCGGATTCCGACACTACGAGGGTTTCAATGCCTGATGCGCGAAGAGCGGCTGTAAGTTCCCCCTCATTCAGCGACAGCGCAAGCACTTCGAGATCCGACTGCTTGGACAATTGCCGCAACAATGTCCATATCATCCGCTCTGCACCGGCCCAGAGATCACCTGAAAACACATGCAAAACTCGCAACCGCCCAGAGTCCAAGCCTATCCGTTGCGCTGTATGATTAGCCCCGGCCACGGTGGTTGAATCCCGCAAGATGAAAAGCAAAGAGACTATCGGTACAAGTCACATCGTGATGAATATTGATACGTTTCAGTCCAAATCGATTCACGGGCTTGGCTGATTCATAGCCGAACTGGGTCGTCGTCGCGGCGCGATATCCCGCCGCTTGCACACAACGTTCCACTCTGTCGGACCAGTCACCGTTCGGATAACAGAAGACCGGAACCGCTCGAACGGATTGCCGGGACAACGCTTCCCAGGACTCGACGGCTTCCTGCCTGATCTCTTCGTTGGACAGCGCGGGCAGAAGACGATGCGAGACGGAGTGTGAGCCAAATGAGATGCCTGCTGCTGACATATCTCGCACTTCATTCCACGTCACGACCTGGCGATCAGTCGGCCACCCCTCCCCCAACAGACCAACCCAACTCTCCGTGAATGCTGTGACCCACTCCTGCGATTGCACTTTTCCGAATTCAATCAGCGCATCGATATCATCTTGGCCCTCCGGAACACCTTCGACCCCAATCCCTCCCATTCGCTGTTTCAGCTCGCTCTGCAGGCGAGCACGCTCGACATACGGGCGTCGCAAAGTCTGCCGGGCTAGCCAAGAAATCTTTTCCGGCCAAAACCAGTCTGACGTACCGATAAACCCCGTGGGCAAGAACACTGTGGCAGGGATACGAACAGTTGACAGAATGGGAAATGCGTAGATGTAGTTATCTAACCATCCGTCATCGAACGTCACGACACAATAACGCGTGCCGGCATCCCATGGTCCCTCATCCCATAACGTCAGTAATTCGGCAAGGGACAGCACGGTGAAATGTTTGGCAAGATAATTCATATGAGCGGCAAACACCTCTCGCGTGACATACATACCTGGCTGAATCGACTGCGTGGCGATTTCACGATCCGTGACCACTCGGTGATACGTCAAAATAACGACCTTGCCCTTCAGGTGACTCAGAAATCCAGGCGTATGGGCATACAGTGAAGCCACCATGCGTCGGGTTGAGGCTTTGATCTGATTTATCGCTTGGACGGTTCCCATACCACCAGCCGCTCCCCGGACCAATACCGCAGCCACGCCTTGAGAATTGATGCATTTACGAGCAGGAAGAATGCCGGCAAACGGATAACGGACCATTGTTGAAGCGGACGAATGAGGAGCCCGCACAACGCCGCTCCATAGAAAAGCACATGCACGTAAAACATCCCCTCATAGAACGCGTTAGTGGAAGCTAAGATCACATTGGCAACGAAGGCCGTCAGCATCCCGAACGGCACCAACCATCGGCATAGCTTATGGCTGACGAGCTGCCAAGCAAACGTCGCATGCGCAAAGGGGTTTACCAAACTCAAGCTTTTCATAAACACAGAAATGCCGCGCAAAACCGTCCGCACCTTCCGATCAAACTCTTTTCGTTCATCCGCAATATTCCTGTAGTATCCGATGCTATCAGGGTCGGCCACACCGCGCAGGCCCATGCGCATGCTGTTCAACACGGTATTGAAATCACTTTGTAGATCTTCTGACCAAGCCTGTTTACATACCGCGCTTCTTGCGGCAAAGAATGATCCGCTGAGACCAACAAGCGAATTGACGCGAGACTCAAGCGAGCGAAGAAACATTTCATACTTCACATACGCGCCTTCCCCGCTGGGAGAGCCATTCTGATCAATAAAGCGGTCCACACTGCTAACGCAGCCCACCGACGCATCGTGAAAGTTTCTGACGATATTTCTGACCGCTTCTTCGGGCAGGATCGTAGCGACGTCCGAGAACACCAGAATCTCTCCTGCCGCTTCATAGACAGCCAATTTCTGTGCTGCTTCTTTGCCTTTTCGCTGTGGAGCGCGCACCAATCGAACCCCCCGAGGTCCGTACGACTGGACAATCGCATCCGTCCTATCAGATGAACAGTCCGATGCGACCAGGATTTCAAGCTTTTCTTTTGGATAGGCCAACTTGAGCGTGTTATCCAGTTTCTCCGTGATCCGATTATCCTCGTTGTAGGCCGTAATAACGAACGAGACGGAGAAGGGATCTTCACCTTTCTTGACCGGCCGACTCCGGATCATCGACAATACACGCAATATCAGCGGATAACCCACATAGGCATAACCCATCAATCCAATGGACAACCAGAACACAATTTCCATGGTCCGCATCATACTTTCATTTTCGAAGCCGGCGCCGAATCAGCGGGCAAGGCCGATGGATTTCCAGCGAATCGGTCCTTAGCATCAACTACCCCTTGAAGAGCACCCGTAATATTCAAGATATCTTGATGCGTCACGTAGTGATGCACCGGACACGTCACCATTCGATCAGCCAGGACCTGCGCCCCTGGAAATCGGCTGGTCCCACAGGTCGATCGCAAAGCCGGGATTTCAGATATCGGCGACGGATAGAGACCGCTCACTCCCAGGCCCAAGGCAGCACTCACCTGGCATACCTTCACTTTCATTTTGGCTGAAGGAAAGATCACGGGGACGCGAAGATAGGGAGTTGCCTCACGACACGTTGGTCCAAGCCTTCCGAGCGAAGTCTGCAGGGCAGCACACATGTCTTGGCTATGGCGCACCCGCTCGACATTGGACTGTTCTAACCGCGACTGCCACGACGCGAGAAGACTCGCTCGCATGCCATCCAGACGGCACAACGAAAAATCCGGCTCAAACTTCGTTTCACCCAGTCCAAGAAATGGCAGCCCAGCTGGCAGCCAATAGAGAGAAGGTCGAATGAGAATAGCCGTTGCCACCGTTTCAATAAACGCCTGTACCTGACTGATCCAGGATGTCTCTGGAATCTGTTTGCATTGCTGCGCCAGCGCTGAGCCTAACGAGTCCGAATTAGTGAGAATCACCCCGCCCGATCCTGCTGTCACATTTTTCCCACGCCCTAAGCTGAAAAACCCGACATCGGCCTGGGTGCCCAGCCAACGGTTTTCCTGTGCCCCACCCATGGCTTGAGCCGCATCTTCCACCACCGGGATCTCGAAGCGGCAGGCAATCCCCTTAGTTCGAAGAATGTCTGCCGCATGACCGAGCAAATGCGGACTCACGATGCAGAGGATGTCACCGCTCACCAGCGCCTCAAGATCAGAAAACCGGTAGTCCAGTGTCTCAGGATCAACATCACAAGGCACCACATCACATCCAGCCCGAAGAATTGCCGACGGTACAGAGAAACAGGTATAGGCGGGCACGATCACCTTTCGTCGAGGCGAAGCTGCAGCCAACACCTGGAGGATCGTTGTCAGCGCAGCTTTCCCTGACGACAGCGCAAACACATACTTCACCCCGAAGTAGCGAGCAAACTCCCTTTCCCGGCGCGCCCGCGCACCCCTTCCCTGAAATAGCCCCCACCCTCCTCGCATCAAATCGATCCATGAGACTGGCGCGGCAGTGGGAGTCAGATATCGCTGGATCTTCATGGAAGATACGGGGTAATCCAGGGTCCGATGGTGGTTGTCACAGGCACAGGAAGTTGTTGCCAGACTCGAATAGCCAACGCGTACTTGGGATTCTGCGGATTCAGTTCAGGCAGCGGGCCGCCATCGCGCAGCCAATAATACCAATGCAGCTGAACCGGCTTGGCTCCCCACTGTTCTTTAAAACGATACGTCCCGCTGTCCTTGGTGGAACGACCGAAGTCAAAGACTCGATAACCCTGTTCGCAGGCGTATCGGAGCACCGATCCGTACAGCATCATATTCGGTGCTATGCGTGCATACCGACGGTCGGATGAGGCCCACGGGATCTCCAACGTCTGCCGAAACCCATAAACCAGCCCGGCAGCCACCGTATCGGCTCCCAGTCGAACCGCACAAATCTTCGCGTCCTTGGGAAAAGTCCGGAGAATATCTGCAAAGAAATATTTCCCGTACACCGGTGTCCCGAGATCTCGCATATTTCTGGCAAACACCGCATAGAAATCATCCAGCAGATCCAACCCACCCATCTGCACCGTCATGCCCTCTTTTTCTCCACGCCGAACCTGGCTCCGCAATTTTGGAGGAAACGCCTTCATCAGCTCATCAAAGTGCGAGGGTAAGTCGAGTCGCATGGAGACTTTGTGATCTTTGCAGAGCCACGGCAATTTCACTCCATCCGCATGTCGTAGTTCAATATGTGTCGCTCCCAATTCCTTGGCCGCGACAACTGCCGCCTCCACTAATGCGCTTCTGGATTGCTCTCCGTCCGCCAATACGCCACCATAGTTAAAATACGGCACCGATACCAGAAATTGGCCAAACAGGGGACTTTTTAAAAATACCAGCGGCAGAACCCCTCTGATCTCCCCCCGATCGTCCTGCGCCATGAGATACACGGTGCAATGCCCAAACGTACGTTCAATGACCTGGCGCCACGCCATTAAATGATAACCAGCCCCCTCCGAATGATCGCACACATACCGATCCCATGCCCCATGCGTCTCAGTTTGCTGAATGCGAGATATCGTCAACTCCATATTCTCCGCTCCATCTTGTCCGAATCCAGCATGATTCACCTGATTTTCCCCTGAACAGTATTGTCCAATAGATCAGCCAAACGTTTTGAAAGAACGGCGTAATTGAACTGTTCCGTATCGGCAGGACTCGGAGGCGTCAGGCTTGTCCGGTCATTCATTAATTCCATCAAAGTTCGCTTGGCCTCAGACATGCGGTTTGGACAGCATCGACCAAGGCGATGCCGATGGACAAGATTAGCGGTGGCGCCTTCCCCGCCGAGCACAAACAATGGGCGGCCTGCAGTCATATATTCATAGATCTTTGCAGGTACCTGAAGCGGATAGTCAGGCTGCAGGATCAACAACACATCGGACTTCGCCATTTCCTTCAGACAAGCCTGATGCGGGATGGGGGGAACTCGCTGCAGCACTCCACGCTCTTCCAACGACTTGGCGAGCTGATTGCAAGTCAGATCGTCCACATCCCACACGCCAACGAACCGAAGGGTCAGGCGGGTATGATCCAGTGCGCCCTCGCTCATCAACGCGTGCACTGCTTGAAACAACGCAAGAGGACTCCGATGGCCATACACCGTACCAAAATGGGAGAACTCCAGTACGCTCGGTGGATTCGCGCTGGCATCGTCAATTGCAGGATGAAGTGCCATCTCCTGAGGATATCCATTCGTGATGACCACGAATTTAGTCTGCCATTGAGGGTATTGCTCACAAAAACGAACTCTGAGTTCCTCAGTGTTCAGGATCACACGGCTCGCTGCCTCACACACTGACCATTCGAGCCGCGCGGCTCGCCGATGCAAGAGCGTGGATGAAAACAACTCATGGCTGCCAACCCAAGGATCTCGAAAATCGGCCACGAAAGGCACCTCCCATTGCTGCGCAAGCCGCTTTCCCACCAGCAGGCTTGTCCAGGGACCTCCGGTTGCCAAGATCACGTCCGGACGTTTGGCCGCACTCCTCCCCACCATTGCCCGCACAGCTGGTTGATACCACCGACTCTGAGGGTCGGGGAAACTCAACCAGGCATCAAATACGAACCTCCGCGCCGTGACGAACACCGACTCCCACCGGTCTGCACCGTAACTCGAACCAGCATTACTCGCTCTGGCAGCTTGGGACGAAATTGCACTGGCCTTTCGGTTGAGCATCCGTTTGAGCCAATCACGATAGCCCAGCAACCGCCCAAGAGGATTACCATGTTGCACTCGAATGACTTCAATCTCAGCAGGAACGCGCTGAAGTAGGTCCGCGTCGGATGCTTGAGGCGGCAAAGCCGATGGCTGGTCCGTAGCCAGCACACTCGGCATCCACCCATAAGCCGGAAGGTGTCGGCAGAAATTGAGCGGCCTCATCGCTCCGGTTGCCGCGATGGGAGGGAAATAATACGCAATCATGAAAACCTTTCTCATTCTTACAGCCTTTTCACACCTTCTCCTTGGATGACAACGGATGCCTTGGACAAGTTCGCTTCGGCATGTAATCAGAGGAAATCCCTTTAGGAGCGACGCCGTTTCTTCCTCTCAGTGTTTCACACGATCCGTTCAGACGCTTTCTTGCCCCACAATGGCGGCACCTTCCCTCTGGGGGCACCGCACTCATGGCTGATCAGGCTTCACGCAGAATCGAGCACTCCACCAAACAGTTCGTTCCATGTCCAATGATGATAAGTTCATGTGGAGCATTTTTAGAATCGTGCCTTTCTCCTGAATCCATCCGAAGTCGGTTAGGATCAGACGTGCCCAGGCAACTGCCACCATGAAATTGAGTAAGCCTAGCGGATAGATGCCATAGGCTCCAGTCTTATTGACTCCTTAGCAGTCTGCTGAAATCTCCCGCATACAAGCTGCCAAGGTATGCCCTGCGCGCCGAAGATGATTACCCTTTCTTGTGAACCATTACCGGATAGTCACGCAGGAGGTAGAGATGACCATCATGGTAAAGGCGATGGCCTTCGGCGGGAAGGGGGGCAACCCATTGGCCGGCTGCTCAATCACGCTTGGCTGACACCTCACCGATCGTTACCGTCGTGACTTCCTGTTTCCCTAAGATATATCTCGCCGCCTTCACAACGGGAAGAGCATAGAGTTTCGGCACCGTGGAAAAGTCTTCGGAGTTGGCATGAGCGATTCCGAGCTGAAGTGATTCCTTTTCCCGAGGAATATAGAGCGACCCGAATAAGGCGTCCCATATGGAGAACATAAAGCCGAAGTTCTTGTCCCAATGTTTCGGGTCCTTGCTGTGATGAATCTGATGCTGAGCCGGGCTCTGGAATATCCAGCTGGCTATGGGGCCATAAGAAAGCCAGATATGAGAGTGCCGTAAATGAGCCCCTGCCATGTAAAATAAGAACGTAAACGCATTCACTCCAAGTATCGTTAAATCCCCCACCGGAAAACCGCTCATTGTCGTATAGCTTACGGCAGCCAGTGCCGTCACTATGGATATGACAACGCTTGACAACAGCCCATCGATTGGATGCGCTCGATAAACCGTCACCGGTGTCAAGACTTCGGCCGAGTGGTGGATCTGGTGAAATATCCAAAACAGCGGAACTTTATGAGCGAGGTAGTGTCCGAAGAACACTCCAAAGTCGCCCACAAGCAGGGCCACAAATGCAACCATGATCGGGTCAGGATGGATCGGCGATACAAATCCCAACCATGTCGATTGGCTGACATAAAAAGCCGCCTTATAAAACAAAAGCGTCATCCCTGAAAACATGGGTCCATAGGTCAGGGATTTGATGGTCATATCAATGGCTACAAACTTGTAGTCGACGATTGCAGACGGATGCCCCCACACTTCACGAGGAAATATGAACCTCGCTAACGAAACACCGTCACCGAGGTTTCTCTTACGCCTTTCGAAGGCATAGACTCCTATGCCGATGAGGAAGCTTGCTACGAAATATATCCAACTGAACCTGCTTTCCAATTGGAAGAACATCCGAATCCCAAGCGTGGCGGCATTCACGAACGCATCCCATGATTGGTACGGCTCACTCATGTACTCTACGACCTTCCCAACAAACCATGTAATGCCGTCAGCGATCATGTTGACCTATGCCTTTTATAACTAGTACGTAATCAGGAATCCTGGATCACCCAACCTCAGCGAACTACGAATGCTTCTTTGGGAACCGGGCAGCATACTGTATTCCACCCCACACATGACTCTTGAAGTGATGATCGGCCCAGCTCTCAGGACTAGCCCCTCCGGCTGTATACCAGGATCGCCCGCCGTCATACTCGTGATACCATGCGACCGGGTGATCTGCTCTCATGTTTCCACCTTCATACGTATTCTCATCGAGAGTGAGCAGAACGGTCACTCCATTTTCGCGAGGATTTGGAGAGAAATTGTACCACTCATCAAGACGGCCCCAAGCCTTCGGCAGCTCCTTCGTTGAAACATGGGTACTCTCTTCAACTTGTATCATCCCTCTCACAGTGGCCGAATGACTTCCGCCATACCGGGAACCAACCAGTTTCCCATACCACGACCAATTTGATTCCGTATCTGCGGCTGAGTGGATGCCTACGAATCCACCACCGGCTTTGATGTACCTTTCAAACGCAGCTCGCTGATCGGAGTTTAGGATTTCTCCCTGGGTCGACAAAAAGATCACGGCCTGATATCGAGCCAATACGGCATCCTCAAGCATATGAGCATCGCTGGTATCATCGACCTCAATCCCCTTCTTCCGCGCCATCTCCCTGATGACCCTAATCGCATCTGGAATACTTTCATGAAACGCAATATCCGTTTTCCAAAACACGAGCAGCCTGGGAGCCGCTGAGCGAGGCTGGTCCAATGTGGTTAACCGATTTTCCCATACTTCGACATTGCCCTGGTCGAAGGTAATGGTCCCAGCGATATCTTGATCCCCATCGCCATCAAGATCACCGACAACGACATTGTGAAGAAAGGGAATGCCTACCACGTGCCTGACCCATGACCTCCTCTGGTCTCTTTGATGGTACACCAGCAATCTGCCCCCCACCCTAAACTCCGAAGTCACTACATCAAGCAGACCGTCGCCATCCATATCCACCAAGTGAAGAGCATGAGCTGAGTCGACGGGCCCCTCATCCACGACATGTTCTTCCCAATGACTGGTTCTATCTCCGGAATTCTTAAACCACGAGATCTTTCCGGCTTGTTCTGAAACGGACATCACAATATCTGGTCTCCCGTCGCCGTCTATATCTCCGGTGTCGATCGCGGCATATTCGTTCCAACTTCCGAACGAGTGTGTTTTCCATTCCTTCGTCAACACGTTTCCATGGGGATTTTCCAACCAGACACCCGGCACAATGATGTCCGGAAAGGTATCCCCGTTGAGATCTTTCACCGCAAGTCCATTGCGCCCGACTCCTGGCTCCAGCGTCTTCATAGACCAAAATCCGGATGGGTCATGGACCAGGATCGTCACCAGAGAACTCGTCTCGCCGCGCATGATGATGTCGAGATTGCCGTCCATATTGAGATCAGCCAGCTCGACATTATGATTCGTCGCTGCGGCGCCAATCGAATGAAGAGACCATAGTGCCGAGACATTTCCCTTTGGACGAGGATTTTCCAGCCATACATCACCAAAGACAATATCGACATCTCCATCATTGTCGATGTCACCGAGAGCGATTCCACTCTGCGTATAGTATGCATTGCGTGAACCAATGACCGTCTTGACCTTCCCTCCGCTCCTGTACATGACTAATGGGCCATGGCTTCCAGCCACAATGAGATCACCGACACCATCTCCATCAAAGTCGCCAATGGCCTTCGCCCAGGGATTAGCCGGACTTTGCTGGTCAATGATGTGCTGGCTAACGGGGTACCGATAGTTAATCAGATCGACTTTCTTGGAACTGTCTATCTTGTTTTTCACCACCGGATAAAGTTTGAACGCCAGCAGTCCAACTGCAATACATAGTCCAACCATCAACCCTGTTTTAACGAACCCCATCTGATCATCCCCTTAGTTCCATGCGCTATGATTGGACAAGCCGGCCAATCATTCATATTGAAAACATCGTGCATCAGCCAGAAAGCATTCTGACGTACCTGCTCTTCACATCCTCATAGTCTGAGGCCAATGCTTGACGCGCCGCAAGAAAATGTGCGGAGGCTTTCTATATTCCACATCGACTCCCAGCGCGATCTCCATTAAGGAACGTCTAATTAATTTGTGATTGCACTACGGAATCGATCCATGGGTTAGTCCATGAAAGCAACCCCTACCAGAATGGGATCGCTTGAGAGCATCTGATCAAGGTCGCTCGCCATCAGACCACCCACTCGCCCTCCTCATGCCCTCTTGGCTCCCACCAACAGATGACGTCGAGCTACGTACAGATTCGCCAGGCTACAGCTGCCTCACCGCCAATGGATGTTCTTCACCGACCTGCTGTAGCAGACTTTGGCCCACCTAAAGATCTCCGCTTGATCACCATGAACACATGCTCGACTGTGCACGCAGCTTCGATTTCTTCCAGTTCTTCGCCCACTGGTCCTAGCGAGCCACCCCTATAGTTGACTGGCTCTGGTGGCAGAGGATGCAACGCTCATTCGGCACCACCTCCCCAGCATGCTCGGCTATCTTTGGCGTGACATCACCAATGCGGCGTGGAGGCCTCGAACGTGACGATCCAGCAGGCGAAGAAGACTGCCCCTGGCTACCAAAGCGTCAAGCAATTCAAAGCCGCCATCAATTCCCTTGCGGAAGACTGGCTCTCTAACTACTCCCCACGAAAGGCTGAAGAGTCATAGGTACGAACTCCATTCCCATACGGCCGAACAGAGCACTTCAAGTCCGTCCTTGCGGAAGCTCCTGCCATTCACTTTGACTGAATTAGTCACTTACTACCTTTTGAGCGAACGACAGCGAGTAGTTGCCAAAGCCGCCGATGATGAAACATGAGTACTGCACAGATATAGGCCACTGCACCGACACATATCTCTACTCCAAGCCTGACCGTCAACGGCCAATCCGACTGGACTATCTGTTGAATCCCCTTGATGGCGGCCACCATGAAGACAACACCTGTGCATGCTGGCCAGAGCGCATGAATATAGCGCCAGAATGAGAGTTCTATAGCCCTCAACACATGCACATACGGTTGAATAAAGCCAAATGGCTGAACAACGACCCATGCCCAAGCCAACCCCACAACGCCCCAACTACTGCCCACCCAGAATGCGATCGGATACGTTGCAACACACAAAAGACCATTCAGCATCGCAACTCTTGAATTGCTCGTCACATAGAGAAGCGGCGGTACCAAGCTGAAAACTGATCTTACACCCGCCCAGCAAGCGAGAATCTCTAATGGGGCAATCACGCCATTCCATTTATCCCCCAGCACGACTAGCACAAACTCATGGGCGACAAGCGACATTCCCATGGCTATGGGCCACACGATTAATGAGAGTGCTTCCGTAAGCAACAACAGATAGCGCCGCATGGCCTGAGGATCATTTTGCACCGTCGAATAGATGGCCGGCATCACACGACTCAACAGCGCCGTGATTTTTTCAATCGGCATATACGCAAGAGTGCCAACCATCGAATACACACCCACGGCCACCTGCCCCAGCACCCGCCCACCGATAAATACGTCGGAGCTCGCAGCCACATACCAGGACACGCGACTGGTCAATACGTGGGAGCTGAGCCGGATAGTTTCCTTCATGGAGTCAACCGTCGGCCAGGCATAAGAAAGTGGCCTGGACAACCAGATCACTGTTGTTGCCGCCAACTGCCCCGCCAACCCGCCCAATACAAGCGCCCAATATCCTCCCCCCAACCAAGCCACTATCAGTGTTGTAAAGGTCGCAACGAGGGATTGTCCTCCTTCCAAGAAGGCCAGAAACTTGAAACGCAGATCCTTCTCTAACAAGGCGCTGGGTACAGATCGCATGGAGAGAATGACGAACCCGGCTCCCATCGTGATCATGATAAGCGGTACTTCCTGGGCTCCGAAGAATTTCCCGGTTGGTATAGCCACCGCGCAGGTCAACAGGAATCCGCTGATACCGAAGAGGCTTGCTAGACTATGGATCTGTGCAATCTGGGTCTTAGTGAGATGCCGCAACGCCACCACCGCCGCACCCAATCCGAATTCATTCAAGAGCCCAATGAGCCCAATAAAGACGCCCGCCATGGCAACAATTCCATAATCTTCAGGATTGAGAAGTCGTGCCACAACGATGGTGGACACCCAGGAAAGAAGCTGGCTCAACCACTTAACGGCGCCGGTCCAGGCCAGTCCGCGAACTAATACGCGATCAAGTGACGACCCCACGACAGTAGTGGAGGACGATTCGGAGGTGGAGGTGGAGTCGGATACGATCGGTTGCATCATCTTTTGGGAGAATGGTGAATGAAGTGCTCAGGACTGAGCGAGATAGGCTTACGCGTAAGATCGAACTTACTATCTAGAGAAGGTCTGATGAATTCACGTTTGCACTTGGGAATCTGTTTCTGATGGGCATTACGCTGAGGGATGTACGCATCAATCGCCACAATCAGTTCCGAGCCACTACGGAACACGCCGCGCCGAAGCAGTTTGGCCGTCAGGTCGCCAAAGACCCGCTCTACCAGATTGAGCCACGAGCTACTGGTCGGGGTGACGTGTCCTATGGACGCGTGGGTGCCGTATCAGCCACCATTGGACCGTGGGGTGTTTGTGGGTGGCATAGTTGTCGACGATCAGATGCAGGGCGTTGGCCTGAGGAATCTGCCGATCAATCAGCCGTAAAAACCGCAGCCATTCCTGGTGCCAATGGCGGGGCTGACAGGTGGAGATAATCGCGCCTTTGGCCACATGCAGAGCGGCAAAGAGCGTGGTGGTGCCATGGCGCATAGAGTCGTGTGTCAGCGTGCCGTCAGAGGCCCACGGTTTGCCGACTTGTAGCCACGGCGGCAGCAATCTGGTGGTTGTCGTGGCCTGCAGCCGCCAACAACACAATCTTGGCTCGAAGCACCAATCGTGCAAGCGCCCGGCGACCACGCGCCCACTGCGTGAGTTGCTGGCGTTCAGGGGCCATCAGCTCAACGGCGGGGGCGATGCGCATAGGGTGATCCTTCTGGGGCACAGAGAACACTCATGCCAGGTAATCGATCAAGCTACTTATGATCCACTACACTAGCGGCACCGCGTCCTCGGGGATTCATCAAAAGAACCACTTCCTGCACGTATTGGTCACGCGACGCAATCATCTCTCGCATCAGGAACCCAAACAGCCTGACGCGTTCTCGCACAGCAAGCGGGGCATGCACTAGTGAGCGCATACTTTCAAACAGATGCCGCCACATCCGCGCAAAGGCTTTCTTGCGTACGATCTTCGGATCCATGAAGGCCTGGATACCATCCAGCGATTGGATGCTGCTAGAAGCCCCTGGGTGCATCCGCCTGAAAAACAATCGCTGGTCGATTTCGTGAAACTGCCCGAATAGCGCCAGTTCAGTCACAAATAGGACATCGGCTCCGGGGAAGCTCCCAATCAGGCGCGTCTGCCGGAGCACGCTGGTCCTCATTAAGCCATAGATGACATTGGTCAAGCCTATCTGTTTGACCGCGGCCTTATATCGTTCCACCGGACTGGCTTGCCTGAGGTCGAGGTTGTCTTCATACGGCTGAAGGGCTTGCCCTTGCCCATCGATGAGCGTCGTCTTCGGATAGCACAGGACGGCTTCAGGATGTTGATCGAGCACGTGGACGCAGCATGCAAGGGATTCAGGAGCGAATAGGTCGTCAGCGGGAGCCCACCGAAAATACCGCCCCCGTGCGAGATCAAGAACGTGCTTGTAATTCCACGCCGCACCCTGGTTACATTCGCTCCGAACGACTCGAATGCGATCGTCTCGCCGGGCGTACAATTCAGCGATTGCGTTCGATCCATCGACAGACGCATTATCAGAAATAATCAATTCAAAATCGGTAAACGTCTGGCTCAGAATGGAATCCACCGTCTGAGAAAGAAAGCCTTCTCCGTTGTAAACCGGCAATCCAATACTGACAAGAGGCATAGGTTTGGTCATGCTGCAAGGTTCCTCCGCTTCACTCCATCACCCGACCACCCACTTCCGGCTGTAGAACGCTTCCGCATACCGCCCACTGCCGTTTGCCTCAATCCCTCGCAACCGGAGCAGAGCCAAAAATGTATCGCTGCTGAACCATTGCTTGCCGTGCTGACTGGGAAACCCTTGAATGATGTACGCCGCCTTCCGTTTCGCCAGAAGGTCAGGGAGCGACACGAAAAAATTCGGAATGCCCATATCGCCGTCATATTTTGGAATTTCGTACTCGAGAATGCATTGCCGGCGGAAGGTATTCCACGTGAGTTCATTAATAACACGGTGATCCTGATGCAGGTCATCTCGGTAATGAGTAAAAACCAAATCCGGTGAAACCTTCTGTTTCAGTTGCTCAAAATATCGTTTTATCGACTGGCCGCAGTAGGGAAAAACGCTCTCGCGGAATGTCTTGACGATGATCGTCTTCTTTGCGGCGCCCGCCAGAAATCGAGAGGCACTCATGAGTGCCTCTTTCTTCCTGACTCGGTTGGCACTAAAGACCACCCAGACAACCTCCGCATCAGGATACGTGTTCAGCAGATGCAAGAGAGTTCCGCCGCAACCGATCTCTATATCATCAGAGTGAGCTCCTAGACATAGCACGGTGCACTTAGATCCTGGTGTACTTTTCTGCAATAGCGGAATCATAGTTTTCTTCGTTTCGCTATCGGGACCCGCCGGATTGTTTCCAAATGAGCCAGGGAGCCCGTCCTTTAGCGTACATTTCGTCGAGCACCTGCTTGTCCTTGAACGTATCCATACTGGCCCAGAACCCGTCGTACCGATAGGCCACTAACTTCTGCTCCTTGATGAGCCGCTGAAACGGTTCTTGCACGAGCTCCTCACCAGGCTGTATATAATCGAAAATGGCTGTGGAGAACAGCATATAGCCCCCGTTGATGCGCAGACTGGATCGACTCATCTCTTCCAAGCCTGATACCAGCCCATTTTCGCCGGCTGTCACCATGTGATAACTCAACCGCGGAGCGACGCTCACAAAACTTCCCACAGCCTTCATCTGACGGAAGTGTGCTAGCTGATCCGGTAACGGAAGATCAGTCAGGCCATCGCTATAATTGGCGATGAACTCTTGATCGTTTCCTAGATACTTTCTCACTGCAATCAGACGCTGAGCGATATTCGCATTGGTCCCTGTATCAGCGAACGTGATGCGCCAATCCTGAATATCCATATTAATTAAATCGAGTTTCTTGCCGCCTTGCGACATAACAAAGTCATTCGATGCACATTCACTGTAGTTAAGAAAGTAATCCTTCACGACGTCCGTGCCGTGGCCGAGACAAAGGATGAACTCTGTATGCCCGTAATAGGCATAATACTTCATGACATGCCATAAGACGGGACGATACCCGACGGGTACCATCGGCTTGGGAATGTTTTCGGAATACTCCCGAATCCGCATTCCGAACCCTCCGCAAAACAATACGACTTTCATGAACCGACCTCTCGTTCAGATGGATTACTCAAGAGACCTTCTCGAGCCAGGCTTCGCGCCAGAATAGGTACTCTGTTCTGGGGCAAAGCTTTTGATAATCCGCGTGGCACAGCACTCCGTCGAGCATGATGCAAGGCGCCTGTTCCGTCATATGAATCATCTTGCCGGTTTTCTGGTCAATGAGACGGTAGGCACGCGTCACGACGCGATACTCTCCCTCACAATATCGAAACATTCCAACATCGAAACGCAATCCTCTGGTTTTCCCATCGCCATCTAGCGTCTTCATGATATCGTCTGGCTTCTTTATGCGAACGAGATCACCTGGCTGCAGATTAAGATTGGCGACTGGTGTTTTCTTAAGCAGGCCTGGCTCCATATAGGGAAATCCTACACCGCCTCGTTTCTTCTGCGCCCAATTAAAGATATCAAGAAGAAGTGTGCGCACAACTTCTTTGAGGGTTCGATTTCCGCAAGTCACGTCCGCCGCATAGTGGCGGATATCCCACCAGGCCATGGGAAGACTGGCTTTCTTCATCTCTGTGATCAAGCACATATAGGTCGGCTCATCACCTGACTCAGCCTGAACGACACGCTTAACACGTGCCGCCAACTCGTGGTACACCAAGTCAAGCTGATTGCCTGCTCCCTTGGCGTGAGCCGATGCGAATTCAACATTGGTTCCTGCGGGAACTCTTCTTAGCCAGGATTCCTTCCAAAACAACAGGCAACCGGCCTGACACCCACCATGTGAGGACCCGTCACAGCGAAGCCCCTCAAGCATCACCGTGTCTCTCACACGCCGAAAGCCCTGTTTGCTGATCGTGTCGCAGGTCTTCGTGGCTCGCTTGAACACTTGAAACCGCCGCCCAATAAACGGCAACATTTCTGGCATGAAGGGTAGCGACTCAAGGGTTCCTCGCTCGTCCAGCGTCCCAAGAATTTCTTCGGCGCTCCGAATTTCAACCCAATCTCCAACGATCAGACTACCTGCCATCTGAGCGCCTCCTCCACAACACCTTCTGCATTGCAGTCACGAAACTCACTCGAAAACCGCGCGTCCCTTTGCATCATAATGCAGGGCCAACACCCCGCCGGCTGCGATGCTGTATCCTACTAGCGCACCAGCCAAACACAGGATACCCCCCATGGCACGAATCGGGATCGGCAGGATCAGCACCGCTTGCATCACGGGTAAATCCACTGCAGGAGCGCACAGTAGGATGACGCCAACAAGCAACACTCCTGTTCCAGCCACTGCGGCCATTACAGCCGTCTTTGCATAACTGTGTCGATACTGCTTCATAAATGGTTTCCCTCTGCTTCTACGTAGCCCCCTCTACCTCTTCGAGCAATCCATGTTCAAGCAACAGATCAGCGGCATGCCGCACCTGCCGAAATGGCAGGCCAGACCTCTCTGCGATATCTAAGAGTGTGTGTGAGCCATCGGAAAGATTAAGCGCCCAGAGAAGTAGAAGCTCCTTCTCTCGCCCTCCCCCAGCTAATCCTCCCATAGCGCCATACAATCCTCGTTTGCCTAGTTGTGGCTCGCCATTCGGCAATAGATTCCGAAAGGTTCTGTTGCCTTCCAGCACGTAACAAATCTCTATGCATTTGCGATAAGAATCCGCCAAGGAGCTGGGCTTGACACACTCAAGGTTGTCTGCGGACGTATGATATTCCGGGAAACGTGCCCCAGTTGAACGCATGAAACATCCGACCGGTAGGTTAAAGCCGGGAGAACAATATTGACGTTCGTCATATCCGTAAGGAACAAACTTGAAGATTTCATAGGGCTGACCGCTGTACCTCAGGACATGTGTAACGGCGCGATCGATCTCCGCTGCTTCCTGGCGGCTGCACTTGTACGTAGAGCACCCGACATCCCCAAGCGCAACCAACACAACGCCGTGCCGGATTCTTCGGCAAGCTTGCTGGTTTCGAGCCAGCCAGGCCAGAGACCCTAACTGAGTCGGGACAAAGAGAAACCGATAGGTATAGCGCCGCTTCGGCATAGCAGCGATGGCTTTGGCCAGATAGGCAGCGATAACAATCCCCGACAAATTGTCGTTGCATAAGGACGGATGGCATATATGCGTGGAAAACAAAATCTCGTCGGCCTGCTCTCCGGGAATCACACATTCTCCATACGTCATCGCACCATTAGACAATGTAGAATCAATGCGGACCTCATACTGATCTTCGGCTAGCCTGACCAGGTCGTTATGGGCGATCGAAAATCCCCAATTCGGTTTGTAATACGAGGCTCGTTGCGGGATCCACTCAGGATGTTCCGGGAGTGAATAGAGTCGCGGCAGCAATTCAGCCAGACTCATGGTCTCTGACACGGGCACGCTGTAGCCCATGACATGTAAATTAGATTTCTGAAAATCAACGACGCGGTCGCCTTTTGAGTTTTTGATATAGGCATCTCTGATATTCCACTCTTGCGGAACAGTCCAGTCAAAGACGGTCGTCCCTGTGGGCACTTCATGAATGACAAGCGGAATCACGTCATTGAGCATGTGCAAGGTCTGACGAACTCCGTTACCTGTCAGGCTACGGCATATCGGATAGAGATCAGCCATGAGCCGATGCATCTTTGCGCCCATTTGGTCTTGTTCAGCCACCTGAAAAGCATCTCGTTCGATCATCGTCTACCCCGCATGATCACTAGGTACACACTCGCGCTTCAGGAATCGGCACAACAAATTTCCCACCCCATTCGCGTATGAAGCCCATTTGCTGCATGATCTCGTCTCGAAAGTTCCATGGCAGGATGAATACATAGTCCGGCTTGGTTTCAGAAATCTTTTCCGGAGCATAAATCGGTATATGCGTACCAGGCAAAAACTTCCCTTGCTTATACGGATTGCGGTCCACGGTGTATTCGATGAAATCCGAGCGTATTCCGCAATAATTAAGGAGCGTATTGCCTTTGCCAGGTGCCCCATATCCGACGATAACTTTTCCTTTTCGCTTCGCCTCAATCAAGAACTCCAGCAACTTTCGCTTGGTCTCCTTGACTCGCTCCCCAAACAACGCATACGTTTCGACTTGTTCAAAACCAGCCGTTTGCTCCCGCTGCTTTAACTCACTATATCGCTCCGTCATGCGATGAGTCGTATCATCGACGTGATGGGCATAGATCCGGAGTGATCCTCCATGCGTAGATAATTCTTCCACATCAAACACTTCCAGGCCATGTGCCGCAAAGACGCGCTCCGCGGACAGGAGCGAAAAGTAGAAGAAATGCTCGTGGTAAATGGTATCAAACTGATTCTCCTCCATCAGCTTCATCAAATGTGGAAACTCGATGGTGACGACACCCTGCGGCGTCAACAATAGTTTGATGCCGCCGACGAAGTCGTTCAAATCCGGCACCTGAGCCAAAACATTGTTTCCGGCGATAAGATCGGCTTTTGTACCCTGCTCAACTAATTCGACCGCAGTCTGTTTCCCGAAAAACTTTACCAGTGTTGGCACATTCCTTTTTCGTGCCACTTCAGCCACATTGGCTGCTGGTTCGACCCCAAGGACCGGAATCCCCTTGGCGACAAAATGCTGCAGCAAATAGCCGTCATTACTCGCAAGTTCCACCACGAAACTCTTTGTAGTGAGCGCAAGTCGTTGCGCGATCATATCGGTATAGCGCTTTGCATGCTGCACCCAGCTATCTGCGTAAGAGGAAAAGTAGGCATACTCGGTAAAGATATCCGACGGACTAACATACTCGTGGAGCTGCACAAGCCAGCAATGCTCACAGACGTATACGTGCAAAGGGTAGAATGGTTCCATGTGGTCCAATCGATCTTGGCTCACATAGCTTTCACAGAGTGGATGCATTCCGAGATCGATGAAGGTCCGGTGTAGCGGCGTCTGGCAAAATAAACAAGCATTGCTTTCCATGACTACCTTCCCTTTCATCGTTATGGATCCACTCAACCGGACAACTATGCTGGCGTGCTGTGCTTCGTGACCGGCAACCATGCAAGTTTATCGGTCAACCACCCATCCTCCTAGAACTTTCTAAAGACATTCAAGCGCATAAAACTCGATTCGCGATACGCCTGATCGGCAAATCCAGCCTGCTCCAATCCATCCTTGAATTCCAAGATCGTGGTGCGAGCGCACATCACAAAACATCGCCAGTCGAGGAGATGCTCGGGAAACGGTACGCGCGCTATGGATATTGGGTGAAGAACTCGGTGTCAAAAACAATCAATATTGCAGGCAGATAACTCTTGCAGAGATGACGCAGCACCATCGGACCGATGTAGCCCATATTCCCTACAATCAGCACCTTCATTCGGCTCTCACCGTGACAAAACGCCAGCTTAATTGACCCTGACTGGCATCGACATAATTAATACAGAGGACATTCACAGGAGCCAACGCTGTAGGCAGCTCAAAACAACGTGTAGATGAACGGTGCAACTGCCGACCCCTGCGTTAATACAATGAGACTTCCCAGCAGCACCAACACCAATACAATGGGCAACAGCCAAAACTTCTTGCGTTCTTTCATGAAGGCCCACAGCTCTCCTACGAACTCACCCATACCCCACCTCCTTGGCACACAATCGATGAATTAGAACTGAGCTTTCATATGATTTCTTGCTCGTGGTGTCCGAATTACGCGATACGTGGCGCTTGATTCAGAAAATGCTTGTCGCACTGTATTCTTCCCCATTAGCCGGAAGATCAAGCCAATAGGGGTAATCAATCCATAAAACACGATGCTCAGCAAAATTCTGGTATTGACCCACCCCAACACATGGCCGATCCACATCCAGCCCGTATGAAGAGGGCGGAGCAGCTGAGGAACAATCGCTCCCAGTAGAACCAGGAGCCCGCCCCCACCAATAACCCAGTCCCGCATGGGCTCGCCCCGAAACACCAAGGGCCATAGGCCAATAATGCAGAACACCGCCCCAACCAATAATCCAAAACTCCGAAGGTCTTTTGTTGTTGCCATCTGATTCACGTGATCCTCACTCAGATTAGTCGAGAGCAAACTCCTGCTTCCAATCCGTATCTCTTTCCAAAGGCTTCTGGTCTTCCTTCTTCAGTACACAATTTTCTAACACCAAGATATCCATTTCGGTTCGCATGAAACAGCGGAAGGCATCTTCCGGCGTACAAACAATCGGCTCTCCGCGCACATTGAAAGAGGTGTTAACCAATGTGGCATATCCGGTCCGCTCCTCGAAGGCCTTCAGCAAGTAATAATAGCTAGGATTCGTATCTTCGTGGACCGTCTGAATTCTTGCCGAGTAGTCAATATGTGTGACAGCTGGGATATCCGACCGGAGAACGTTGAGGAGTTCGATTCCCCACAGTCCCTTTTCACTCGACTTAAATGGCAGCCTGCGCTTCTCTTGCACAGGTGCCACCAAAAGCATATAGGGACTATCGCAATCCATTTGGAAATAACTATTCACCCGTTCACGTAGGACTGACGGCGCGAAGGGCCTGAACGATTCCCGGTACTTGATCTTGAGGTTCATGACGGACTGCATCTTCGTATTGCGTGCATCTCCCAGAATACTCCGCCCACCTAATGACCTCGGCCCAAACTCCATGCGACCTTGGAACCAGCCCACAACTTTGCCCGCAGCAAGCTCCTCCGCTACTCGAGTAAATAGATCCTTCTCACCCAGTCGTACATAGGCAGCGTCGAGTTGTTTGAGTCTCAGTTCAACCTCGTCGTTGCTAAAGGCTGGCCCCAGATAACTGCCTTTCATCTGGTCACTGATGTTATTCGCAGTTCTTGGCTTATTCTCGTACAGATGCCACGCGCTCAGCGCTGCGCCCAAGGCACCACCAGCGTCACCCGCTGCTGGCTGAATCCATATGCCCTTGAATGGCCCCTCGCGTAAAACCCTTCCATTGCCCACACAGTTCAGTGCTACCCCTCCAGCCATGCAGAGATAGTCGACGCCCGTCTCGCGGTGCATGGTCCGAGAAAGTCGTAACATCACCTCTTCTGTGACTTCTTGAATTGAGCGAGCCAAGTCCATTTCCCGTTGGGACAATTTCGATTCTGGTTGGCGAGGCGGGCCGCCAAATACTTCGTCAAACTTCCGGCTAGTCATTGTGAGTCCGGTGCAGTAGTTGAAGTACTCCATGTTCATACGAAACGTCCCATCTGGCTTCAGATCCAGAAGGTGTTCATAGATAGCTTTCACATACTTCGGCTCTCCATAGGGAGCCAGACCCATCACCTTATATTCACCCGAGTTGACCTTAAAGCCAGTGTAGTAGGTGAACGCCGAGTACAAAAGCCCCAACGAGTGGGGAAAGGGAATTTCCCACAACGGCGTCAGCGTGTTCCCTTCACCAAGCCAGGCAGAGGTTGTCGCCCATTCTCCAACCCCGTCCATGCAGAGCACGCCAGCTTTCTGATAGGGGGAAGCGAAGAATGCGGAGGCGGCGTGAGACTCATGGTGCTCGCCGAACAACAATTCAGGCAACTGCGCCTGATCCACACCCTCCACGCACGTCAGAACCTCCTTCTGAAGCAACTTCCTCAGAAACAGCTTCTCTTTAAGCCACACGGGCATGGCGGCGAGAAATGACTGAATGCCTTTGGGTGAGAATCCTACGTATGTTTCAAGAAGCCGCTCAAACTTAACAAGGGGTTTGTCATAGAAGACTAAGTATTTGACATCCGAGATCTTAATGCCAGCTTGGGCGAGGCAGAATCGCACTGCATGATGTGGAAAACTTGAATCATGCTTCTTGCGTGTGAACCGTTCTTCCTGCGCGGCTGCAATAATCTCTCCCTCATGTACTAGACAAGCTGCACTATCATGATAGAACGCCGAAATACCTAGTATATACATTGCCTTTTTTGCTCCAAAATCTAGCTAACAAGGGTCCCTTCAATGGGATATTTTAGCTTTGTACTCTCTGCTGCAGTCCCACGGCCAAAAATACTATTGCATTTTTGAAATGGGTTTGGATAGGCTCAACTCGTGCTACCGCCCATCCGATGTCAGCCACCGGGTCTTGAAAATAGAGGACGATCGCCCAAGCTTCTAGCTCTCGCTGCGGATCCTTGATCGGAAAAGGGGCCAGATCAAAGTCCCATCAAGAAACTCTGGAAGCTTCCACCCCTATGCAGAGCAGAACATTCAAGCTTTGATTCTTCAGGCATTGACCACTCCTCGAATGTCAATAACAACTCGCGCCTGATAGGAAAGAGCCTTCAGCAACAACACCACGCGAGACGTCCCGTTCAGCTTTTTCTCAAAGACCGTATCCAATCCGCACAACGGTCCTTCGTGAATTCGCACAGCTTTGCCTGGCACAAGTGCGCAATCAGCAATTTCGATGATACTGTTCACAGCTTGCCCCTTAATCGAATCGATGATTGAATCGTCCACAATCGAGGGGCCGGCACCGAATGAGACAACATCCTTGACCCCTGTGGCATAACTAACTGCGCGATACTGAGCCGGCATCGCACACCGTACAAAGAGATACCCTGGAAACAAAGGCGTGGCTAATTTTCGATTCACCACGGACATGGGCGTGCCTTCCATCAGCATTGGAAGAAACACCTCCACCCCAAGCCGCTGAAGATTAGTCTCTGCAAACGCTTCACAACGAGGCTTCGTCCTTACTGCATACCAATACTTCATCATTCACCGTAACTGTTTATCCAAACACAGCACATGCAGCCGCACCACCCTGTACCCGGCCTTGGCATATGTCACGGATTGGCTGAATTGCATCGATTACAGGAGCAAACGCGAAATCACGCAACAGATTTTTCAACCGTTGCTCGGTTCTCTCGAGATTTAGATAATGGCGAAATTTTGAAATCACGGGCCCCTCCATTCGAGGTTGATCTGGATCAATCTCCCAAGGGTGCAGATACATGACGAACTGAGTTCCAGTTTTTTCAAACTTCCTTAAAATCATTCTAGAAGCTGAATAGGGCAAGAGGCGAAAGTACCCCCCCCCGGGAGTAGGGAGCTGAATACCGCATAGGTCCGCTGTAGGTAGAGCCAATTCAAAAATGGGGCCGGCGGTCGTCACGATCTCCTGCACACAGCTCTGCATCTCAACTTTCTCCGAAGGTTGGAATCGACTATAGATACTGGAGTCATAGAGATAGCCTTCTTCAACCAAAATCGGTAACGCCCACGGGGTTCGATCAGTGATCGAGAAGCTGGGCGCCCGATAGCCGAATACCATCTTTCCCGTCAACTCTTCCAAAATGCATTTGGACCGCCTGACGTCGTCCCGAAACTCGCTTTCAGTCTGATTGGTAACTAACTCATGTCCGTAACCATGCGATGCAATTTCATGCCCCTGTTTCGCCAACGCTTTGACCAACCCCGGATGTCGCTCCGCCACCCATCCTAAAACGAAAAATGTGGCCTTTGTCTCAGCAGACGCCAAGAGCTCCGCGAGCCGAAGCGTATTCTGCTCAACGCGACTTTCCAGCCGATCCCACTGTTGTCTTCTGGCATCGGACCAAAAGGCCGATACCTGAAAATGCTCTTCCACATCAAATGAGAGGACATGGCGTACCCGCGCCTCTTGGCTCTGCTGGTTGGAAGCCATTACTGCGCCCCTTCCCCGAGCAACATCACTCGCACCGTCTGCACCAGAATGCTCATATCGATCCCGAAGGACAACCGCTTGACGTAGTAGAGGTCATATTGCAACTTCATATGGGCATCTTCTGCAGAGGCGCCATAGCGAAACTTCACCTGTGCCCATCCGGTGATGCCGGGCCTGACCGTGTGGCGCAAATCATAATAGGGAATGGTTTTTCGCAAGTCCTGCACGAACACCGACCGCTCCGGGCGAGGCCCAACAAGACTCATCTCCCCTCCTAACACATTAATCAGCTGCGGAAACTCATCGACACGAGTCTTTCGCAGCCACCACCCGACGCGGGAGATGCGCGGATCATCCGCTTGCGCCCATTGAGCCCCTGCATTTTCAGCATCTTGCACCATTGATCGAAACTTCCAGATCGAAAAGGGCCGCCCGCGCAATCCGACACGGACCTGGCGATAAAACACGGGCCCTGATGAATCAACCTTAATCAAAAACGCGACGAGTAAGAATAGTGGAAACAGCACTAGTAATCCCCCGATTGCAACCATCATGTCACCGAACCGCTTCATGATACGGGTGACCATGCGTTGCTTGAAACCATTTGAAAAAACGAGGGCGCTTGGGCGAAGCGAATCAATTGAGAGGCGGCCCGAGACTTCTTCGAACAATTGATGCCCATCACGAACATCTATTCCCATCGCCTTCAAATCGAGCAGCTGTTCAACCGGCAGTGCCGAGCGACGATCTTCAAGACAAACAACGACAGTAGTCACCTTCTGTTCTTCTACTACTCGTGCCACCTGTCCATAAGTGCCAAGGATTCCGGGCACATCTTGATTCTTCTCTAGTCGCTCATTTCCCCCTACAAGAGCCCCAATGATTTCCACCATACCAAAGCGTTGCGAACGTACGACTCGACAGAGTTCCCCGGCAAACTTTCCGCTTCCCAAGATGAGTATCCGCTTTTTAGGACTCAGTCCGTCCCACCTCGAATACACGCCCTCCGTGAAGCGGCACAACTGCAGCTCCGGCTCCACTGCAGCCTCTTTATTCACCACTTCGTCCGCTTTTACCAACATAGGGCGTCTCGTACATGAAATAAGGCGCGAACTCCATTTCAACCTTCGTCAAGACAACTCCAATCTCGTCGCTATTGACGTTGAGCTGCTTGACCGCTTTGCGTACCATATCGAGGCTGGTCAAGCCGGCTCGCACCACAAGAATCACTTGATCCGCCAGACTACCAAGGACATTGACATCAGCAAGTGTCAATATAGGCGGCCCATCTAAAATCACATGGTCATAGCGAGTCCTTAGCTCTGGCAAAATCTGTTTCACATACTGAATCCCGGAAATACTGGCAGGCCTGACCGTCGGATCCCCGCACGGCAGAATCGAGAGTGGAATCCCCTCATAGTGATGAATGCAATTGTCAAGGATGTCTTGCCCCAGCATCGCTTCGCTGAGGCCGGGCTCGACCGAAATGTCCATGTATTCATGCACCATCGGGCGCTTGAAATCGCAATCAATCAGGAGCGTAGATTTCTTCAGATCATGAGCTAGAACATAAGCAAGATTGACAGCCGTGGTTGTTTTACCTTCCCCCATAATACTGCTCGCCACCAGAGTGACTACATGTTTCTTTCCAGCCGTCATCAACAGCAAACGCGTCGACGCCACTCGGTATTGCTCAGCGACAATGGAATGCTCCCCCCACTTTGCAATCAAATGAAACGCTTGGGGCAGACTCGTAAACGATGCACGCTTGGTACTGGATCCGGCACCCGTCCGGTTGCGTCCATATCCATAATGTGATGGAGCACGTCCAAAAATACCGACACTGGTTGTAGGCCCAGTAAGAAGCGCCCGCGACCCCATCGAACCCATTCCGACTGTCATGTTGTCAAAAGGAGGGATCGAGGCGATGACCGAAAGACCAAGATAGCTTTCGACTTCTTCGGGGCGGCGACAGCCGGGCTTCATAAACTCTACGCCAATGGCTCCTCCCAACCCGATGGCGCAGCCCAGCACAAACCCGCCGAGTAGAAAATGGAGAAGTGTCGGTGGTTCTTCGTCATAGGGAAAACTTGCCGGCTCAATAATGCGATACTGCTCTCCAAACTGACGACTCTCATAATTCCCCAAAATCCTGGCATTGGTCCGCTTATCAAGAAGAGATTGATACCCCTTCTGGAGATTCTCATAGTCTCGGACTAGGATTGTGAGGCGCTGTTCTGCCGCGGGTATACGTTGTACATGCGCTTCAAGCTCCTTGATCTGACGAACTGTCTTGGCCTGTTTTTCCTTAAGGAAGGCCATCTCACTTTTTAGTTCATTGCGCTCCTTCATCAGTTCTCTCAAGAATGGGTCAATGGGCTTACGGGCAACCTTGGCACTGTTTTCAACCCGTCCACCTGTCGTCTCACCCACACCCAGTTGATCGCTACCAGCCACTCGTGGCTCCAACTCTAACCGGCGGATTTCCTGTCGAAGATGCACCACATCCGGATAGTTCTCCTTATAGACCCCCAAGAGTTCATTTAGCTTTTGCTTTAATTCCTCTAACTTGGCACCACGAGGGTCGGGAGACCGAGATTCAATCATTCGCCCGCCCCTCTCAACTGGAACCACTGGAACCACGTCGGTTGACCCGAGCTCAGAGAATTCCCTGATCGCTTTTTCCAAGGCCGTAAGCCGTTCCCCTCCCTTGTTCAAAGATTCACTGGAAGTCGTAAGATCAGCCTGCAATCGATCGAGCGTGCGCAGGTTGGCCTCCATCTGGCCCGGCAATTCTCCGATATGATCCTTTTTGAAATCAGATATCGCCTGTTCCTTGGCTTCAAGTTCCGCCTTCATTCGATTCAGCTCAACAGACAGAAACTCGGTTGTAGTCTCTATAAGTCCTTCTCGTCTCTTCGCATTGTCTTCCTGCAGCTTGACGGCAAGAAGGGCCGTGACGGCTTGAGCCACATAGGGATCAAAGTGTTTATAAGAAATCGCAATGCCGACGCCGTCTTTTGGTTTTTCCACGGCAACGGCCTGTCGAAGGCGTTTCATCAAGGATTCTTCTGTTGCCTCTTCCTTATCTCGATACGGCTTCATATTCTCGATAATAGGCACCAACACGGATTTATTCGTAAGTGCGAGCAATACCTGCTGCATGGCAACAGTCGCAGGGTCTTCACCCCCTCTTCCCTCAGCCCCCCCTAGACCTTTCACATAATCCTTCGACACTTTCGGACTATCGATTGTCACAATGACCGTGGACTTATAGGTCTTAGGAAAGATCTTCCAACCTCCGTAGGCTAGAGACAGACAGGCGACGATACTGACAGCAGTCCACCACCATTTCTTCAACAGCACCCTAATCAGATCTTCTTGGGTCAGTGATTTCATATGAGCAAACTCGCCATTTTTCAGTAGACGGCCTGAGTAAGACTTAGTTGAATCAGGTGCTTGTCGTAAGCGAAATGATTTCCACCAAATACATTATCCACATTTAGATAGGTATAGATCAGCGTGAGAAACACCTTCTGGGTGGGCCGATACAGTAACCCCACTGTTCCTCCCACCGTGGCCCAGGAGAGGGCACCTCCTGAGTTCGACCCATACTCGTTAGCAGTGGTATAGTTCGCTCCCAGTAAACCGGCGAGGTCACGGACCGGAGTATTCTGAGTTAGGTTGAACGACACCGAGTGACTGAGCAACGATGCGCTTTGGAACTGAAATGACGGAACAATACCGGACCGGTAGGCGAGAGCAATCGAAGTTGCCGGATCCTTCCAGAGGATGGCAAGACTGCCGAATGGTGCAATCACCGAAGATAACCGCACCCCATTTAATTGCCCCGACAGCTCCTGCACACCACCGTTAGCGTTAAAACTGACTACGGTCGAGAACTTGTGCGCCCAACCTAGTGCACCGCCTCTTGTCTTAAACTCCCCTACTCCACCTTGATCAAAGTCGTTACCTATAAAGTCTATCCTCACAGTGTCCTGAAAGGAGGTTTGCATTGAGAAACCAGCGGTGTATGCTTGAATATCTTGACTAATCAGAGTCGTGACTTGCGGAACCTGTGCTCCCCCATAGCGGATAAAACTGTTCGTATAGCTCCCGGTCAAGCGAACAGTGTTGTAGAGTGGAAACTCGAAGAGGGTATTGACACTGTTAGAGCTCGTCTTCGTACGAACGGCTTGAAAACCTGCTACCAACGGATTTGTCTGTTCCCCAGATTGGTCTCCTATCAGAAACGCAGGGGGCTGAGGGCTGTACAAATATGTATCGGATACCATCCACCTCGCCCCCGGCCTCCATTGACTCACCAGATTGCTCAGGTCTAGACCCACACCCACATTTGCACCCACATAACTTAGACCAGTATTATTCACATAATAATTGCCGACCGCCCCTACGACCGCATTCATCTTCACCAGTTGTTTATGATCTGCAAACAACCCTCTGACTTGGGGTGCGATGGTCGTGACAATGTCACCCGGGGACAGTCCTTGAAGCTGGCTCTTCGGTGCAAAAAACACATTGCTGTCATATTGCTCTGCAATCCGGACTGAGGGAATAATGCGTATCCCTTCTACAATTTGAATCGAACTGGGATCAGTCACCCCGCCGAATGCTGTTCCTGGAGCATTCGGCATTTCTCCGCCCATCCCACCGCCGCCTACTCCACCCATCTGTGCCTGACTCAACGAACACAATCCAGCGCCCATCCCAAGAATAATGCTTGCCATGTGCGTAACTAGCCATCTTCTACTCACCTATGGCACCACGATGACATCACCGCTCCGCAGAATGAAATTTCCCGGCACGGCAGTACCCGTTAGAATATTGTTATAGTGCACCGGAATCTCGATCTGGCGTTTCTTTTCATGCCCTTCTGGGCCAGTACTTACATTACGCAATACCTTAATCTTGTTCTTGTTCGCGAAGGGTCCAAACCCGCCGGCCAGCGAAATACCTTGCACCACATTGGCATAGGACTTGAGCGGATACTTCCCCGGCTTCACGACTTCTCCCAAGACATAGATGAAATAGCTGTTGACCTCCTTCACTTGAATTGTGACAACTGGTGCTGAGACGTATTCAGTGAGCCGATCGCCGATACGCTTCGCCAAAACATTCGCAGTAAGCCCGGCAGCTGGCACGTCCCCGATCAGAGGCATAGTGATTGTGCCATCCGGACGAATCGTCACCTCACCAGACAGGTCTGGACTTTTCCAGACCATCACCTTCAGCACATCCTCCGGCCCGAGGAAAAAATCAGATGGCGCCGTCAGGTCGACTTCGTAATTCACTCTCTTTTCCGCACACCCCACCACCCCAAGCACTATGGTGACGATGAGAATCCGGCTGAGCGAGGTACGCATCCTATGTCTACTCCCGGCAATAGCCATCATTGATTTTCTCTGGTATTCAATATTTGTCCGTTTAACAAGCGAAAGCACCACCCATACTCTGTAATCGTGGCATTGGCGGCCTTGTCATCCCAACGAGAAGCAAGGATTTCCTCCCCATATTGCCAGCAGTCGGTCCCAAGCCTATCTCTCGTGGGAAAAATGGCGCTACGAAAATGAGGCTACAAGGACATATCTTCTGCAATCAGTGTTCGATATCATTACACTGTCCCAACTCCAGTATCCTTACTTAGCCCTACGGTGCAACAAACTCTTCATGACAGGTAATCTTCAGCTCATGAACCCAATCCATTCATCATGAAAATAGGGCTGTTCGGCTTTCACGATAGATATAATTGACCCTATCTAAAGATACTATTTGCCCTAACCAATATACGGCACTCTCGTCCTTAAACCATAAGATGAATGTCTAGTTTTAGTGTAGCAGATCAGGCACATTTGTCCGGGCAATTGGCTGCCGGAATCGTTACGCCCCTTCAAGCCATAGAACACGATTGTTTCTAGTCGACTGCTCCTCTCTCCCTACCACTACAAGTTCGGCTATTTCCTGGACGTACTTGAGCCTATCAATACGTGTGCCTTACTGACGCGTCGAGTGAGAGTTACATGACCGGAGAGAGGAATGAAAATAAGGCAATCAATTCAACAAATTAGATACATGCGTTCGATTGATCTGTGCATACCCTACTAATGACTAGTATCATTCGCGCCTAGCTGTAAGCGACACAACACACTCACCCAGCTAGCAAACTAGATCAAAGAAGATCAAGGAACAGACGGTCAAGAAATCGAAATCCTTTCCACCTGAACACACGCGACTGGAATCCCCTAGAAATACGCTAGGTCATCCTGCGTCTTGAACCAGAGGCCACTATGCTTAGTGCAACGAATCCATCCCTCATGATCGCCGTCCTGAGCCGTCAATGGATCCTGTGGTTGGGCTTGCAGAAAGTGCTTGAGGGCCGCGCGACGGTCCAGATAGTCGTGTCTCCGCACCAGTGGAAGATCCCAGACGGATGCCCCACCGGAACCAGGCCAGACGTGGTCATCCTAGATCTGGAGACCGAACACGACGCCATCGGCACCATCACCCAGATTCGGGCATCCGCCCCGACCAGTAAGATCGTATTGTTATGCGGGCTTGAGGATCAGTCCCGTACGCGTGAGGCGTTTGCCGCCGGAGTCGACGGCATCATCCTTACGGTTCAACCACCCACCGTTATACTGGCAGTGATTGAGGCGCTATATACCTCCGCCCAGCCCAAGGCCTATGGAGAACGAGATGGTACCGTAGGGCTGGACCTCGCCCCCCAAGCCGTCAAGACAAAGAGTGACGCCGACGCATCACCGCTGACGTGGCCCAAGACATTGACGGAGCGACAACAGGAGATTATCCGGTTGGTAGGGCAGGGCCTCTCAAACAAAGACATTGCCTACAAGTTGTCGATTAGCGACAGTACGGTCCGGCATCACATGACAAACATTTTCGACAAGGTCGGCGTACCCAATCGGCAGAGCCTCTTGATCCACACCTACCAGTTCCGCTCCAGCCGGTGAAGACACCTGCATTCAGAGACTTGGTATAGAGCCCAGCGCATTTCTCACCACTTCGATCACTGCGACCGCACTCAGTGGAATGCGCGTCTTGTCGCGCTGGGGTGTGCAGTGAAAACGAGGGTCTTTCTGAATAGCCTATCGGCCACTTCAGCATCCGCCAGTCATCTCAAACTCAGCGTCATTGCGGATGTTGCCATCTCGCTCACCAACAGACTATTCATCACTGTTGGCACACGCCTCTATGTCTCGACTGCCGATTCATCACTCCAGTCCGTGAACCTTCTCTCCGGCGTACTGATTACGGTGGGTGCGGCATGCGGTGGAAACTCATACCGAGTCGCGGGCCTAGAAGAAATGCCGCGTACACGCGAAAGATGTGGAAGTCAGATATGAGACCTTGGTAAGATGCGCACGGTGTTGATTGGTTTCGCGAGCATGAGAACAATCCAGCGCTGAACGATCGAAACCCTTCCGTGCCGAGGTAGCTCAGTTGGTAGAGCACAGCCCTGAAAAGGCTGGTGTCGACAGTTCGATTCTGTCCCTCGGCACCATCACAATACAGCCTCCACAGCTACACCGATGATGTCAGCAATATCGGTGGTATTCACCTATTCACTTCGAAAAAACATTGTTATGAACGGCGGGTGAGGTATGCCTGAGAGACTGACACGTGGATCGCGTAGCGGATTTGGCTGAATCCTTCTACTTCTTCAGCGTCCGAATATACGCCAGTACGGCTCGACTATCCTCTTTGGACAAACGAGTGTTCCATGACGGCATATTCGGCTTTCCCTCGTGAATGGTCTGAAGCAGCATCGCATCAGACCTTTTCTTCGTGGTCGGTCTCGTGAGGTTGGCAGGCTCTGGCCCTAGAAGCAAATAGCCATCCCCCTTCCCCTCCGAGCCATGACAGCCGGCACAATACCGAACAAATACCTTTTCCCCTTTTGCAACATCGGCGCGCTTTGATGCCAACTCGTTCGGCGCGGCGATCGATACCTGTACCCCCACAATCATGGCAACCAGCCCCATGCATACGGTACCAGCGAGCGTAGGCATCCTCACCTCATCCTTTCTCTGGCCTCACCATCCTCATCACGTCGATGGCATCCCGTCAGGCCGGCGAGCCGGCATCAGCTCAACATTGCCATGAGGAGTGTCACCGGCTGCCGAATGGATGGCAGGAACTGATCCTCCTCGCAATTCGCCATGAGCACCCCCCTCTGTCGAGCGGCCTTCCAACCACTGATAGAGGACCGGCAGCATGATCAAGGTCAGCAGCGTCGAACTCACGAGGCCACCGATGACGACGATCGCCAACGGACGCTGCACCTCCGAGCCAATCCCGTTGGCAAACGCCAGGGGAACCAACCCCAAGAGTGCGACCAACGCCGTCATCAAGACGGGGCGTAACCGAAGGAGAGCGCCTGAGGTCACCGCTTCCTCCAAACTATGGCCGTCCTCTCGCAATTTATTCATATAGGAGACGAGCACAATCCCGTTCAACACCGCCACGCCAAAGAGATTGATGAATCCCACTGACGCGGGCACGCTGAGATATTCCTTGGTGAGCCACAGCGCCACGACCCCTCCGATCAACGCAAAGGGCAGATTCAAGATAATGAGGGTTGCCTGACGGAGTGAATTGAAGGTTGAATACAGCAAGAAAAAGATCAGGCCGATTGTGATCGGAACGATGACCTGTAGCTTGGCCATGGCACGTTGCATGTTTTCAAATGACCCGCCCCAAGTGACCCGGTAACCGGGCGGAAGCATGACGCGGTCAGTAATTTTCTGCTGCGCCTCCGCAACCAACCCGCCGATGTCTCGCCCCAGCGTATTGAACCCGATCGATACGTACCGTTGCAGCTGATCGCGGCTGATCCGGCCAGGTCCCTCTTCCAACTGCACGGTGGCGAGATCCGCCAATGGAATCAGTGCACCCGCATGATCACTGACCCGAATATTACTGATGGTTTCGACACTATTCCTGTACTGTTCCGGAAACCGCACCACCAGCTCGAAGCGTTGCTGGCTTTCGAAGATCCGAGTGGCTACCTCCCCACCAATGGCGGTGGTGATAATCTCCCGTACATCAGCGACATTGATCCCATGCCGCGCAATCTTGCCGCGATCGATATCAATTGTGAGATAGGGCTGGCCGAATACTTGCTCGACTTTGATATCTCGGACCCCTCGGACCGCTTCGAGGACTTCGGCGATTTCTTGGGCTTTATTCCGGAGCACTTCCAGATCATCACCGAACAGCTTGACCGTGGCTTCCGTGCGCACGCCGGAAATCAATTCATCGACGCGCTGCTGAATCGGCTGGCTGATGAGGAATGTCGCGCCCGAGACAGTCGTCAACCGCTCGCGAAACTTCTGCATCAACTCCGGCATCGTCTTGGCCGTGGTCCACTGATCCAGCGGCTTCAAGCGAACCACCGGATCACTTTCATTCGGCTCCTGTGGATCGTTCCCCAATTCCGTACGACCGATTTTCGAGACGACCATCTCCACTTCCGGAAACTCCATGATCGCCTGCTGCATCCGCTTTTCGATTTCGATTGAGGCAGGAAGCGACACGCTGGGAAGCCGAATAGTCTGAGGGGCAACTGATCCCTCGTTCAGAATAGGGATAAATTCTGAGCCTAATGTTGGCACCAACGCCAGCGCCCCGATGAGCGCGCCGACGGCCATCACCACCACGGTAGTCCGATGCCCGAGGGCCCAGTGGAGAGTTGGCGCATAGAGACGCTTGGCTTGCCGCACAATCCACGGATCCTCCTCGCTCCCCTGCTTCAGAGCTAACGAACAGAGGACCGGCGACAAGGTGAGCGACAGGACCAGAGACACCATCAGCGCGATCATGATGGTATAGGCAAGCGGTTTGAACATCTTCCCTTCCATCCCTTGAAGGGACAAGAGAGGGAAAAACACCAAGATAATAATCAGAATCCCAAAGACGACCGGCTGTCCGACTTCCTTCACCGCTTGCGTCACCAGCTGAAGCCTCGGTATTGCGGCAGCAGAATGATGCGACAGATGGCGATACACGTTTTCGACGACGACGACCGACCCGTCCACGATCATCCCGACCGCGATCGCCAGCCCTCCCAGCGACATCAGATTTGCGGTCAGCCCGATTTGTCCCATCACGATGAATGTGGCCAGCGGCGCCAATACCAGCGTGCCGACGACGATCAGCGCACTGCGAATATTCCCAAGAAACAGGAACAGCACCACGACCACGAGCACCACACCTTCAGCCAACGATTTGTAGACCGTATTCAATGCTTCGGTGATCAGTTCGATACGGTCGTAAAACGGCACAATGCGCAATCCATCCGGCAACAGATGTTTCGCATGGATGTCCTCAATACGAGTCTTGATCCCCTCGACGACATCCCGAGCGTTGCCTCCACGCAACATCAGCACGATGCCACTGACCACCTCGCGATCCCCGTTCAACACCGTGGCGCCATGCCGCACCGCATGGTCGATCACCACTTGAGCCACGTCGGAGATATAGACCGGCGTGCCACCGGTTTCCTTCACCACGATCCGCTCGATATCCTGAAGCGAGCGGATCAGTCCAATTCCTCGCACGATGTATTTCTCATCATGTTTTTCGAGGATATTCCCGCCGGCGTTGGCGTTGTTTCTCGCCACCGCATCGAACACCTCACGAAGCGTCAGACCGTATTTCCGCAGCAGACCTGGTTCGACTAACACCTGATACTGTTTGACGTACCCGCCCATTGAATTGATATCGATGACCTCTGGCGTGCTCTTCAGAAGGGGGCGAATGATCCAATCTTGAATCGTCCGCTGTACAATCAGGCTTTGGTGTTCGGCTTCGCTATCAGCGGCAGCTCCGTGAGGAGCCTCCAAGTAATACTGAAAGACCTCTCCCAATCCTGTACTGTTCGGCACCAGCATCGGCTTGGCCCCTGGAGGAAGCTGTTCCTCCACTTCAAGCAATCGCTCAAGCACCAGTTGGCGGGCCAGGTTCACATCCATGGAGTCATCAAACACGATGGTGATCAGCGAGAGACCGACTTTCGTGAGGGAACGCATTTCCGTGAGGGACGGCACACCCGTGAGCTGTAGCTCGACCGGATAGGTCACCAAGCGCTCAACTTCAGCGGGAGAGAGCCCCGGCGCCTTCGTAACAACCTGGACCAGCACGCTGGTCACGTCTGGAAAGGCGTCGATCGGAATGGTCCGAAAGGCATAGATCCCGCCGGCGCCGATCATGATCGAACAGATAATGATAAGGAGCCGCTGGCGGAGGGAGATGTCCAGAAGACGGGAAACCATCAGACGGGTTTCTTCAATAACTCGGACTTCAAGACAAAGGCACCATGGGTCACGACCGGTTCGCCTTCGTTCAGGCCGCCGAGGATAGCCGTCACGGTCCCATTGGATTCGCCGACGTGCACTTCCCGCAACTCATACTCGTTCGGGCTGCGTTGCACGAAGACGAAGGTGCGTCCTTGATCGCGTTGCAACGCGGCCTCCGGCACAGCCAGTTGCTCAGGCTGGGCTTCGGAAAAGAGTCGAATCGTCGCGAACATTTCCGGTTTGAGCCGCCCATCTCGATTCGGCAACTCAATCCTGAGTTGCATGGTGCGTGTCACGGGATCGAGCACATCACCGACATAGGTGATCGTCCCTCGAAAGACCTCCTTGGGATAGGCGTTGATCCGCACCTCAACTTGCCTGTCTCCGGATGCATGGATGGCATGCGCGAAGGGAATGTCCTTCTCGGGAATATTCGCTTGCACCCAGACTTCCGAAAGATCAGCGATCACGAATAGATTATCAGTCGTCTCGACGACCTCGCCTCGTGTCAACTTACGCACGATGATCCGGCCGGCAAAGGGAGCCACAATCGGCACGACCGAACGGATCTTCCGGCTGCTCTCGAGACGCCTGAATTCTTCATCATTCATGCCAAGCAGCTTGAGCCGGTCGTGCGATTCATTGGCTTCGGCCTGATTGCTTAGCAACTCTGCCTGGCGGCGCTGCAATTCTGCCTCGCCAATCACCTGCTCTTGGAGGAGGAACTGCGCACGCTCGAAGGCCTGCTCGGCCACGTGAAGCTTGGCCTTGGCTTTGAGATAAGCCGATTGAGCAAGCCCCAGATCGCTGCTATACAGAATCGCCAGCGGGGCATTGCCTTTGACCTCCTGGCCTAGCTCACCGTACACCTCAACCACTCGCCCTCGCACCAACGCAGTGATCTCCGCCATGTTCCGTTGATTCGGTTGCACGATGGCGGGGAAGTCCCGGTGCGTTCGAAAATCGCTGCGTGCGACCGGCTGGACAACCACGCCCACCCGCGACGACTCCTCCGCCGATAGCGTGATGCGGCCAGGAGCTGACACGGCAACAGGCGACTTACTTGCCACCACATCGCTCGGCGTTCCATCGCAGCCTGATTCCAGCACCATCAAACCGAACAGAAGACCGGACATGCCTCGGCTGAGACACTTCGATGCAGCTCGTCGTGAACCAAACAGGGCCTTCACAGCGCCACCCCTACGGCTTGCTCCAGTCGGGCCAGCGAGGCGGAGAGGTCACGACGCGCCTGCGCATAGTCTAGTAAAATCTGTCGCTGCACTCGCTGCGCATCGAGCACTTCCAGCAGACTTGACGCCCCCTGTTGAAAACTGAACTGCGCCAGCCTCAGTGCCTCCTGAGCCTGCTTCAGCAATCCCTTCTCAAACACCTCGAGCAGCTCCGCGGTAGTGCGCACATCCTGAAAATGTTGGTACACGGCTCGTCCGAGTTCATTACGTGTCCGAAGCAACTCCGCTTCTTCTCGGCGTTTCACCCCTAACGAGGAGGCAATTTCTCCCTGACGCCGGTACCAGAGCGGTACAGGGACAGAGAGACCTCCTTGAAATGCCTCTCGCCCAAGATCACGCCAGTATCCACCGTTGACGGTGAGCGTCGGCACTCTCGCCTGCCGTTCAAATTCAATCTTCCAATCCGATTGTTCGACAGACTTGAGCAAGCGCTGGATGGTTGGATGCTGCTCCATCATGCGAGTCATGAGTCCTTCGATCTGCAGGTCACGCGGCAAGGTCCTGAATTCGCCATAGACCAGATAGGACGGCCCCAGCGCACCACCGGTCAAGGTATCCACGACAACGCGGTTGATCCGAATCAGATTATCCGCCCGCGCAAGTTGCTGCCGAGCCTTCAGAACTTCCACCTCTGCCTTGATGGACTCAAATTGAGGCGCTTCGCCCGACTTGACCCTTGCCCTCACGATCCTGGCCACACCTTCGACGGTATCAAGATTCTGGCGCGCCAAATCGGCATCATGTTGAGCCAACAGCAGATCGTAGAATGCCACCTTGACCTGTGACGCCAAGTTCAATCGCGTCTCCAACATGCCCACGTTGGCCGTCGCCAATCCAAGATCCGCCACTCGTTGCCGCGCGGCTCGTAACGACGGCCATTCGACCGGTTGTCCGACCGTCACGTTGTATTCCGTGACCCCCTGTCGATCAAGAACCGGTCCAATGGTCACTCGACCAATATCCCGTAAATTTCCATGCCCCCCGAAACCGGCAATAGTGGGATTCGGGTAAGCGCCGGCCGCCGTCTGCTGTCCCTTCTGCTGTTCGATAGTTCCTTCGGCGAGCGAGACCAGGGGATTTCTTGCCAAGGCCAGATCCACAATCATGTCGAGGCTATACGGCTGCCCATCAGATTGAGCAGAGGCCGTGACCACGCCACATCCGAGACTGATTGCACACACCAACACGAACCTGACCCCCATTCTCATCTCCAGCCTGAATCGCATGAACTGCACCTCATAGTAGGCCGAACGTAGTTTAATTTCAAACGTCTACGCTGAATGGCCCAATCCCCTAGATTTGTCATCGGAGTCGAGCCTCAATCCGCTGAAGTAGAATGCCGAAATCGCCGCGGTCGCCGCGACATTCAACGACTCCACTCCCTCGGCCAGTGGAATGGAAAACCTCACGCGAGACGCCTTCACGATGTCTGGGGCCAACCCTGCTCCCTCGTTGCCGACCGCAATCATGAGACGGCTGGGTCTTGTTCGAATCTTCCTGATGGGGACTCGATCAGCCGAAGTCAGGATCGCCGCATAGATGTCACAACCATAGGAGAAGAATGACTGGAAGTCCCGCACAGGAAAGACCGGAAGGCTCAGGATGGTGCCAGCCGTGGCACGAACCACCTTGGGACCAAAATGATCGGCAGAATCGGCGCTCAACCACACTCCGGACAAATTCAGCGCCGCAGCTGTCCGAATGATCGCACCCACGTTCGCTGGATCTTGCAGTCGATCCCCATACAGGCCAAGTACGTGCGACTGTTTGAGCACATGGGCTTCATCCCACCGAGGTTGTCGGACGACGGCTAATATCCCTTGCGGCATCTCAACATCAGTCAGCTTGTCAAAGTCGGCGTCTGGACACAGGAACTGGGACGCAGGCAGTTTCGTGCGCGCCCTTCGATCTACCTCGGTCTCCACAGAGAGAAAGCGCGGCGAGACGATCAGACTGAGAATGGCCTGAGGAGAATGGTGAATCAGATCACGACAGGATTTGGCTCCTTCAAAGACGAAGGCAGCTTCTCTGGATCTGGCCTTCGTATCGCGAAGCAGTTGCCGGATCCGCGAGGCCTCTGCACGAGTGAGAACCGGTGGCTGCAGCACGACAGCCACCTAGAGACCCGTCATCGCACTGAAACACATACGGGCAAGACAGCTGGAGTGGGTAATCAACGACGCCTTCGTTCAGAGGCCGCTTCAGCAGCGCGGATACGTTGCGCCCTCGCCTTGGCACGTTTCAAGGCTGTCAGCTTTCCCCGAGTCCGAGTCTGCTCAAACTGTAACTGTTCAAGCTGAGACTGCAGGTGAGCCCTTTCCTGCTTATGCAAAGTCGCGCATTCTGCCTTGGACAACTGTGTCCAATCCCCGCTGCTCCTGGCGCGCTTGATTCGATCATCCAAGGACTCTCGAAGCTGCTTGGACCGCATCGTCATGAGCGACTTGAGCGCCTCTTGTCGGCGCTGGACCTCTTCTTCCTCAGCCATGATGCCACGAATATCGGTTCCTAACATACGCCCCCACCTCCTTCAACACGATGAAACTTGTGTCGGTATTATACCGATTTCACACCCGCACTGTGAATAGATCATAACACATTGATTTTAATAAATAAATGTCAATTTATAGGATGATTTAATTGAAGCTCAACCTTTCATTGTGTATCATAGCCTTATGTCGATAGGGCTATTTATCCAGGGCTGGAGACTTTCCAGAAACCAATCAATCGAGTCGTTATCAGACGCGACAGGAATTTCGACGACGCTCCTTGAACACATCGAAGCGAATCAGGCCGATCCCACGACCAGTACACTTGAAGCTCTTGCCTCCGCGTTTTGCATTCCGCCTTCTTGGCTATTCGACAACCCCCAATCCTTCAAATGGCTCTTCACAGATTCAGCAGAGGATGAGGAGCCGGACACCGCTCAGATTGATCCGGTCACCGATCGAATCTTGACCGGATCTCACGCCGATCGATCACTCTATGTCCTCTTGACCACGCTCATGCAAGCCGGTGAACCCAAACTCTTGCGGGCCGCTGAGATGAGCCTGCGGAGCTTAGTCAAACAGTCTCGCCAAGCGACTGTGCCGTGGCAACAGCGCCCCTCCGGACATTTCGAGCCGCCAAGCGATTAGCACAGCCGCTGAGCTCTGAGCCAGGCCTCCTCATCATTTACTGCCAACTCGCTGCGAGTACCGTCTGCACATCCTGCGGCCGCTGATCGATGGCTTGATCCCACGTAAGACCGGATTGCTGGGAGAACGCTGCCATGGCCTGAATCAGTTGGTTGACTTGTGTGCTGAGCAGGATCTCTCCATTGCCTGCTTGAATCGTCTCAATGTGATTCGTCCTTCCGAGATACCAATCTTTTACCGTGACCTGATCTGCCGAGCCGTGAATAGCAAGCCGGAGGTCATTCGCCTGGCGGCTAAGGACAAGATCAAGAGGATTGATAGTCGTCTCAAATAGAGCACGGTCTTGGTTACCTGCGAACACATCGACATCCTGAATGGTGTCCTGACCATCCCCTCGTGCGAACTGGTAGGTGTCGTTCCCTGAATTGCCGACCAACGTGTCATTGCCGAGCCCACCAATGAGTTGATCGGCCCCGCTGCCGCCTATGAGCTGATCGTTGTGGGCACCGCCCAACAATCGATCGTCACCCGACCCACCGTCGAGCCAATCATGACCGGTTCCACCGTTCAGGAAATCGTGTCCACTCCCTGCATGGAGGCTGTCGTCCCCCAGTCCACCCAAAAGCCTATCGTGACCGCTCCCTCCAAAGAGTGCGTCACTCCCCATCCCACCGTCCAACGTGTCATCACCGGAACCGGCGTCTAAAATATTGTTGCCACTGTTGCCCACCAACACGTTATGGGCTGAGTTCCCCGTACCGTTGCTACTAGCCAAGCCGGTGAGGATCAGATGTTCCAGGTTCGGTCCGAGAATGTAGGTGCTGCTGCTTTCCACCGTATCGCTCCCTTGTGCAGCTAGCTCAGTCACCACATCGCCCGCTCGATCCACGACATAGGTATCATCGCCTCCCCCACCGATCATCACATCGCTCCCGAGACCACCATCGAGCCGATCATGGCCGGCTCCGCCATTCAATGCATTGTTGGCACTGTTGCCCAGAAGCACGTTGTTCAAGGCGTTTCCGGTCCCGTTGATCGCTGCCGTGCCGGTCAAGGTGAGATGCTCGATATTGGCGCCAAGGGTATAGGTCATGCTGCTGTGCACGGTGTCGATCCCTTCATTGACGAGTTCGATGACGACGTCGCCAGGCCTATCAACCATATAGGTGTCATTGCCCGTTCCGCCCTGCATCGTATCAACTCCCATCCCTCCATCGAGCACGTCGTTCCCTTGCCCACCATGTAAGAGATCGTTTCCGGCCAGCCCGTTCAACGTATCGTCGCCTCGGCCACCGGTCAGGATGTCGTTCTCCGCTGTACCGGTCAGGATTTGAGGAAGCGGTCCCGATACCGTCAGCGCAAACTGATCCGTCGTACTCGCGGCCTCTGCATCCGTCGCGGTCACCGTGACGTGCAGCACACCAGCTGCGCCAGGGCTAGGAGTTCCCGCAAACGTCTGGGTCGTCGGATTGAAGCTCAGCCAGCTCGGCAAGAGACTGCCATCAGCCAATATCGCGCGGTACGTCAGGTGATCGCCGTGCACCGCGTCGACATCAGCAAAGGTGCCGCTAGGCATCATGAAGGTGAACGGGGAATCTTCCGCCGCACTCTGATCCACCAACGCGTTGACCACGATCGGCGCGTCGTTGACGTTCTGCACTGTGAGGGCAAACGTCTCAGTTGCAGCCAAACCGCCCTGGTCTGTTACCTTCATGGCAATCTCAAGAGTTCCAACATCATCATTCAGCGGCACACCGCTCAACGTCCGAGTGGTCGCATCAAAATTGAGCCACGCAGGAAGCGCCGTTCCATCGGCGCGCGTGGCACTGTACGTCAGCATATCGCCATGCGCCTCATCGACGTCCGCGAAGGTCCCGACAGGCACCACAAAGCTGAACGGCACATCTTCCAGCACCGTGTGACCGGCCAGTGGCGCTGCCACTGTCGGGGCGTCGTTCATGTTCTGCACGGTCAGGGTGAAGACATCAGAAGCACTGAGATTGCCCGTATCCGTAACCGTCACCCGTACATCAAGACTCCCCACCTGCGGATCATCGGGCATGCCTGTAAAAGTCCCGGCTGTGGCATCGAAGCTGAGCCACGATGGTAAGGCAGTACCGTCAGCCAAGCTGGCGCTGTACGTCAGCACATCGCCAGGGTCCTGGTCGGTAAAGACCGTGGCCGGCACCTGAATGGTGAACGGCACACCCTCAGCTACCGTCTGGTCTGCGAGCGGCGTAACCATCGTCGGTGCCTGGTTGGAAGGAGCGAACAGATCCAAGAGGTTCACCGTACTGCCGTCGACGAAACTAAGCGTCTCCACCACTAATGAGCCGTTTGCCCCGGTAGGATCGAAGCTGGGCAACACCAGTTTATCCGTCCCGCTGCTGCCCACTTGAATGATGAGCGTCCGTGCGACTGCATCATGTGTGACCGTGAGATCGTTCCGGCTGATGCCCACTCCGAACTGAATCCGGTTTCCTTCACCGACTACTGCAGCATCCTCAATCGTGTCGATGCCGTCGCCGAGATTAAAGAGATAGGTATCATGGCCGATCCCGCCAAAAAGAAGATCGTCTCCCGTTTCACCGATCAGGACATCGTCACCCTGATCTCCATAAACTTCGTCGTCATCGGCTCCACCATACACGGTGTCATTGCCTCCTCGGCCAACCAGCCAATCGCCACCGTCCAGACCGCGAATGACATTGTCTAGATCATTGGCGAGGATGGGATCATAGAAGTCCGTCCCAGTAAAATTATTGATCCGGCTTTCCAGGGTCGCGGTATCCCAGACAGTTCCATCGGCAAAGGTCACCTGATCGATCTTATAGGGAGTCGGATGAACTCGAAGGGATGAGGAAAACCGGTAATTCCCGCTCACGACGCTGAAATAGGATGCCATGGTCAGCACGTCAGTCGCGTGCCCCAGCAGCACCTTCAAGTCGAGTCCATTCTTTTCAAGCACCACGTCATTCGCCGTGATTCCCGCTCCCAGTTGCACCGTGTCGAGCGCCCCATTCAAGTGATCGAATTCCACAATGGTCAATTGTCCGCTGCCCAGCCAAAATTGATACGTATCGGTATCCGCTGATCCTGTGACGACTCCACCGAATTGACCAGGCCCCCAGGTCGTCCCATCAGCAAATCGCACCACTTCAACAGCACCGGGCGCATAGTAATAGGGATTCGAAGAGCCTTGGGTGGTGATACCGCCGGATGGAGCCAACAGCCCGCTAAAAAACCGCCAACTCCCGGTACTGAAGGCCAACCTGTAGTACCCCTGAATCGTCAGTTGGTCGTTCGCCCCCTGTCGTTGCAACACCAAATCGTCCCCGCTTCGAAACCAGGAGACGTCTTCCGGTCTCACACCGGCTCCCATCTCAATGACATCCGCCTGGTCCTGGGAAATAAACGGGTCCACGCTCGCTTCGCTGATCGTGTCACGCCCGTCCCCCACCGTGAAGACATACGTATTGCTGGACTCTCGCCCATACAGCACATCATTCCCCGTACCGCCTTCCATCCTTGCCCAACCCGTCAAGACATCATCGCCTCCCATTCCATGGAGCTCGACGTTGAAGGTCCCGGACATCGTATTACTCAGCACATTCCCGACTCCTATGCTTCCCCCTAACATCGTCAGGTTTTCGAAATAGTCGGGGAGCGTATAGCTGACAAAACTTTCCACCAGATCGACCCCGGTATCCGCCTGTTCGACTAATCGATCGCCAATGGCATCCACCACATAGGTATCGTTGCCCGCTCCCCCCATGAGAGTATCCAGCCCGGCACCACCATCGAGCATGTCGTCCCCCACCCCACTCAGGAGGACATCATTCCCCTCACCACCAACAAGTTGGTCGGCTCCCTCTCCCGCCTCAAGGAGGTCATCGCCGGCGCCGCCCTCTAACCGATCGTTCCCAATCCCACCCTCAAGATGGTCGGCTCCATTGTCCCCATACAGAACATCGGCCCCGTCCCCGCCTATCAATTCATCATCGCCCGCTCCGCCATAAAGCCAATCATTCCCCACGCCCCCTTCAATCCAGTCGCTCCCATCTGCGGCCATCACCCCCAGGAACGCCAGATCCCCCCCCAGGAATAAACCAGGACTGTAGCTGCCATATAACTGATCATCCCCGGATCCCCCGATCAGAATATCTTCCCCTTCTCCACCGAAAAGCGTATCGCTCCCAGCTCCCGCATACAACACATCATTCCCGCCAGCCCCACGATATTCGGTGGTATCGTAGGTGCCAGTCTGTGCGCTGATCCGCAAATCCCCCGAGAGCGTGTCGTTTCCTTCTCCCCCATAGAGTGCGTCATGGCCGTCCTGACCATAGAGTTGGTCATTGTTGGTTCCGCCCGCCAGCACATCGTCGCCAACGCCTCCATAGAGCAGATCGTCGCCCTCACCGCCATCAAGCGAGTCGGCCCCGCCGTCCGCTGGATCTCCACCGACTGCAGCGGGCGTGTCTCCAATCAGCGTGTCGCTGCCCTTCCCTCCGATGAGCACGTCGCTGCCAGCCCCGCCGCGAAGCTCGTCCGCATCATCCCCACCATCCAAATAGTCATTGGCACTAAATCCGTGCCCCTCATCGTCGCCATTGTCGCCCTGAAGATAATCGCGCCCCGCGCCGCCAAGAAGCACATCCTCGCCGAGGTTGCCGATCAAGGTGTCATCTCCCTCGCCACCATCCAAGAAATCATCGTACAACCCGGTCCATACCTGTCCGACCTGCAATTGCACATCATCTCCCTCGAGATAGTCGTGACCACCCTCACCGAACAAGTGGTCGGCCCCTCCTTGGCCGAACAGAAAATCGTTGCCCTCTCCGCCATCCAATACATCATCACCACCTTGCGCATCGGCAAACTCACCGGACCCGTACAGCCGATCCCCTTCGATCCCGCCAAATAGTCGATCGTTTCCATCCCCTCCACTCAGGTCGTCATAGCCTTCCTCTCCGTAAATTTCGTCGTTGCCCTGATGGCCGATCACCACGTCGTCGCCCGCCAGCGCATGGATCACATCGTTCGTCAACCCGTCACTGCGATACACATCCCTCAGGGCAGTAAAGATGGGGCTGGTGCTCTGATCTGGATTGATTCGGAAAAACTGCGTCCGGGTGGGAAGCCCATTGTCATACGTAATGGGGGCAACTTCAAACAGGCGAATGCCGAATCGCCCGCTGTCATACCCCTTAATCGTCAGCGGCCCCGATCCGGTCACGACTAGATCAGTGCCCTGTTTCGTGAGCGTGATGGTTCCATCGGCACTCTGAAAGGTGTTCTGAGGACCATCGGCAAGTCGAAGCCCGCCGACCAGCACGTTTCCATCGAACTCCACGGCCCCTCGCCCATCCGAATCTTCAATCGTGTCGGCGCCGTCAATCGCGCGGATGATGTAGGTATCAAGACCGGCACCGCCTCTAAGGATGTCGTTATCCAGGCCACCATCCAACACATCGTTATCGGCCCCGCCTTCCAGAATGTCGTTTCCCACTCCTCCGAGCAGCCTATCGAATCCTGCTCCTCCGTCGAGCTGATCCCCACCGCCATCCCCTTGCAAATAATCATTCCCCCCATTGCCAATGAGCAAATCAACGCCATCGCCCCCGTAGAGATGGTCGTCCTTGTCTCCTGATTCGAAACGATCTTCGAAAGCCGAGCCAAACAGGAATTGCCGCGTGTTCGCAGAATCGTCCGCTGTGGCGATTTCATAGGTCTGTGTGGCATCAAAAAAATAGATCGATCCTGGTGACGTGGTCAAGTCCGCCTGGTTCAGCGCGATTTTCTCCTTCAGAAAGGCGGCACGATCATCGAGATAAGAGGCGGTGAGTGTTCCCTCACCTGTGAATGGATCATAGAGATCTAGATCGCCATTGGTATTGAACTGGGAGTAGAGCGCGTTCGTTCCGGACTCGGAATTGGTCGTCAGAACAAAAGGATTAAGTTCTTTTAAGGCATACCGATAGGCCAGACCTTCAGAAGTATCAGCATCTGCACGAGCAAGAACTGTGGCACGATCAAGCGCTGGGTCGGTGAGATCGGTGATTGTCGATACAAGACCTTGGGCCTGCATGGCTACTACGCGATCCGTGATCTCTTGAATGGCGGCGTACATCATGTTCCGACTGGCCAGATCCCCAAAGCCACCCACATGGGAATTGATGGGTAGTGGGTCCGCAGGAGCCACGGCAGGGTCGCGAAAGAGTTTGCGGAAGGCATCAATCGTTCTTTCGAGTGAATCTCCTTCCACAACGCCCGGCGTGTTCAGTAGCGCGACGGTATCCGCCTTTGAGTTGGACGAGGCTTTGATGATCAGTTCAGCACCTGCTGGCCCGTATCGGAAATCGATCGTCTGGATTAGCTCCTGAACCGCGAGCGAATCCACGATGAGCGTAATTGAATGCGTGTTAGCGCTTTCGGTAACGCTCGGGAACGGCAGACCGGCGATTAAGGGTTGTCCCTCGATAAAGACTGGAATGGCCGGTGCATGCACACCTGAGTTGGCAACAAACTGCAGATCATCGGTCGTCGCCTGCCCATAGAGCTGGGTAATCTTCGCAAACGGCCCTTGATCCTGCACTTCACCGGGTGATTGAAGAAATGTGAGACCCGTTGGACCAAAAAGCGACTGGGTAGCAGCCTTCGCCCACTGATAGCGCACATCAGTGTAGAGACTAGTCGTCCCTTGGTCGAACGGATGCCAGCTTGTGCCTTGCGCATCATGGAGAGCCTTGGCTTGGTCGTAGACACTCGTGCGTGGGAAGGACGCTATGGCGCTATCCGGATTGTCCAAAACTGACCTGAAATATGTCAGCATATCCTGAATGCGATTTTCCTCCGCAGAGAGTCCAGGTAGAGTTCCTGGCACGTGTCCTCGGCCCGCACCATTGAAGATGTAGGTATGATTCACTTCGCTGGCATGGAGCTCGGTAAATATCGTGGCCAGGTGTCCGCCTAGCGAGAAGCCGGTCACATTGAGCACGGCCCCAGTTGGCAGTTTCCCCCCTGCCTTAAGAGACTGGTAATACTCTTCCATCGCAGCCAATTGCCCAAAAGCAAATCCAGACGCCCCAACCTCGGCATCCGCACCGAACAAATCCCGCTCTCGATCGCCACCCTCCATTGCCGGGGCCGATTCCGTACTCCGGAAAGATAGGGTGTAACTGTTGGTCTGAGTATCGAACATCAGTGTTGCCGAGAAACCCGTTGCATCATTGGCGTGATGGTCACGGATTTGATATCTGGTAATCGAGCCAGGTGCCGGAACAAAATACGCAGCCAACTGGTCTGTGAATCGCGTTTTCCCAGAAAACTGCTCAGGAAGAATGACGCGGGTGTCATTGTTGCCATCCGTCAATATATCCTTCAACTGTCTGCCAGAGACAAGCTGATCAAGATAGGATTCCGCAACCATCTGCTGAAGAGCGAACTGTAACCATGTCGAAATAGCACCTTGACTCATTTTGTTTCTCCTGGCTTTCGAGATGATGGTTTCAGCACTTCATTAATAAACTGTGCGTCCATCTTCAAAGACTCCTTCGAGCATTTCCCGGCTGTGAGCCACCAAATTCCAGTTAAGTTATTCCGAACAGAACCGCTTCGAACAAAACTGCGCCTGACCGCGAGCACTTCATTGGTTTGTAAATCCAGGATAATGAGTTCCCCACCCGCAATTCCTAGTTCACGATCATGCGGGCGTGTGATGCCTCGCCATGTATACCCGTACCGGCTTTGGAGCGTAGGAACATCGGCCATGGCTACTACATAGGGAACCTGAACAAACTGACCATTGATTGCAGTCGGAAACTGGCTCTCTGGATAAGCTTTTTCGTTGCGGTAATAGCGCCGATATTTTTCGCTCTTCTCTGTTTTGGTGGCCTGTGGTATTGAAATTTCAAGATGTTGGTATTTCCCTATTGCTGGCTGGACAAAATAGTCCTGAGGAGAGTCTCTTACCCCTACTGCCAACCCGTACGGATCCTCCATTGCATAGAGATGCTCCAACAGATAGTCATTCTTGGCCGATTCCCGGGGGCGCATTTGGTAGAGTCCTTCTACGCTCTCCACCGTCTTGTAGACAAACTCCCCCGCTTCCGTCTTGCAGAGATGATCAAAGTACTGTTCCGGCGTCATTCCGGGTCTATACCCGCTATCCTCCGGCACCGGATTTGGAATCTTGATGCTATGTGCAAACCGTCCTTCTTCCGTGGCCATCGGATCGGCTGGCTTCAGTTTCAAAATGTTACAGGCCGTATCATTCGGCTTGAGCTTCGTCTTCGCGCAGTTCTCTGTAAACGTCTTCATTGCTCGGTCAAAATACCGACCTGGCGTCTCTTCACTCGACAATACACCCGAGGCGCAGCCTGCAATAATCAGCATCATTAGCGTAGGACTAATCTTCCCAATCCGCCTTGAAATCATCTTCACCATGCCTCCATCAGGTGTTCGACTTCGCCTCCCCAAACCTTATCCTTTCGGTTTCAGCTGCCGTGCCTCACGCAATCCCACCAACACTTACTGAATCTGCTGATGCAGCCGAACCAGGGCGCTGACATCCATCGCCACGCGGGAAACAAAATGGCCATCCAATCCTTTCGGGGCCACCTGCCCGTCCTTCGTCGTCTTCGCAATGGCAGCCAGCGTGGCCGGCTCGATGAACCTGAAGTCCAGATAGGCCATGCCCTGCGCCACACCAACATTCGTGTAGTTCACCGCACGCGGGTGCGCTGAGGAATCGAATGGCTTCAACCTGACGTTTAGTGCACAGGTGGTGGCGTTCAATTCACTCATAAACTCACGCTCCTGTGTCGTGGATTGAGGACCGCGAGGATGACAACTGCATGGGATAAGCCCCTATGCATGTGGGTTCCTAATGAGTTGGAACGTGAGTCTAAGAATCCGTCGGGTGGCTGTCAAGAACCCGTTCGCCCCGGTGCCGACTTCCAAAACCGACCTGAGGGAATCTGCCAGAACGTGCCTAGGGATTGTCACTAGCCGAAAGAGGGGGATAGAAGAAAACCGATATTCTGCCAGGCCAGCTCGATGTTTCAATCCTCGCCCGCCCCGAAGGACGGGCGCTACGCGGCAGGGCTTGACGGAGGCGCAGGCCCACTGGCCGTTTCAATCCTCGCCCGCCCCGAAGGACGGGCGCTACGACGATCGGGCATGAGCGTATCCTCTGCACTCGGGTTTCAATCCTCGCCCGCCCCGAAGGACGGGCGCTACGCGAGTCCGGAAGGGGGCCTCACGCGGGACGGACAGTTTCAATCCTCGCCCGCCCCGAAGGACGGGCGCTACGCGTCCTGAGCTTCGCAGCCGCGCAAGAGTACGGGTTTCAATCCTCGCCCGCCCCGAAGGACGGGCGCTACTCCACTACCTCACCAAGGCCTGAAAACAACTGTTTCAGCCTCAGTTTTCGCGAACCTATTGGCAATTCATTCCAACTGATCCGCAACGACATAATTCGATTCATCCAAGTCATTGAAAAATAAACCAGGTATGGCCAACGCGATCCTCTCAGGAATAGAACATCGCCTGAGGTTCGCGCATCACAACACCAGGGGCTCCTCGAAATCCACCTTTCCATCTAATCCATACACCTGCACATGCTTGTCCCTCGGCTCAGTCAATCGATACACCCGGAGACTGTCTTCGGTCTTCTCGATAATGTCCAGCAGCCTTCTGATCACCTCCTCGAATTGAGACTCGTTGATCGAACATTCAAACACCGATTTCTGCACCCGTTGTCCAAAGTCCTGACACGCTTGGGCGACTTTCCTCAGCCGTCTCCGCCCAGCGGCAGTTTCAGTCGAGACATCGTAGCTAATCAACACATTCATGCAACACCTACCGGTAGAGAAAGGGCGGATAACTCTCCAGATCGCCGCGCAGCACCCGCGCGAGCAGTCTCGCCTGCACATGCGGCACCAGACCCAACGGCATCTTCTGATCCAGCACCGGGTGCGTGATCTCTTCCTGCTTGCGTTTTTGATAGGCCACAATCACTTCTTTGCGGGCGGCATCGTCCATCTGAACCGCGCCGCCCGAACGCTTCGTGAAATCCTTCGCGCTGACCTGACGACGGTTGATCAGCGTGAGCACGAGCCGGTCGGCCAGCACACTGCGCAACTCTTCCATGAGATCCAGCGCCAACGCCGCCCGGCCCGGTCTCAGCGCATGGAGAAACCCCATCTGCGGATCGAGTCCGACTCCTTCTGCCGCCGCGACACAATCGTTCATCACCAGCGCATACAGGAACGACATGAGAGCGTTGACCGGATCAGTCGGCGGACGCCGGTTGCGGCCATCCAGCTTGAAAGTCTCACGATCTTCTTTGACCATGCGATCGAAGGTAGAGAAATAGTTTCGAGCCGACTCGCCTTCAATGCCGCGCACCGTATCTACGTCTTCGCATTGGGGAAGTCTGGTCACGGCGTTGCCGAGCGCGTCCGCCGTTTTCCTCAGGGCATCGGCATCCGCTGGATCGTCGGCCTCCCGCGCTCCGCGCAGGACGATCTGGCGGGAGTTCTGAATTTTTCCACCGACGATATTGCGGGCAATGGCTAACGTCCGGACGGGGTCGCGCATGGCCTCATGCTGTGCGCACCGGAGTAACACATTCCCGCTCACAGGTCCTTCCACTCGGGCTTTGAAGCGACCATTGCGATCGAGTAACACAACGAACCTTCCATCTTCCGCGCAGCGTTGCATCGCAGCCGGGCTCAGCATGATGTCGCCGAAACACACGACCCCGCCGAGGTGATGAAACGGCACCTGTAATTTCGTCTCCTTGTCCACCTCCACTCGCAGCGTCTCGTGATCGGCCCGCAAGTAGGCGCCTTCCGTTGTGACATAGAGCGTGTTCAGCAATTGATGCATACCAACCTCACGGGTGAATCGTAAAAAGATCGCGCACAACGGCGGATGCTCGCCGGCCTTCGTCAATGACGGACGGCATGCACGACTCCTGAAGGGAGCACTTGGTACAACGCCGATCATTCACCGGCGGAGGGAGCTTCTTATCCGCCAGCATGCGACGAATCGCCTGGATTGATTGAACAACCTGCGCCCTCAACTCTGGTGTGCATTCCACCTCACGGCGCTTGCGTGAACTGTGGTGATAGATCGCGCCGCGCGGCACAGGACGGCCCGTCATCTCTTCCAGGCACAGGGCCTGGGCACACAGCTGTAGATCATCATGCTCCTGCTCGCGATGCGGCCCGTGCTTATACTCGACGGGATAAGGCATCTCTCCATGAAACTCCACCACGTCGCCTTTTCCGACCAAGCCCAAACTCTTGGACCACAATGGCAGCGCCCGCTCAATGCGTACCCCAGCCTGCTCCTCCACTACCGGCTCATCCACCCGCTTATGCACTGCTCGCCCACGCAGCGTGTAGAGATTCTCGTCGAACGTCTGTTCAACATGAATCAAGGCACACTGGCGAGGACAATAGCTCCAATGCTCCAGAGCGGAGATCATGATGGGGTCGTCTTCCATGTCATCCAGCATTTTCTAGTACGCACCAAAATTAAAACCCATCAATGACCTCAGGAGTGAGTTCATTGAGCAAAGCCAGCTCAATATTCCCATCAGGTTTCACGGTCAGAGTGCGATGAACTTTGGCGGAGGAGTACTGCCCAGTTTTGCAGCTGTGCTTCCACCAGATAACTTTGAGAATCTCCATGCTGCCTGCTGGACGCGCTGATGATTCGTCGTTTTCAAATAGTCTGGGCAACACTTGTTTGATTGCCTCGGCATCAGCATCACTGAACTTTGTCCTTTCGGCCAGTTGCGGATTCATGCTTCCAAAGAAAACATATACTCCGTTTTCCACACGGTGCTTTGTACCCATTGTGTCGGAACTTCTTTTGCCGTCTTTGGTGTCTTCGCCGCTCGCACTCTTGGTTATCTGGGTGCTCGCAATGTCGACAGGCGCTACACTGAATCCGGATTGCACAGTGACCGGGCCACGAATTCCGATGGAGATACCGGTATCGCCGTCGCCTTCATTTTCCTCGCCTTTCTTGGTCTTCTTGCCACCTTTCAGTGCGAACAGTTGACCGAACGCTCGTACATCCAACCACTTCTTGCATGCCAATTCGACAGTCTGGGGCGAGCCAAGCTTGTTGCCCAAGCCAGCTTCGGCACGTGCCCGAAGACTTTTGCATTCATCTTCTTTGCGGTCATCCGACTGTACAAAGATCTCGTTCCCGTCATCTTCTTTTTTGCCAGCAGCAACCCATCTTTCCAACAACCGATCCCTGATCTTCCGCTTGTTGCAAACATCGGTCATTTCTCCGTAGTTGTCATAGTCGGTGCGGGGACGATTTCCATTAAGCGGGTCGCCATTTGGATTGGCCCGTTTAACACGAAGCACTACTGCAAAGTCGATCTTGTTTTGAAGTATCGTCATCTTTACTCTCCTTGATCGGTTTGGGTCTCGGTGGGTTCTTCAGCGTTGGTCGATTCAGACTTTGGCCATAGGGCCTGTCTCTGACAGTGGTATCCCAGGAGGAATTCGCCTGAAAGCCTTGCTTCACTCATGAAATCCTGTCCCCTGAATGTGCAGATGATTCCGTCGAGGAGTTTTTCCATATTGACAAGAAAGCCTGGTAACCTTGTGCGGAGTCGAGCCTTGTAAGGTGCCAGAGAGAGCTCGATGGTCCGCCATGTAGAATAAGGATGGTCGGCGAAGCGCTGCATGAGCTTAGCTGCGCTGGTGCCTCGATTTTCCTTGGCTAAATACAGCGCCATATCTTCGATGCGTTCCGCTACGGCCAGGAGGCGCCCGAAGAGATAATCCCGGGATGTTCTGTCTAACTCCAATGCCATTTCGTAACTCCTTTGCTTGTGATGTCCTCTAAACAGAGCGCAGGCGATACCCAAGTTTTTCTCCCACTCCCATTTCTCAAGCCCCGGCCGATTGACTGCTCTGCGTACCGTGGATTCCACAAGGTCTCGCGGTATAGGTCGCCCATCGATGATGCAGGGAAGGAGCCGTTCCACCGTAGCCTTGCGAAGCTTCTCGCCTGACTTGCCTTCCACTTGACGACCGTAGGCGGCCTCAGTGATATCTCTCGGCGAGGGAACGCCTACAAACCTCAAGTTCTTGCCAAAGCTCTGATGCCAGGCACAGGACTCGTGCCATAGCTGAATACGTTCAAGGAATTCCGAGCCGGTTAGTTCCCGGTAATAGGTGATAGCCATGCGTCCGGGCGTCGCTGAGTCCAGCGCCATGACCACAATTGCATCCGTCGAGCCGAGGCGTGTTCGATAGCCGGCGATATATTTTTTCAGCCTGACGGCAAAGGCCTGACCTGCATCCCCTTGATACACGGGCTTGGCATCCTCCTCTCTGGATTCCAAGCCAAACATCTGGGCGGAGTTGGCAAACGGGTCAGGCAAGGACTTGCCGGATACCGACCAGGCCACGACAACCTGATCGCCAGAGCGAAAGGCTTGCCTAGCGATCAGCCAGCGCAAGGCGCTGTGGGCTTTTTGCGTCACCTCGAAACCAACGCTGCAAGCTTCTTCGGCACCAAGGAAACGGCCACGGAACGTATATCCATCGGTGTCATTTGAAGAGATCAACTTGGCTCCGTCGCCACCGTGCCGCAATCTCTTCGGGTGATTGGTCGCCAGCAGCATAGTTTTCCCGATGACCATGCAAAGACCTTGCTGCGATTTATGGTCTTTGCCTTTCTTAAGCCGAGATACTGTATTCCTTAAAACTGTGTCATCGTCATGGTGCTGGCTCTGGTACGCGTCGAATACGACCCAAGCTTCCCTCAGGCTTTTGTCTTCCCAAGTTTCAGGAATAGGGTCTTCTGGCATTTCCACGCGCCAGCGAATCAGTGCGTCCCCTTGATCGCGTGCCCCTTCTTTTGCCGTCAGGTACTTGAATATATCCGGCGTCGGCAAATCGGATTTCCATACGGTCAGGAGAGCTTTGTCATTGCCTACATGCAGAACTTTCTCGCGAACGAGGTCGGCGATAACGGTTCCCTTTCGGACATATTCAAGAACGGCTCTGGCTTTGGGGTGAGAGAAACGGGATTCGCACCAAGTCGTGAGTTGCTTGGCATATCCTGGATAGTAGGATTTTTTCATGCCCCCATGCTTTGGATAATCAGAGGCACAGTATTGAACCTTGTCACACAAAGGATGCGGCGCCTCACCGCTTGTCCGTGCTGCGGATTTCTCCGTAGCAGGCAATATCGTTTCCACTTTCTGGACAATTTTGGCGCGCCGAAAATTACCTTGGTGATCCAGGGTGACTTCAATGTGGGCCTGCTGGAGTGCATGACTAATCGGCAGCAGTGGATGATTGGAAAACTGAGGTGCGTCGTAGCATTGCTCGTAGGTCTCGTGGAGTTTTTGAATCCAGCTCATGTCAACACTCCAGTCCGGCGACTTCCGCTTCCACGCCGAGGAGATTCCGCACAGGCGTAAACTGCTTGGGCTGCATCTCTCGGATAAATTTCCGAGTGGTGCACTGCTCAGGTGGGTCAAAACGGATAACTCCGTCAACCATCGTTGGCTGCCAAAATCGAGCTTGAAGTTTGCCTTCGCCGGTTTCGTCCGGGTAGTCGAACCCATGGAAGGTCAAGCCGAATCCCAGCTCTCCAGCGCTGTCGTAATGCCCAGGCTCGGCGCCGAATTCACAAGGTTCGACGTAGCCTTGGCAATCCCGTGTGCCCAAAAAGATATCTTGACGGCCACCCCGTTCAAGCATGCGCTTGGCAATCAAGTGATGTTTTGGCTCGCTCCGGTCATCCACTAATTCCGGCCGATGTTGGTTCCATACGAAGTGCGCCCTAACCTGATATTCCACATCCGCCAGGAAGGTATAGATGGCCAAGGTGTTGCCGCCGCCAAACTCCAGGGGTTTAGTGCCCTTGGTCTGGGTGCGGATGCGCTTCATCACACGCACCTCATCGATGACCCAAATGAAGGTGGGCTTCCAGTAGATAGACTTGGCGATACCCTTCAGCGCCTCGTAGGTCGGTAGGTGATAGGAACACTTTTCGCCGCCGATGCGGGTCAGGGGGTCCGTGAACAGAGCGTATCGGCCCCACACCTTGAATTCGATACTACTGTTGTGCGAATCAGGCATTTAGCACCTCCATTGTTCCTTCTGGCGTCTGACTCAGGCCGAACGACTGATTGTAATACCGGGTATCGGACAGATAGAGGATGTCCACACCCTTCTGGATTTCATGCACCGCCCCAGCCTTCTGAAACCTCTCCAAGTCTTGGGGGAAAACATTGACTGTGTATTGCTGTGCCCGGCGCAGCAGCTCGAACTGCTTTTCCACCTCGAAGGCCGAGCAAAGATCGTTAATCAAATCACGCCCAGCTTCTCCGTAGGGCACGATGATGCCTCGCGCCGGTGCGTCAATGACTTTGAAGGCACGGGCAGCGGACATGAAGGATTGCCGAAGGTAGATGTTGAGCGCGGTGCCATAATTGCGTCCATATTCGTCCACAGCCAGCGAGTTGACGGAGAGAAGATTCAATAGTGTGTCGTCACGACCGACAGTCTGGGCGGATACGGGGTAATCCATTTCCTGGTGGCGGGCAAAGAAGAAGTATTCGAAATACCGCTCAATGGCTTTCGGCCCAATCAAGTTGCCGCCGAAGTCCTCGCTACCTGCCTCAACATCGTCAAGCAATCGCTCGGTGATGCCTTTGCCGCACAGAATATCCTTGAGCCTGTCTATATTTTCCACCGCTGGATTGACCACGTGAACCCGCCCTACCTTAGGATTTCCATCAGCATCTTTTTGCTTTCCATTGCGATTACATCGGCCAGCAGCCTGGGCAATGGAATCCAGACCAGCCGTGTAGCGAATGACCGCGCAAAAATCCACATCCACACCAGCTTCAATCAACTGGGTGCTGATACAGAGCACGGGAGACTCGTCCTCTAGCAGCTCCCTTATTTTTTCGAGTATTTCCTTACGGTGCGCAGGGCACATGCTGGTGCTCAGGTGAAAGGTCTGTATCCCCGCAGCTTCCCGGCATAGACGAAAAAGTGTCTGCGCGGATTTCTTCGTGTTGACGATCACGAGGCAGCTTCCACTTTGCACGACCTCATCCAGAGCAAGTCGAGCGATTTCCTCGTCGGTCCATCCACCAGGTTTGCGCTGATTGAGCACCTCCACACGCTTCAGGTCGTCGAACAGTCCCTTTACGTCGGGCATAAGGTCATCGTTCTTTGTGAACTTCAGCGCACCTTTGCTTTGGTCTACACGGTTCAGCAAGGGTTGTGTGGCCGTGCATAGCACCACCGTACTGCCGCAGTGCTCTACTAGGAAATTCATGGCATTGCAGAAGAGATGCACACAGTTGACGGGCAAGGTCTGGATTTCGTCAAAGATCAGCACCGCATTGGCCAACTGGTGCATCCGCCGAGCACCGCGCGTACCTCCGCCAAAGATGGCCTCTAGCAGCTGTACACTAGTGGTGAAGACAACCGGGGCGTCCCAGTTCTCTGTCAGCATCTTTTCCCGCCATCCCTGCTGTTCTGGGGTGAGGTTGGAGTGATGTTCGAGCACCACGCGACCACGGTCGTCCTTCGTCGGCTCTAGGATGTCGCGAACCACCTTGGCGTTCTGGTCAATAATGGACGTGAAGGGAATAACGTAAATCACTCGATCCATCTTATGACGTTCCGCGTGATGTAGAGCAAAGCGCAGGCTGGCAAGAGTCTTCCCGCCTCCCGTGGGTACGGTCAGAGTATAAATGCCTTTATCACGAATGGCGCTATTGAAGCAGTGATCGGAAATACTCCGCCTGATTTCATCAATTGGATTCCGGATGGTGAATCCTTCCAAGTGCTTCTCCAGGCGCTCGATCAGCAGGGGCCATTCGGTGTATTGCCCCTTGAGGCGATGTTTTGCGGCCCTTGGCCTTTCAAAATCAGCCGTATCGATACGGTCTGCGTCTATCAGGCAGCTGAACAGAAGACGGACGAGCAGGCCAACCTTGAACCGAATAATAGCCTCAACCTTTTCGCCGCGTGCGACCTTTCGGATAGCTTCCTCAATACCACTAATCAAGCTTGGCATGGAAGACAACTCCCGAAACCGCTTGTCGATCAGCATGTCCATCTTGCTCATAGCTTCACGAAGATGGGATCGATCATCCTGCTTGCCAGCCCGCCTCGTGAAAATATCTTCAACAGGTTTATTGGCGTTTGAAGACAGGCAGTCAATCAAGCCCGAATGATGTGAGGCGATGCACAGCGACAGCATCTGGCCAACTACTTGACCTAATTGCCCATGCTTAGACAGTTTCTCCCAAACAAGCTGTGCCCCAGCGGTGGAATGGTCCACCTTGCCCTTGAGTCCCTGCGCATCGACAAACTCATCTTCATCTTGATTGATCAAACCGACAGCCGACTTGAGATAGGCCTGAAACTCATTGCTGTACTTTCCCAAATCATGGACTAGCCCAATCAATTCGCCTTGAGGTCCTAGTGCTACCTTTGAAGCAAGCCCCTTGGCTATCTCAGCAACTCCCAATAGATGCTCTTCAAGGCTCTGTGGATTGCCCCCCGCTTTCCGGACATGAGCAATATATGGAGGCAACTCCTTACTCATACTTCGACCCTCTGCATCCAGATAGCGATCCCGTCCCCACAAACGGGAAGATTATTGAAGACAGCGACATACTTCCCGATGTCATGCCAGAGCCCTGCGAGTTGCCCCCATTCAGCATGCCCGAACTCCGTAGCAAACTCGCCGGCAAGATCGGCTACCGCACGCAAATGTTCTTCAAGCTCATGAATGACAAACGACCCGTCGTCGTTCCGCCGCACATGGGCCAGAGCGGGCTTGCGACATTCTTCCAGAACACGGCTCATCATTTCAGGCTCCCGCGACCTACGCGGTGTCCATCCGATTTCACGGCTTCCCCTCCTGGTCCTCGGCCCACTCGACGAGCTTGCGCCGTAATTCTTCCTTCGACGGCAGATACAACCGATATTCCCTGGCATGAATGTTGGCGCCCTTGGGCAGGGTGATGGTGACCAACGCGTCGTGCTTTTTCTTACAGAGGATGATGCCGATGGTCGGCTGTTCGTCTTCCCTCTTCACGTATCGATCGAAGTAATTGACGTACATCTGCATCTGCCCGAGGTCTTGGTGGGTCACTTTGCCGATCTTCAGATCGATCAGGACGTAACACCGAAGCAGTCTATTGTAGAAGACCAGATCGACGAAGAAGTGATCCGCCTCGAAGGTGAAACGCTTCTGGCGGGCTTCGAAGAGAAACCCCTTGCCGAGTTCCAGTAAGAAGTGCTCGAGCTTGTCGATGATGGCCGATTCCAGATCGGTTTCGGAATAGGCGGCCTTTTCATCGAGTCCAAGAAACTCCAGGACGTACGGTTCTTTCAGCAGGTCTTGCGGTCTTCCGACGATCTGGCCGTGCTGCGCCAGCTTTCGGATTCCGCGCTTGTCCCGGCTCAGCGCCAGACGCTCATAGAGGCCGGAGTTCACTTGCCGCTTCAGCTCGCGAATGGACCAGCCGTTTTCCACCGCCTCAATTTCGTAGAAGGCGCGTTCATCCGAATCGCCGATTCCCATGAGCAGCACATAGTGCGACCACCCTAGCGCGAATGGCGGTTTCAGCGAAGCGGAGCGAGGAGCCGGCAGCTGCACAGCAGGAGATTTCCCAGACGTCGTCTGGGCTTTCCCGCGTAACGCCAATTGCCCAGACGGTGTCTGGGCAATTGAGGGGTACCGATCACGATACAATGTATAGAACCGACGCATATACTCGATATTACTCTTTGAAAACCCCTTGCCGAATTCGGTCGTGAGGCGTGTGGCCAGTTCCTCTACGACTAATTTTCCGTATGCTGCCCTGCTCATCCCATGCTGTTCATGTTCCACGATACGGCGACCGATCTCGAAGCTGGTCAAGACTTGGAGGGTATCCACGCTGCGAACGACCGTCTGTCGCGCCGAGAGGATGAGGTCGCGGATATCGGCCAGCAGTCTTTGGATCTGGACGGCTCCGCCATGCGATTGCCGTGTCACCTTTTTCTTACCCGCCATCTCTCAGTTCCTTCCAGTTCGAGGAGCACAGTTCAGACCACATACCGATTGCCCTCCCGTCAATTCGCCCACATCAATGAGGTCTGGTCTTGCCATCACACACTGGCCCCCGTGCGCACATGCTCCTCCAGATCATGAATCGTAACCCGTCGTCGTTCCGCAGCACATGGGCAAGGTATCTCTTCGAGTTCGTCATTTGCCGTTTTGCTCCAGGCCAAAGCTACCTTTCACTTGCCCATTCTCCTGGTCCTCCCATCCAACGGCTCGAACGGTACAGTGAAGTTGTACTGATTGGCAGGGTTCAGTGGATTGTCCGGATGGCAGCCCCCCTGTCGGCTTTGCCTTTCCATGCGCATCCTGTACAATCGCCTCATGGCGTTCGATCCCGATCATCCGCCGATTTGGCTGCGCAAGCTGCATGTGAGCGCGGCGCAGATCAATCCGACGGATTACCCGGCTTCCGCTGTCGAGGGCATCCTCGCCGTCTGTCGTCTGTCGACGGCCCAACACCGATGGATATTAGCTCTACGTGGCGCCGTAGAGGAATCCGATAGCACTCGTTCGACCGTCCCGCACGCCTAGTTCGTATCATGACCCAACCGGATGTGTTTCAGAACGACTACCTGGCGGTGGTGGAGTTAGCCCATCGCGCCCTGTCTTCGACGCAAGCCCCCTACTGTGTCATCGGAGCGTTGGCACTCGGTGTCTGGGGAACTCCACGTGCCACCTACGATGTGGACGTTCTTGTTCTCGCCCAATGCACCGATCCCCAGCCGTTCCTTGGTCTCTTGCGCGCAGCTGGATTCGCGATCAACGAGACATGGCACGATGCCAATCCGATGGCTCGTGAAGTGGTTCTGCGGATCGCGCATCCCACTGCCCCATATTTTCCTGTGGACCTCGTCTTTTCACTGAGCCCTTTCGATCGCGCTGTGCTCGCTCGGCGCCGGGCCGTCGATTTTCATGGTTTGACGATTTGGATGACTTCACCGGAAGACCTCGTTCTCATGAAATTGCGGGCGAGCCGGCCACGAGACTTTGACGATGTGATCAGCATCGTCAAGAACCCGCGGCTGCAGCTTGATCTTCCCTACCTCTGGGACTGGGCGGACCAGCTTGGCCTTCAAGGCGAACTGTCCTACGTGCTCCACGCAGCCGACACCGGAAGGTAGAGACGCTCGACTGCCTCGTTTCGGCCAGTACCATGTTGTTGTCCCCCGGCTCCCCCTGTTATCCAACGATCCAAACGGCGCGTTGGGATTGCCTTGATGTTGACACGAATTGTACGTGGCTGTACATTTTGAGCATATTCATATGGAGACCCCATGAAACTCTCGATCAGCGAAGCGCGGAAACAGTTGCCGGCTCTGGTACGCCGGGTCCAGCGAGATGCGGGCGCCCGTGTGGAAATCACCGTCCACGACGAGGTCGTGGCCGAGCTTCGCGCCGTGCAACCTCAACCTGAGCCGGGAGCGGCCGCAAAGACGCTCCTGCGACTGATGACAGGGCTGCCGAAGCCGCGCAGTCGGAAGCGCCCGATCTCCTCCCATGTGAAGACCCACCTCTATGGGAAAGGTGGCGCGATCCGCTGATGGCCCTCCCCAACCTAGTGTTTTGTGACACGTCATTCTTCTATGCCTGTCTTGATCCGAGAGATACCAACCATGCACGCGCCCAAGCGCTTGTGACAGAATCGGCCTCCATCGGCGCGACGTTCTGCACGACGTGGGACATCATCAGCGAAACGGTGACGTTGCTGCGGTACCGGCGCAATTATCGGGCTGCTCTCGCCTTTCTCACCGATGTGAAGCCCGGGCTTCGCATCGTCACCTATGGCGACCGCGTGAGAGACGAAGCCGAACAGATATTTCGTACATACGCTCGGGATCATCGCTTGTCGTTCTGCGATGCGATCTCGTTCGTGGTGGTCACCTCGCTCCTCGATCATCTTCCCTGTTTCACCTTCGATGAAGATTTCCGCGCCCTCGGCCTAACCGTGTTGCCCTGACAATCATGGTCTCGTACGGCTTCCTGACGGCCCATCCAACGGTGCAAACGGCACGTCGGAGTTATACTTATTAATCAGGTTCAATGGATTGTCCAGATGATACTGATTCACCGGATTGAACGGGTTGCTCGGACTGTAGTGGTTGATGGGGTTAGCCGGATTGCCGGAATCGTACCGATTGATGGGGTTAAACGGGTTCGTTGGATCATAGGCGTTGACCGGATTCAACGGATTGTCCGACGCGGATCGGTTGGTGGGAGTAAAGATGTTGTAGTCCCGCTCAGAGCCTGTTCAAAATCTTTTGAGGAGTAGGACGAGGAAAGCGAGAACGGCCATA